>JAYQEA010000009.1:26127-54081 GCA_038138625.1 Roseivivax sp.
CGGGGTACGATCTCAAGCGTTTGCAGCACTTCGTACAATCCGTTCAACGTATTACGGTCGCCTTCCTGACTGATCAGGATGACCCGGGCACCCAGACTGCTGATCGAATCGTAATGGGCAAAAGGGCTTTCGTATCTGTCAAACCGAACGACGCCCAAAGGCATATCCATGCGAATTCCAGCGCGGGCGTCATTGACCTCGGCAAAGTCCATACCTTCAAGAATCGCATAGTATTGCGCCAAAAGTTGCTCACGCTGGGCTGTGGTTAGGACGCCAGTGGCCTCGTGATTGTTGGCCGTTTGCCAATCCCTCATGGCGCGACGTGTCCCGCGACCAAAGGCTGCATCAATGGAGGACCGATAAAAGCCAGCCCACTGCAAAGCGATCTGTAGCTCTTCGCGGTCTGCCCGCGTTAGCAAATCCTCAGACGCGCGCGCCTCGGCCAAAGTTTCCCCGAAATTACTTTGCGGCCGTTGCGAGGGTACGGACGGGGCATCGCTTTGCTCGGTCAAGGGAGCTTGTGTCGTTCGGACCGAGGTTTGAACATCCAAGCCCGGTTGCGGCCAGATCTGTTGCAGGTATTCCGCCGGTGATGAGATATAGCTGTCGCGTGGGATCAACCCTCGCGCAGACATGGCGATCAATAAAGCCTCAGCGCGATTGCGAGAATACGGCCCCAAAGCAATGCCGTACCAACCAGCGCCAAGCGCGAAGCCATTCACATCATCCAACGTCTCAGAATAGGCCTGCAATCGCGTCTGGACTTCAGCAAGGCTCGGCTTGGCTTCGATCTGGATATAGGCCACATCTTGTGCCAGTGCACTGCGTGCCAAAATCACCAGGGCCACAAGTACAGCCAGTGTCGCGCGAAATACCCTCATGTCGGCCTCACAAAATTATTGGTTCTTAATCTTTCAAACGTCGCATAACGGGAAGCACAAGCAGTTTCACCTTAATAATTGACAATCACGCGAATTGACCCCGCAACTGTGTCCGCATAGGACAGTGTCACACGCCACCAAGGGGCAACCGATGACCAATAAACCCGAAAAACCGCGCAGTTTTCAAGATATCATACTTCGGCTTCAAAACTATTGGGCGACCAAGGGCTGTGCAATTTTGCAACCCTATGACATGGAAGTTGGTGCAGGTACGTTTCACCCTGCCACCACGTTGCGAAGTCTGGGTGCGCGTCCCTGGGCGGCGGCCTATGTACAACCGTCACGGCGTCCCACCGACGGCCGGTATGGCGAAAACCCAAACCGTCTGCAACATTACTACCAATACCAGGTCCTGATTAAACCGTCGCCACCGGATATGCAGGATCTGTACCTGGGCTCGCTCGAAGCCATTGGCATCGATATGACAGTGCACGACATACGATTCGTCGAAGACGACTGGGAAAGCCCGACACTGGGTGCATGGGGACTGGGCTGGGAGGTTTGGTGCGATGGTATGGAAGTCAGCCAGTTCACCTATTTTCAACAAGTTGGCGGCCATGACTGCGCTCCGGTCTCGGGGGAGCTGACGTATGGGCTGGAGCGTCTGGCGATGTACGTCCTGGGCATAGATCATGTGATGGACATGCCGTTTAACGACCCAAAGTCACCGGCGCCCCTCAGCTATGGCGATATTTTCCGTCAAACCGAGCAGGAATACAGCCGCTGGAATTTTGACATCGCCGATACCGAAGTGTTGCTGCGCCATTTCGAAGAAGCCGAAGCAGAATGCGCACGCATTCTGGAACAAGCTCATCAGGATCCGAAAACCGGACACCGCATCATCATGGCGCATCCCGCATATGATCAATGCATCAAGGCAAGCCATATTTTCAACCTATTGGACGCCAGAGGCGTCATTTCGGTCACCGAACGCCAGTCCTACATCGGCAGGGTACGTGCATTGGCAAAACTCTGTGCAGACGCTTTCGTGTTAACTCCGGCCGGTGGATACGCGGCTTGACGAGGCTCCTGCCATGACGCGCGCGGGTCACTTTACGGCCCGATAGTATCTGGATGACGCCCTCCGACCCGTCGACGGGCAGTCCGAACCAAACGGGAAATTTTATGACGACAGGAAAACTTTTGGTGATTGCCATCCTGATCTGTGCGGCCGTAGCAGGTGCAGGGCTCTACTATCTGCAAATATACTATTTCTACGAACGCCTCCCGGTGCAGGGACAGCAGATCAACGCGACAACCTTAAATGGGGATCTCACCCCCCTGCCTATTTCGAATTTCGAAGGAATCGACGCCTCCAGCTCGCCTATCCGGTATCGGGCCTGCTTTGATGTCAATCTTTCCTTGGATGAGGCAAAGGCCCAGTTTTTGCCCTATCCCGATCGCTCGGCGCCTCGCACTGCCCCCTTCTGGTTTGAATGCTTTGATGCCGATGCAATCGGTATGCAGATCACTGCGGGCGACGCCGTTATCTTTACGGGTACCAGCAATATCGAATACGGGATCGACCGCGTCATTGCTCTGACATCGCAAGGGCGTGGCTATGTGTGGCATGAAATAAACGATTGCGGTGACAAGGCCTATGATGGCTCGCCCTTAGGCAAGAACTGCCCCGAGCGGTAAGCCCACCGCGGTTCGCAGTCGGTTCGGGATCATGCGTTAACAACACCATGCCGGTGCAGGCCGGTGGCTGTTACATAAGATCTGGATCCTGAAGCAAAGATCGTCCAAGCCGTGAATGCCCCCTCGCACACAGCAACGACATAGGCTACAGAGCGCATAAATCTCCAAGGACCAAGAGCCATGCCTGATCTACTGATTGAACTCTTCTCCGAAGAAATCCCCGCGCGCATGCAGGCCCGTGCATCCGAGGATTTGAAAAAGCGTATGACCGATGGTCTGGTAGAGGCCGGGCTGACCTATGCGGCAGCCGCCGCCTTTGCGACACCGCGACGCCTGGCACTCACAATCGAGGATCTTTCGGCAGAAAGTCCCGTAAAGCACGAAGAACGCCGTGGCCCAAAGGTGGGCGCTCCGGACAAGGCCGTGCAAGGGTTTTTGCGCGGTGTGGGCTTAACCGTGGATCAGCTTGAAACAATAGACGAGAAAAAAGGCACATTTTACCTTGCACGGATTGAAACGCCGGGTCGCCCCGCAGCGGAAATCGTCGCAGAGGTTCTGTCCGATATCATCCATAACTTTCCATGGCCAAAATCTATGCGATGGGGGAGTGGTCAGCTTAGATGGGTGCGTCCGCTGCATCGGATCCTTTGCATTCTCAGCGATGAGAACGGCGCGCAGGTTGTTCCCATAAAGATTGACGCCATTACCGCGTCTGATCAAACCGAAGGCCACAGGTTCATGGCACCCGGGGCTTTTGCCGTAACCGGGTTTGAGGATTATCAAATAAAGCTCAAGCGCGCTTTTGTCGTATTAAACCCTACAGAACGAGCAGATGCGATTTGGCAGGCAGCCACAAATTTGGCCTTTGCCAGAGGATTAGAGGTGGTTGAGGATCGCGGCTTGCTGGCAGAGGTCGCCGGTCTGGTGGAATGGCCCGTCGTCTTGATGGGCGAGATTGGCCGTGATTTTCTGGGCTTGCCTGCCGAAGTGCTGCAAACGTCTATGAAAGAACACCAAAAATTCTTTTCCGTGCGTAACCCGGATACGAACCGGATAGAAGCGTTTGTCACGGTGGCAAACCGCGAAACCTCTGACGACGGCGCAACCATTTTGGCGGGTAACCAAAAGGTCTTGGCCGCGCGCCTGTCCGATGCAAAGTTTTTTTGGGAAAATGATCTTCGGGTGGCGAATTCCGGTATGGATGTCTGGACAGACCAGCTGTCCAATGTGACCTTTCATAACAAATTGGGCAGCCAAAAGGACCGCATTAACCGCATCGCCGCGCTGGCCCGCACGCTGGCCCCGGTGACAGGGGCCGATGCCGACCTCGTCGAACAGGCCGCCCGCGTGGCCAAGGCCGACCTATCGTCGGAGATGGTCTATGAGTTCCCCGAATTGCAGGGCCTGATGGGTCGTTATTACGCCACAGCAGCCGGTCACCCCGCCGAAGTGGCCGCGGCTTGTCAAGATCACTACAGCCCGCTTGGCCCATCCGACAACGTGCCAACGGCACCGATCTCAGTCGCCGTCGCACTGGCAGATAAACTGGATACTCTTTCTGGCTTCTGGGCGATTGACGAAAAGCCAACAGGGTCCAAAGATCCATATGCGTTGCGCCGCGCCGCGCTGGGCATCATACGCCTGATTACGCAAAATAATCTGCACCTTCCCTTGCTTGACGCGATTGTACAGGCTTATCCCGGTGCAGATGCAAAAGACCTGCTGTCGTTCTTTCATGATCGGCTCAAGGTTTTTCTGCGTGATGACGGTATCCGATATGATGCCATCGATGCTGTGATCGCCCTGCCCGGCAGTGATGATCTTGCCAAACTTGTAGCGCGCGCACGCGCGCTCGCCGCAGTGTTGTCAACCGAAGACGGTGAAAACCTTGTCCAAGGCTTTAAACGTGCCAACAATATCCTTTCTCAGGCAGAAGGATCCGACGGTGTTGAATACAGCTTTGGCGCTGATCCCAAATTTGCAGAAGACCCAACCGAAGACGCGCTTTTCACCGCCTTGGACCATGCCGAGAAAACGATTGCAGATGCCATAAACTTGGAAGATTACACCAAGGCCATGGCCGCGATGGCAACCTTGCGCGCGCCCGTAGACGCATTCTTTACGGCGGTGCAGGTCAATTCAGACAACGCAATTTTGCGCCGTAACAGGCTTAATCTGCTGAGCAGGATCCGCAGCACATGCGGCCAGGTTGCGGATCTTACCCAAATCGAGGGGTAAAGCCCGCATTGCAATGCCGGCAGTGCCCTTGCCGTTAACCGGCGGTATGGGTCAACACGGGCACATCGTCAGCGCCTGCCGAACCGCGTCCCGACAAAGACGGGTTTTCCATAAAAAACCGATGGCAGCTAAAGGCAAATGTGTCTTTAGGGACCCGCGTGCGGATATATTTTCCATCGGGTCCCATCACCCAGCTTTGCGCGACATCCGCCAAATTCGCCGCCATGATCTGGCTGACAATCTGTGCTTTGACCGTTGGATTACGCGCCTCGACCAAGGTTTCGACACGGCGGTTCAAATTGCGTTCCATCCAGTCAGCAGACGAAAAAAAGACCTTGCTGTTTTCATGTGGAAGACCGTAGCCATTGCCAAAACAGGCAATACGGGAATGCTCAAGATAACGCCCCACCACAGATTTCACACGGATGTTATCGGATAACCCCTTAACCCCGGGCCGCACACCGCAAATGCCCCGGATCACCAGATCAATGCGGACCCCTGCCTGGCTGGCGGCATAAAGCGCATCAATTACTTCGGGTTCGATCAGCGCATTCAGTTTCACCCAGATCTGCGCAGGCCGTCCGTTACGGGCGTGGTCTGCCTCTGCGGCGATCATCTCCAGAATGCGGGTTTTCATCTGATGCGGTGAAATGGACAGATTTTCCAGCCTGTCCGGCTTGGCATAACCGGACATGTAGTTGAACACCTTTGTCGCATCCCGGCCAAGCGCCGCGTCACATGTGAAAAAGCTCAGATCCGTGTATATCTTGGCTGTGATAGGATGGTAGTTGCCTGTTCCACAATGCGTATATGTGACCAAACGATCCCCTTCACGTCGCACAACCGTGCTGATCTTGGCGTGTGTTTTCCAGTCCAGAAATCCATAAACCACATGTGCGCCAGCGCGCTCGAGCCGTCTGGACTGACGAATATTGGCGGCTTCATCAAAGCGTGCTTTTAATTCGACAAGTGCCGTTACAGACTTCCCATCCTCTGCTGCCTCACAAAGCGCCTCAACAATCGGGCTCTCGCGGGATGTCCGATAGAGAGTTTGCTTTATCGCCACCACATTGGGATCTGCAGCGGCCTGCTTGAGAAAGCGCACCACCATATCAAAGGTTTCATAAGGATGGTGCAGCAACATGTCCTTGTGAGCAATCGACCTGAACATATCGCCTTCGTGATCCTGAACCCGTTCCGGCACGCGTGGCGTAAAACCAGACCAAAGCAGGTCGGGGCGGTCTTTTAACACAAGCTCCTTGAGATCGGCCAAGCCGATCATGCCGTCAAGTTCAATAACTTCTTGCCCTGAAACAGCCAGTTCCCGCATGACCACGGATTTCAGTGCCTTCGGCGCACCAGCAGACAAAGTCAGCCGCACCACTTGGCCACGACGTCGACGTTTGAGCGCGACTTCAAACTCTCTCACAAGGTCTTCGGCTTCTTCTTCTACCTCGATATCGCTATCTCGTAACACCCGAAACACAAAATACTTGTCAAGCTCATAGCCGGGAAACAAGCTGTCGATATGCATCAACAGCAACTCTTCCAGCGGCAAAAACCGCCGGACCCCAGACGTCTCGGGCAGTGCCACAAACCGCGACACCTGCGCAGGGATCGGCAAAAGTGCCTGCAACTCACGGGTTTTGCCCCGCCTTAACTGAAGCGCGATGCAAAATCCATTATTGGCGATAAAGGGAAACGGGTGGGCGGGATCGATGGCCAGCGGCGACAGAACCGGAAAAACCTGTTCGAGAAAGGTTGCACCCAAGGCCACGCGATCCGCATCGTCCAACCGATCTCGGGTTAGAATATCAATGCCGGCCTCGACCATTTCGGTCCGCAATGTGGCCAAAACTTTCTGTTGATGCAGCAACAGGGCACGCGCATCTTTATTGATGTGCACAAGCTGTTTGGCAGGCGTCAGCCCGTCCGCAGCGGGGGTTATATTGCCTGCATGGGCCAATTCGCGCAGGCCCGCCACCCGCACTGTGTAGAATACATCCAGATTTGCCGCCGAGATCGACACAAAGCGCAGCCTCTCCAACAAGGGGACACGAGGATTTTCAGCCTCTTCCAGCACGCGCCAGTTAAACTGTAACCAGCTGAGTTCACGGTTTATAAACCGTTCCGGACCATTTGGATCGAAATCATCCAGTTCGATTGCGGGGGCTAGGTCATAATGAAGAAAATCAGCGTGGGACATATAAACGATCTTTGAAGGATGTATACGACCAACATAGGATGATTAAGGCTCTTGGAAAAGGCCAGCTGCGTCCATGTCTGACAAAGCCGCAATAGCCTTGTCACGTGTCGCGCCACCACGTGTGCCCAAGGCCAATGTGTCGACGCGATCCACCAGCCATCCCGCAGCAGCAAAACTGCGCGGCATATGTGTCACAAGATAGGGGATCACGGACCCCGCAGGAGTTATTTGGCGATCTGCAAACAGTTTGTTTAAAACAGCGGCCAACAACGCATCATCAGGTCGGTCCAATTTTGCGATCATCGTCGCCTCGATCCGGGATCTCAAATCAGCAAGACCCAAGTCGTACACCGTTGGAGTGGTCCGCGCGGTCATCAACAATGGGTTTGCTTCTGCGCCCATCAGGTTGATCAGATGAAACAAAGCCTCCTCAGCTGCAGTTTGTCCCGCTATTGAGTCCACGGCTTCAATGCACAGCGCGCCTTTGGCCAGCGCAGAGATATCCTGATGCATTAGCTCCTCGGCCCAAAGCACGCGCGCCTCGGTCTGGCCCGCCCACACATGGGCAAGATGTGTCTTTCCGGCCCCGGACGGGCCCACCAGTAACAAACGCTGTGCGGGCCACCGCGCCGGGGTCTCCACCAAAGCCAGAGCCACGGCATTCGCCGGCGACACGAAAAAACTGTCACGCCCCAAAGCAGACCGCCGGGGCAGATCCATACGCAGCTGGTCTTGGGTCATTCTGTTTTGTCTCGGCTCAGACCGATATAAAGTTTGCTGTCAAGGTACTGTCCGATGCCGAACCGGATCACAACCCCGATTGAGGCTGCCAAAGGCACCGCAACCAATAGACCAATAAACCCGAAAATTGCGCCAAAAACACTCAATGCCAACAACAGCCAAACGGGATGTAATCCAACGCTGTTACCAACCATCCGCGGCGTCAGCACATTGCCCTCAATCAGCTGGCCGGATTGGAAAATAGCATACACCAACGCGATCTTGATCCAGTCCGGGCGCGCACCAATCACGGCGCCTGCATCGTTCAGGACGTCGACACCGTTCCAATATTGGAAAACCGCTAGACCAATCGCCAGCCCCCCGCCAACGATCGCACCGACATACGGAATAAAGGTCAAAAGTCCAGCGACCACGCCCACAACCAGACCGAACTGCAAGCCTACGAAATATAGGCTTATTGCGTAAAATGTCCCAAGGATGAGACACACGGTTCCCATACCGCGGATAAATCCTGCAAGGGTCGCATCCACGTCGCGCATCAAGGACCGAATGGTGGCTGCATGATCGCGGGGCATCAAGGCATCCAAACGCGCGATCATACGATCCCAATCCAAAAGCAAATAGACCGCAACAACCGGGGCGATCAGCAGGATTGTCACAATGTTCAGAATACCAAGAGCCGAATTCAATACCGAATTCAGCAGCTCAGGCCCCCGCGCCCGTATCGTCTCTCCCAGTGCCACCAAACTCTGCCGCATGACACCATCTTCTTCCAGAAGCATTGGAAAATTGGTGTTTAAAAATTCGAACAGTGTTCGAAAGGCGTTTGGCGCCGCGGCAAATAGTTGTGCGGCCTGGCTCAGCAACGTGGGAACCAAAAGCAAAGCCGCCAATATGAAGACGATCAACATCACGACTGTAATGATAAGCGTTGCCAGGACGCGCGAACAACCCATCGCCTCGAGCCTGTCAGCGACCGGATCCAGAAAATAGGCAATTGCCGCACCAAGCACGAACGGCAGCAAGACATCTCCAAGATACCAAAGAAGCACAGAGGCAAAGATCGCTGAAACACCCCAGTATTTCACCTGTGTTCTGACAGACAGAGCCATAACTGCATCCTTCACACTTACGCGTACACGACCCCCACACGTCCGAGCCGTCTGACGGTCTTAAGCCGTCACAGGTGCACATCCAAGTGTTAGTTTCTACAGATCAACACCTGGGGGAAGTTTTAACAGCCTTCGCTCTGATATCCATGGATTCAATCCGACCGCTTTGCGCAACACCTCTTGTGCTTCGTCAGGGCGGTCCAGCCCGAACAAGGTCAACGCTTTGCCCGCAAGCGCCGCGACATGATAAGGGCTTCGGTCAATTGCTTCGTTCAAATCGACCAATGCTGCCGCGTAATCCTGACGCAAAAAGCTAACAAAAGCTCTCTGGTTGTATCCTTCGGCATAGTCCGGACAATAGGCGATCAACCTGTCAAAGGCCTCATTCGCTGACACAAAGTCAAAGCTGCCCCGCGCCGCCATCCCACGATCCAAAAGAGCTTGTGCTTGATCATCCGGCGCCTTTGCCCAAAGACGCCAGAGTTCTTGCGAGATTGGCCGCGCCTCAGCCTCGGATTGCGCCTGCTGCGCCTGTGTAAAAAGAAACGCCTGATCATCCGCGATGTCGGGCGCTGCTGGACAGTCCGCCTGCACCATGCTGGCTGCACTGAACATCC
The DNA here is from genome assembly GCA_038138625.1 of Roseivivax sp. Taxonomy (GTDB): domain Bacteria; phylum Pseudomonadota; class Alphaproteobacteria; order Rhodobacterales; family Rhodobacteraceae; genus JAQXDR01. The sequence goes on from JAYQEA010000009.1 coordinate 35,624, forward strand.
CAATAAGCAAAACTGTTTTCATGGTCGGTTTAACTAGACCGCATAACCAGCGGGTCAATTGTCGGATATGAGGACCAATCCCATCGCGAAATTCGCGTTTGTTCCAAGCCGGCTCAATGCGCCCCTTGCCTCGCCTGCGCGCATGGCGCAAAGAAGACACAAACAAAGAGGACAAGGATCTCGGACATGCGACTGTCGCGCTATTTTTTACCTGTACTCAAGGAAACGCCCTCCGAAGCTACGATTGCAAGCCATCGGCTGATGCTCAGGGCGGGAATGATCAAACAGGCCAGCGCGGGAATCTATTCGTGGTTGCCGCTAGGCTACCGCGTGCTGCGCAATATCGAACAGATTGTGCACGAAGAACAGCAGCGCGCAGGACATATCCCTATGTTGATGCCGACGCTACAATCAGCAGACCTGTGGCGCGAAAGCGGTCGTTATGACGATTATGGACAGGAAATGTTACGCATTTCAGACCGCCATGGGCGGGATATGCTGTACGGACCTACCAACGAAGAACTGATCACCGATATCTTTCGCAGCCACGTCGGCAGTTACAAAGACCTGCCATTAACCCTTTACCATATTCAATGGAAGTTCCGCGATGAAATCCGCCCCCGTTTCGGTGTGATGCGCGGACGGGAATTTCTGATGAAGGATGGTTATAACTTTGACCTCACACGAGAGGATGCGCTGCATGCCTACAACCGTCATTTGGTGTCCTATCTGCGCAGTTATGAACGTATGGGGTTGCAGGCAATACCAATGCGCGCGGACGGAGGCCCCATCGGCGGCGATTACACCCATGAATTTCTTGTTCTGGCTGATACCGGCGAAAGCGAAGTCTTTTATGATAGCGAGATCACCGATCTGACCTTTGGAGACCGGGATGTCGATTTCGATAGCGTCGCAGCATGCCAAGCTGTGCTAGAGGAATTCACATCGCGTTATGCGCGCACCGATGAAACCCACGACCCCGATCTGTTTGCACAGATTCCGCAAGAGCGGCAGCGCGCAGCACGCGGGATCGAGGTTGGACAGATATTCTATTTTGGCACCAAGTATTCAGAAGCTCTTGGCGCATCGGTCAGTGACAGTCAGGGCAACAAGGTGCCTGTGCACATGGGCAGCCACGGGATTGGCGTCAGCCGCCTGTTGGGTGCCATTATCGAAGCCAGCCACGATGACAAAGGTATTATCTGGCCGGAAGGTGTGACACCTTTTGCCTGCGGCATCGTCAACCTCAAGCAGGGCGATGACGCGGCCGACACCGCCTGTCAGTCACTCTATGATAGTCTCGCAGCCCTTGGGCTTGAGGCTTTGTATGATGACCGCAAAGAGCGCGCAGGAGCCAAATTTGCCACTATGGATTTAATCGGTCTGCCATGGCGGATCACCGTGGGACCGAGAGGATTGAAAAATGGCGTGGTGGAGCTGACCTCGCGCCGAACGGGCGAAAGCGAGGAACTGCCACCAGAGGCGGCGGTTGCACGGATCGCACAGATCTACGGCAAAGCGTCCTGAGACATGTGACCAAAGTGCGAACAGGCCCCCTCTCTTGCTCGCATGGTTTTTGACAGTTTATGAATGGGCCGCCAAGCAGATACCAAACTCAGGGATCACAGCGGCCCAGACCTGTCAACGACCGGAAAAAGCCCTCAGACCAACTCCAGCCTCATGAAGGTGCGCACGCACGGCTCGGGCAATCGCCAGCGCTTCGGGACCGTCGCCGTGCAGACAGATCGTATCGATGGCCGTGGGCAGTGCCTTGCCAGAGGCCGTTATAATCGCACCCTGCGTCACCATTCTGGCCATGCGCTGTCCGGCTTCGACCGGATCATGTACCATCGCCCCTGGCAAGCTGCGATCTACCAAAGTAGCGTCATCGTTATAGGCGCGATCGGCAAAGATTTCATTGGCGCGAGGGACACCCATGGATTTTGCGGCCTCTTCCTGCGCTGTGCCTGCAAGCACCATGACAATCAGGTCTGGGGCAACACGCAAGGCCGCCTCATAAGCTGCACGCGCCATGGTGGTATCTTCGGCAGCCATATTGGCCATGGCACCGTGTAGTTTTAGATGCCGGACCGTTCTACCCTGCGCCTTTGCAACACCCACCGAAGCCGCAACCTGATAAGCAACAAGGTTCTGAAGCGTCTCAAGCGGCAGTTGGATGCGCCGTCGGCCAAATCCCTGCAAATCTGCAAAACCGGGATGGGTCCCGATACCAACGTTCGCCTCACCAGCCATAGCAATGGTGCGCGCCATGACGTCGGGATCTCCTGCGTGCATACCACAGGCGATATTGGCCGACGTCACAACCTTGAGCACTTCGCCATCTTGTCCCATGGTCCACGGACCAAAACTTTCGCCTATGTCAGCATTCAGATCGACTGTTGTCATCGTGATCGCTCCTCTTCGTCCCAGCCTGTAATGGCACCACTGATCAACTGATAGCTTAGCAGGTCTTGAATGTCTTGCGGTGCCCGCAGTCGGGTATGAACTTTTGCAGGCAGGTCAGCAATATGCTGCGCAGCTTTGGATTCCGCGATCACACCATCCGCAAGCGATACCCATTGCATCCTCAGGGCGGTTCCCGGACCGGCTTGTGCGACCACCGGGATATCACACGGCAAGACTGTACCGATCCGTGGGTATCCGCCGGTTGTCTGGCAGTCCGCCAGCAAAATAAAGGGAGCACCATCGCCGGTCATTTGCACATCCCCCGGAACAATGATGTCAGACAAAACCTGAAGAGCACCCTCTGCCGCAAAACGGCCGCCCTCTAGCCGCACCCCCATCCGGTTTCCCTGTGCTGCTCGGATAAAATCCGTGTGCACAAGCCTTTCCCGCTGTTGGGCAGAAAAGTGGTCCGTTTGGTAACTGCGCACCAACCGCACGAGCCCCCCGCTTAATCGCGGCGCAGTGTCTAGCGTCAGCCCCGGTTCGCGCGCATGCCCCGGTCCCAAAGGCAAAACCTGCCCCATTTTAGCCTGTTGGCCCATGCCAGACGCCTGATGTGTCGCACGTGCACCAAGGACCGCGGGTGTCGCGAACCCGCCATCAACATGCAGATATCCATAAACCCCCGCCCGCGCGCCCGAGATCTCTATAACAGTTCCCTGCTCTGCACGGCCGGTGGTTGCATGCGGCAAGGCAACACCGTCGAGGGTTACAGACATTTGCGCGCCCGTAATTGCGACATGAACTGCGCCGCCCAAAACCTGAAAACGACCACCTGCTCCGGAAAACTCCAATGCGGCATGATCAGACGATTGGCCTAACAAAGCCGCCCCTTCGTGGATGGCAAGCCGGTCCATAGCTCCGCCGCGAGCAACCCCCATTCCAAGATATCCACTGCGGCCAAGATCCTGGACGGATGCTCCGGGAATCTCCGTCAATGCCCTAATTGCACGGGTCATGATACTGCCTCGCAGGTCACGCCACCTGTTGGATCCGATTGTAATTCCACCAATGTCTGTTCGCAAACCGACGGGAAGACCACCTCGTCTCCGGGCCGTAAAAGAAACGGTTCATTACGCGTGGGATCAAACAGCCTGACAGCAGTCTGGCCCACGTGCAGCCAACCGGTTGGCGCCGATATGCCGAACAATACGAACTGCCGGATGGCCAGGACCAACGCGCCGGGTGGAACACGTGGTGTCAAATCTTTTTGTCGTGGTAAGTTCCATTCCTGTGACAACTGCCCTAGATAAGGTTGCCCGGGTGAAAATCCCAGCGTTTGAACGCGAACAACGGTTTTGCTCAGCACAGCACGCGCGACATCTGGCATCATTCCTGCGGCTTTTGCCGCATCCTCGAACTGAGGGGCTCGCTCTCCTCCCCAGACACAAGGAATGCAGAACTGTTTGCGCCCCAGAGGTAAATCCACAGTCAGCCAATCTTTGCTATCCAACAAATATGCCAACCGGGCCCGCAGTTCATCATGTGTCAGCAACAGCGGATCAAACCGCACATAAACCGACGCCAAGGTCGACGCGATTTCACTGACGCCCGGCCATTTTTCTGTGCGCGCAGCAGCCGCAAAGGCAAGAGCGGCGCGATTTGCAGCATCGTCTAGACTGTTATTAAACTGAACCAACCAGCCGTCTATCCCGGCAGTGGCCAGACGCGGATAATCGGTTTTGCATGCGCAAACGTCATTAGGCACGATATTTTCTTCCTGTATCTTTTGTGCGCCAGCCTAACGCTCTGCTCGACAATGGCAACAATCCCTGAAACATCTTTAAACTGCCCATTTATTGGGCGCTACAGACCCGTTCGCCTCTGGATTACTAAGCTATCAGCCTTATGTTCCTTCAAGTTATTGTCTGCCGGTGTAACCTGTATCACATAGACAAAGTTGCCAAATATTGGAGTATCCAGATCACTTACGCCCGTACAATCGACCTGCCTGCACAACCCCGCGCCAAGGGTGACGCGCGCGTTTCGGTGCGTTTGCGGGACAAAACCTCGGTCATTCAGGGGCTCCGGCAATCAGGCGCATCAAAGCTGTTGTTTCCCAAAACGGCCTCGAATGATCTGACTGCCGTGATTTTGAACTGTTCCGGTGGCGTAACAGGCGGCGATCGTTTTTCGACTCGTGCCCGTGTCGCCCGCGACGCGGGCTTGGTAATGACCACGCAGGCTGCCGAACGCGCCTACAAAGCCCAACCCGACGAGATCGGGATCATCGACACGCGTCTGACAGTGGCACCAAACGCGCGGCTTTCATGGCTGCCTCAAGAGACCCTCATATACGACGGCGCCTCGATAAAGCGGCGCTTGCGTATTCGTTTGGCGCGCAGCGCGCGGGTGCTGGCCTGCGAAACATTGGTTATGGGGCGGACTGCACAGGCCGAACATCTGTCCAACTTATGCCTCGCCGATGACATAGACATAATCCGAGACGGCAGGTTGATCTTTGCAGACCGTTTGCGTCTTTTCAATGATGTCGAACGCACACTTCAAGGCGCAGCCGTTTTAGCTGGCGCAAGAAGCCTCGCAACGGTCATTCTTGCCGCTTCGGGCGCTGGTACATTGGTGGAAATCCTGCGTCCCACTTTGCCGGAAAAATGTGGAATTGCTGCCCCCGATCCTGATCTGCTTGTTGCGCGGCTGACAGCAGATGATAGTTTCCTCTTGCGCCAAACGATTGTGCCTTTGCTGGCGCGCCTTGGCGTTGATCCTTTGCCTCGAACCTGGATGCTTTAACTCATGCAACTGACTCCTCGTGAAAAAGACAAACTGCTTGTGGCTATGGCTGCCGAAATTGCGCGTCGCAGATTGGCGCGCGGCGTTAAACTCAATTATCCCGAAGCGATTGCCCTAATCACGGATGCCGTGGTCGAGGGCGCGCGTGACGGCCGCAGCGTCGCTGATATGATGGAAGCCGGCGCGCATGTGATATCGCGCGATCAGTGCATGGACGGAGTTCCCGAGATGATCCACGACGTTCAGGTCGAAGCCACATTCCCAGACGGCACCAAATTGGTGACCGTTCACAACCCAATTCGCTAAAAGGGCAAGACCATGATCCCAGGAGAGCTTTTCCCTGCTGAGGGAACTTTGACCCTAAACAGCGATCGCGAAGCGATCCAGTTAATGGTTGCAAACACCGGTGACCGACCTGTGCAAATCGGCAGCCACTACCATTTTGCCGAAGCCAACAGCGCTCTGGATTTTGACAGAGACGCTGCATATGGAATGCGGCTTGATATAGCTGCCGGCACAGCGGTGAGGTTCGAGCCCGGACAGCGTCGCGAGGTCAGCCTTGTGCCCGTATCTGGGGAGCGGTGCATATTCGGCTTTAATCAACAGGTAATGGGCAAGCTTTAACGAATGCAGAAACAAACCGCTTTGGCCCTTATGTTTTGTGCTGGCTTGAATGTATCCTCAGCCTTGGCAGACCATCTGGATTGTAACCTACCCAGCACGCAACCCGAACGAAATCAATGCGCGCTCCAGAACTATGAAAGTGCCTACCGCGGACTTCGATCATTATGGTCTGAAGCCATGATCGTCGCAGGGCATCTGGATAAAAACTTGCCTGCCGAAGCCGATTTTGAGGCTACAACGGTTGTCCTTTATGACGCACAAAATCGTTGGTTGCGCTACAGTGAACGCGCCTGTGAGGCAGAAAGCCTGCTTCGACGCGGACAAGAGATACAGTCCAAAGTCTATTATGACTGCATGTTACGCCTTACAGAAAATCGAATACACAGTCTGGCGGCATTCGTCGGTGAAGGCGCCGAGGCGACTGGCGCTTTGGTGCATGTCCATCGGGACGGGGCCACCCATCTGCATTATAAATAGGATGGCAGGCAGTCTATGTTCGACGCATCAAAGAGGCTAGTCGGACAAAGATCGCGATTGATATTCCCGGTTCAAACGGACCAAAAACACACGGTGACCTTGATGAAAGCCGTAGCAAATATCGCAGGTGGTCACAGGCAGCACAACAAGAACGCCTGTTTTTTTGGCATCTGCTGTAAAATCCCACAGGCGCGCACAGAGTATACCACACTCTGGCTTGCCAAGCCCGCGGCTGGACTTCATTCTCTGGTCGGTAATTGCCTATCATAGGAGTGCAACACCCATGCCCGCAACCATCTCGCGCTCTGATTACGCTGCCATGTTCGGCCCGACCGTTGGCGACAAACTTCGGCTTGCAGACACAGACCTGATCCTCGAAGTCGAACGGGATTTGATCGCGGAGCGCGCAGGCGCGGCAACAGGGCGGCCCGGTGACAGGCCGGCCTTGTATGGCGAAGAAGTAAAATTTGGCGGTGGCAAAGTCATCCGCGACGGTATGGGGCAGTCACAGGCAACGCGCGCACAAGGTGCTGTAGACACTGTCATCACCAATGCTTTGGTTGTGGATTGGACGGGAATCTACAAGGCCGATATCGGGTTGAAAGACGGCCGGATCGCTGCAATCGGCAAGGCAGGCAACCCTGATACACAACCGGGTGTGGACATTATCGTCGGGCCGGGAACAGAAGCCATCGCGGGCGAAGGTCGGATCGTCACAGCAGGTGGATTTGACAGTCACATCCACTTTATCTGCCCACAACAGATAGATGATGCCCTGCAGTCGGGGTTGACCACCATGTTGGGTGGCGGCACCGGCCCTGCGCATGGAACTCTTGCAACCACATGCACACCCGGACCTTGGCACATTGGGCGCATGTTGCAGGCCGCGGATGCATTTCCGATGAACCTTGCCTTTGCAGGCAAGGGCAATGCCTCGCTTCCGGCTGCATTGGAAGAACAGGTTCTGGGCGGCGCCTGCGCGTTAAAACTCCACGAGGACTGGGGCACCACACCTGGTGCGATCGACTGTTGCCTTGGTGTCGCCGACGCCATGGACGTTCAAGTGATGATCCACACCGACACATTGAACGAGTCAGGATTTGTCGAAAACACGGTCAAATCCATGAAAGGACGCACGATCCATGCCTTTCACACCGAAGGTGCCGGTGGCGGTCACGCACCCGACATTATCAAGATCTGCGGCGAAGACCATGTCTTGCCATCCTCTACAAATCCCACCCGACCCTTCACGGTTAACACCCTGGAAGAGCACCTCGACATGTTGATGGTGTGTCACCATCTGGATAAATCGATCCCCGAAGACGTGGCCTTTGCCGAAAGCCGGATCCGACGTGAAACCATCGCCGCCGAAGACATTCTGCACGACATGGGCGCTTTTTCGATCATAGCCAGCGATAGTCAGGCCATGGGCCGGGTGGGCGAGGTGTGAATCCGCACATGGCAGGCCGCTGATAAAATGAAAAAACAGCGCGGCCGTCTACCTGAGGAATCTGGTGCCAACGACAATCAGCGCATCCGCCGCTATGTTGCAAAATACACAATAAATCCGGCCATCGCGCATGGTCTAAGTCATGAGATTGGCAGTATCGAGGTTGGCAAACGCGCTGATCTGGTCATGTGGAATCCGGCCTTCTTTGGCGTGAAGCCCGAGATGGTTTTACTGGGTGGTACAATCGCATGCGCTCAGATGGGTGATCCCAATGCCTCGATCCCTACACCACAGCCCGTCTATACACGCTCTATGTTTGGCGCCTATGGCCGGTCTGTTGAACGCTCAGCCGTTACGTTTGTGTCAGCGGCCGCGCAGGCCGAAGGGATCGCGGGTACGCTCGGTCTGGCCAAAGATACCTTGGCCGTGCGCAATACACGCGCAATCGGTAAAAAGGATCTAAAGTTGAACGACGCAACGCCGGATATTGAAGTCCACCCCGAAACCTACGAAGTCCGTGCAAACGGTGAATTGCTGACCTGCGAGCCTGCAAAAGAACTGCCGATGGCGCAACGCTATTTCTTGTTCTGAGGAGTACACATGAAGTTGTTACCCGTTCTCGTGGCGTTATGCACGATCGCCGCGCCCGCGTTGTCCCATTGTCCCGATGTGCGGCAGGATCATACCCAAGAGACTTTGATCCTGACGCGTACAGACCCGTTTTTTGAAATCCGCCTGTCGCGGGATGAGAATGGGACATTGACCGAAATGCGAAGCATGGCTGGCGGACTGGACACGCGCACCACCTATTTGGCAGATATCTGGGCCTCCGAACGCACCGATGACAATGGTACGCTTAGTCTGCAATACGGTGGGGATCCTGCAACATTGGATCTGACCGAAATCGGTGCAACCTTGTCATTGCCAGTGCGCCTGTTCGCTGAGTCAGCCGAAATGGCAAAAGGGTCCGAAACAAAAAGGGTTCATGACCAAACCGAGATGACAATTGGTGACTGCACCTACGACGTTATGGTGATCCTGAACAGGCTGGAACTGGATGGAATGCGCACGGGCTATTCCTACAGCCTGTACAGCCCGGTTTTGGGTTTGATTATCGGAAATGTTGTGACCGACGCAGACTATGCGCCGGTGCGAAGCGTATTTTTCGACAAGCTGTCACATGAATAATGAGCCATCAGCTCGCCTGTCTTACCTTTGGTCGTAGCCGCAAAAATAGATCAAGTTGAGGAATACAAACGTCATGCCGACGGCCCATAAATATCACTCTCATGCTCATGGCGCACCCGTTGACCAAGTCACACTTACGTACGAGGATCGCTTCTTGCGCAGAAAGGTTCTGACCACGGACGCCGGTCAGGATTTGCTGGTTGATCTTGCGCAGACAACATCATTGGATCATGGCGGCGTGTTGATCACCGAAGATGGAGACGAGGTTACGGTTGCGGCAGCACCAGAGCCGCTTTTGGCCATTACCGCCACGGATCTGCCCCGCATTGCCTGGCATATCGGCAACCGTCACACCCCCTGTCAGATCGAAACCAATCGTTTGCTGATCCAACGTGACCATGTCATGGCCGACCTGCTGGCGCGTATTGGCGCGATTGTATCCGATGTGATCGAACCTTTTACGCCCGAAGGCGGCGCCTATGGTCACGGGCGAACACATGGCCATGATCATAGCCACCCCCATGCGCATGACCACACACATGACCATTCGCACTAGTCACCTGCTGATCCTGCAACAAATGTTGTCCCCGGCCTTTCCGGTGGGGAGTTTTGCTTACAGCCAAGGACTTGAGGCCGCAGTACAGGCTGGTTGGGTCAGAGATGCCTCTCAAACCGAAGTCTGGTTGCGCGATATCCTGAGCCATGGCAGCGCATGGAGCGATCTGGTGCTTTGCGCTCTTGCGGTGCATGGCCATACGGCGGTGCGGCGCTTGGATGATCTGGCGCGTGCATTTTGTCTGGCACCAGAACGCAAGCGCGAAACCCTGCAACAGGGCAAGGCATTTGCCAGCGCAGCAAACACCACCTGGGGGTTGGCGCTGATACCTGCAGCATATCCGGTTGTTCTTGGCCAAGCGATTGCCGAGCTGGAGTTGCCGCCAGCCGCGTCACTTTCTGCACTGCTTCTTGCACAGATCACTGCACAAGTCAGCGCAGCCCAACGTCTTGTCCCGCTTGGACAGACAGAGGCACAATCTGTCATTGCGCATCTGTCGTCACTATGCGCGCCTTTGGCTGATCGGGCACTGTCCACCAAGCTCGATGATATTGGCGGCTTCGCCCCCTTGGCGGATGTTGCCATGCAGCGTCACGGTGGGCTTTATTCAAAACTGTTTCAAAGCTAAGGAGCGCTTTATGACCTCTCCGAATGGACCTTTGCGCGTGGGCATCGGCGGCCCTGTGGGCGCTGGGAAAACCACGCTTACCGCTGCCCTCTGCGCGGCCTTGCGCGATCGCGTCTCCATGGCGGTCGTGACCAATGATATCTACACGCGCGAGGATGCCGAAGAACTGATGCGACGTCAGGTTCTACCTCTTGACCGCATTCGAGGCGTCGAAACCGGCGGCTGTCCGCATACCGCAATCCGAGAGGATGCATCGATCAATCTTGCCGCAATTGCAGAACTGAATGATCACTTGCCGGATCTGGACCTGATCCTGATCGAAAGTGGCGGCGATAACCTGTCTGCCACCTTCAGTCCCGAACTGGCCGACATGACACTCTATGTGATTGACGTAGCCGCCGGTGAAGAAATCCCGCGCAAGGGCGGTCCTGCAATTACCCGATCAGATGTGTTGATCATCAACAAGACAGACCTCGCGCCTTATGTGGGTGCCTCTTTGGAGGTGATGGATCGTGATGCAGCCCGCATGCGCGGCGACAAACCTTACGTCTTTACAAGTCTGCGTCAGGGTAACGGGGTTGAGGCGGTCGTTGATCTGATTGTCCGGATCGGTGGATTGGCCATGAAGGAGCCGGCCTAAAGCGCCCTTTCACGTCAGACACAACCGTCTTATACACACGGTGACCAAGTAGGAGAAACAGATGCGCCGCGCGACATTGACCCGTTCCACTGCCGAGACCCGGATCACGGCTGCAATCAATCTGGACGGAACAGGCCAGTACCAGATGGCCACCGGCATCGGTTTTTTTGATCATATGCTTGACCAGCTGGCGCGGCATTCCTTGATTGACATGGACGTATCCGCAAAGGGTGATTTGCACATAGATGATCATCACACTGTTGAAGACTGCGGGATTGTTCTGGGGCAAGCTTTGACACAAGCACTGGGCGACAAGCGGGGAATACGCCGCTATGGGTCCTGTCTGCTGCCAATGGATGACACGCTGGTCAGGGTTGCCCTGGATCTTTCTGCGCGCCCTTATCTGGCATGGAACCTTGCCTTGCCGACCCAAAAAATTGGTACATTTGATACAGAATTGGTGCGTGAATTTTTTCAGGCGTTTTCAACACATGGCGGCATAACGTTGCATGTGGATCTGCTGCGCGGTGACAACAGCCATCATATCGCCGAGGCGGCGTTCAAGGCGTTGGCCCGCGCGTTGCGAGAGGCTGTGGAAACAGACCCCCGCAAAACGGACGCAGTCCCGTCGACCAAAGGAACACTCTGACACACTTCCTTTGACGCCACTGTAGAATCGTGGAGGAAAGGTGTGCTATTTTCAAACTGGAAAAAAAGAGCAGCATTTGAGGCAACTTTCTGTTTAGTGAGTGCGGTGGTATTCTATTTTTTGGAATATCATTCGATGTTCGCTTTAAGCGTCATCTTCTTGTTTGTCTTGGTGCCTGTTCGGGCTCTGCGATCCTATTGGGCGAAAAGTAAGGACGTTTCGGATGACTGATGTTCTTGCTGTGACCAAAGGCGAGAATGGTTCGCCGAACCGGATTTGAGAGTCCATTTTAGGTGCGGTAGCCTGAGGCTTGGAAGGCGCGGTCGATATTGCGCCATTCTGGGCCGCCAGAGAAGTGCTTTTGACGCTGGATGCCGTTACATTCACTGCCACCAGAGCAGTCTTTGAGTTCAGCTTTATTGTTGGTACCGAGGTAGCAATTTTCCACAAAAACCCGAACGACAAGGTTTCTGGCAGTGGTCCACCCGCACCAGTGACTATGATAATCTTAACTTTTTCAGGATTTTCTTACTGCGCTGATGGGTGGGCCCATCAGCAGATCCTCCCTGTAAGACTGACCGCGCTGCTCAAACAGCGCGGTTTTTTAAAAACAACCACGCGCTAAAATTGGAAATATCAAAAAATATCCGACATTAGCGCGTTTGTTCAAAAAATCCAGTTGACCGGTGAGTGAGAGTTTCGTAGCGTCTCGTCACAATAAGTCGGTCAGTCCGACGGGGAGCAAAAGTTTGGAAAAGGGATCATTTGGTCCCTTTTTCTTTTGTCAGCCACCATAAAAATTTGTCGCAATTTGGTAATCAAGTATCCTGCGGGAAATTGCCGATAGCCGTCTTTCGCATACCTGACACATCCCGTTTGACGTGATAATGATGACGCAGTTTCAATGACACATCAGGGACCCAAAATGAAGGTATGGCAGGCTTTTGTCTTTTTCTTTGGCCTCGCATCGGCGCAGGGTGCATTCGCACAAGACACCGATATATCGGCCAATTCAGCGCGTCTTGATGAGCGGTCCTACATAAGTGAAGTCATCGGCGACTGGGCCTTGCAATGTCTACGTACAGAAGATGGCAGCGAAGAGCCGTGCCAAATGTACCAGCAATTAACAGATGGGAATGGAACCCCAGTGATGGAAATCACTGTGTTCAAACTTCAAGGGCGCGGAATAATCACTGCCGGTGCATCAATTGTCGTGCCACTAGAGACCTTATTGACGTCCGGACTGCGGATGCAGATTGATTCTGCGCCCGAGCGGCGTTTTGATTTTGCATTTTGTACAGAGTTTGGATGTTACGCGCGCCTTGGGCTCACGGCCGAGGATGTGGCCGCATTGAAAAAAGGTGCTGTTGCTGTCCTACGGATCGTACCAGCTGCTGCCCCTGATCAAGAGGTCGCACTTGATTTATCCTTACGCGGTTTCACAGCCAGCTATGCAAAGGTCAGCACGGCACAATAGATGCATGAATTCGCGACGGCGCGCGTGACGCCCGCCGTACTCGGTCGTGCCCGACTAGCCTGTTTACAGTGGCGAAGGATGCCGCATATGTAGCGCGTGAACTTACTTGGCAGCCGATGCCTTAGATCTTGCTGAAAGAGCTTAAGCGAATGCGCCCCAAACCACATCCAAGACTGTGTACTGTCTAAGCAAGCCCAGATAGAACCGCACGGGCCGCCCGATGTCCAGGGGGCTCACCCCCTGCCCCCAGCCGATCCATACACAAATCCATTGCGGAGTATTGCGCCGCAGGACTGGACAAGACGTCTTTCATCGCAGAGGCAATTAAATCCGGTCGGCAGCGTTTGCCTATGAACTCGGGGATGATACGACTGTCAGCAACAAGGTTGACCAAAGTCACTGTATCAACACGCAGCATCCGTCCAATGATCTGGCGTGACACCCAATTCATGTCATAGGCAATCACCATCGGCGTCCGGGACGCTGCAAGTTCCAGTGAGACAGTCCCCGATGCAGCAAGCGCCGCATCTGCGGCAGCAAAAGCCGACCGTTTTTGTGCTTGAAAACGCGCGGGGTCCTGGCCAAGCGGGGACAAGATGATGGGTTCGATTGGCCACTCGGCCACAGTTTCTTTCACGGTCTCAACCACAGGCGCTGCTGCAACAACCGCAACACAAAGATTGGGATGACACGCGGACAAAGGGCCCAAAGCCTGTCCCAAAACAGGCGATAGCCGCGACACCTCACTACGCCGCGATCCGGGCAGCACCAAAACCAAAGGAGCCTCTCCAACACCATGATCTGCACGAAACCTGTCTGCCTCGTCCTGTGATGCCCGAGGTTCGGTGACCACAGGGTGACCTACAAAATCGCAGCGCATTCCAGCAGCCTGCATATAGGGCGGTTCAAATGGTAATAGCGCCAGCACCTGATCAACATATGCCGCCATCTTGGCCGCACGGCCCGGACGCCACGCCCAGACTGTTGGTGCTACGTAATGGACGATACGAATATCGCTGGCCGCACGGACAAGCCGCGCTACGCGCAGGCTGAATTCGGGCAGATCAATCGTAATCAGAACGTCGGGTCGCGCAGCGATGATGTCCTCGGCCGTTTGCCGGATCCGTGCCTTGAGCGAACGATATTGCGACAGGATTTCCACGACACCCATAATGGAAATTTCTTGCATCGGAAAAAGACTTTGCAATCCCTGCTCAATCATCAGGTCACCACCAATTCCCTGAACATCGACCTGTTTGCCTGCCTCGTCGCGCAAGCCCCTGATTAGTGCCGCCCCAAGACGATCGCCGGACGGTTCTCCTGCAATCATATAGACATTCAACGCACCCACAAAAACATCCCCGCCTCTTCAAAGCTGGCGATAGTCTGTGCTTGATCCAACATCAAAACACCGCCGGCCATAAGAATAACCCCGGCCAAGCCAGCCCGGGCGGCAGACTGCGCGGTGTTGGGGCCCACGGTGGGCAGATCTGCACGGCGATCCTGATCTGGCTTTGGGCCTTTGACCAAAACGGCACCTCGTGGCGCCCGGGCAATCAATGCATCGGTTCCTCTGTCGTCTTCTTGATCAATGACCCGTCCATCCATCACAAGACATGCCTGTCCAAGGTCTGCAGCGCCCATATGGCGCAGCGCGTCAAAACCCAACTGCGCAATTTTGTCGTCTGGTGCGGGACCCGCCAAAATTCCGCCAGGCGCCAATAATGATGGGGCGGCCTCGGCAACGCCTAAAACATGCAAACCGGCTTCTTCAAACAAGGAAATGACCACGCGCAACGCACCATCATCGCCCTGAGCCAATGCCTTTTGTATGCGTGGCACCAATGGCAAAGTTGCAGCATCCAAAAGGGAGGGGTCAACTGACGGGCGATCTATTGCGCCACACATGCAAACCTGTGTGACGCCCAAAGCAGGCAGCTGTTGTAACGTGGAGCCCAGCGTTTCGAGGCGAATTTGGCGATCCACAAAAAGCCCCTTTGGTGTCGTGCCATACACTGCGCAGACCAGGGGCGGCTGGCTCTGTGCATATGCTACTGCCAGTGGCAAATCACCACGTCCAGCGATCAGGGCCAACATTCGCGTCAGTTCGGTGTCAAGAACGATCGCTCAGTATCGCCCAAGACAAATTCAATAATTTCATTCACATAAGCACTGTCTGTTTCATCACCAAGACGGCGTGCCCGATCCAGAAATGTACCTTCTCCCTGTGCAAGCGTTTGAAAGGCCGCACGCAAAGCCGTGATATCAGAGCGGTCGACACCTCGACGCTTCAACCCAACCAGATTCAGTCCTTCGAGTTCGCCACGTTTGGCCTGCACCAACCCATGGGGGATCACATCGTTGGTCACCATCGTTACCGCACCAATAATCGCACCGCGACCGATCCGGACAAATTGATGAATTCCAGACAGGCCACCGATGATCACATTATCCGAGATCACACAGTGGCCGGCCACAGCCACATTATTTGCCAGGATGACATTGCTACCCACCCGAGCATCATGTGCAACGTGACACCCAGCCATGAAAAGGCCATCATCGCCAACCGAGGTCAACCCGCCCCCGCCTTCGGTACCAGTATTCATGGTCACATGTTCACGAATACGGTTGCGGGCCCCAATCTCTAATCGCGTAATCTCGCCCTTGAATTTGAGATCTTGTGGTATTTCACCGATCACCGAAAATGGGAAAATTTCGGTTTCTTCACCAATTGTGGTAATGCCTGCGACCACCACATGACTTTTCAGCGTTACGCCGGGCTTTAAGGTCACGTTTGGGCCCACATGGCAAAAGGGGCCTATAAAAACATCGTCACCGATTTTGGCGCCCTCTTCCACAACCGCCGACGGATGTATCTGCGCGCTCACGTCGGCAGATCCATCATCGCTGTGAACTCGGCCTCTGCCGCCATTTCACCATCCACAGTGGCTGTGCCGGAAAATTTCCAGACCTTGCCGCCAGGCTTACCGCGCAGGGTCGTCAGGTTCATTTCCAGCACATCGCCCGGGACAACCTTGCGGCGGAATTTGCACTTGTCGATGCCCATAAAATAAATCAACAAATCTTTATCGGCCAGATCCATAGAGACACCGACCATCACCGCAGAGGTCTGGGCCATGGCCTCTACGATCATCACGCCCGGCATTATTGGAGTTCCCGGAAAATGCCCAGTAAAGTGAGGCTCATTCATCGTGACGTTTTTCAGGCCTTTCGCCGATTTCGTCCCATCGATGTCGACCACGCGATCCACCAGCAAAAAGGGATAGCGATGCGGAAGAATGCGCTGGATCAGCTGAATATCGGCACTGACAAGAGGCTGTGTCATGGATGGTCCTTCATTATGCATTGGCGCCTTGCCTAACAATCAAGCGCGGTTTGAGCAAGCCGTGACAGATGGTTTACGGATCCTCGTCCAACAAGGTTGCATCAATTTTCGCGATCGCGATCTCGGTAATATTGATCCCAGAAACATCCAAAACCACATTGCGCCGTTCGATCATCACCGCAGCACCACTGTCACGCATAATTTGTTCCAAAATGGGCCGGGCAGCCTGAAAAAACTGTTCACGGGCTGTGTCGCTACTTTGCTCCAGAGCGCGCTGCTTTGCATCTTGTTCCCGACGCAAGCGGGTGACTTTTTCATCAAAGGCATCCGTTAAAACCAGAAAGTCTTCTGGTGTAAGAAGCTCTCTTTGATTGGTCAGAGCTATTTCTTCTGCCGTCAGTTCGGCAAGTATTTTCCGATTTTCAGCAGCCAAAGCCGAGCGTTGCGTGGCAATTTGTTCTGCTATTTTGCGGCCAAATTGACTCCCGGCAAAAACGCGGTCTGACTCGATTGTCAAAACAGGTGCCCGTGGCACGATATCCTGTGCCAAAATTGCGGCTGGCACAACCAGCAGACACAGCGCCAGGATCAGCGCCCGCATGGATCAGAACCGGGTCGAGATCGTCAGCTCAAAGTCCTGAACCCGGTCGAATTCCTCTTTGGCGAGTGCCTGAGAGAAATTGAACCGAAGCGGACCCAGCGCTGTATCCCAGAAAATCGACGCACCTATGACCTGCCGGGCTTCAAAATCCTGGTAAACGGTATCTGCATTGGTAGCATCCAATCCCCAGAGCGATCCAACATCGTAAAACACGCCAGCTGATATTCCCAGTTCATCGGGCAACGGCAAAGGAAACTCCGCTTCAAAGCGCGCTACGGCATAGTAGTTCCCACCCAAAGCATCATTCACGCCCGCAACCGCATCAATTTCGCGGGGGCCAAGTCCGCCAAATTCAAATCCACGTATAGTCCGCGATCCCAGCAAAAACCTGTCCGTAACCCGAGATCCAGCGCCCGAGTAGTTGATCGCTCCGCCCTCAAGGGTCGCACGCAGGGTGACCTCTTCGCTCAATACAGCGGTTTGCGCGCTGGCCAGCAAGCGGGTCTTTAAGAAGGTGTCGCTGTCACTATCAAGGCCAAAATCCTGACTGAATTCAACCTTGAACCCATTATTCGGATCCAGCCCAAGCCGTCGGCTGTCATAGTTCAGCGCATAGCCTATCGACTGCTGCCAAAGCTGTCCGCGTGACGCCTCGTCGCTGATCAGGCTACCGACGTTTGCACCAACATTCGTAATTTCCGAAAGGTCAGCGCCATAACGTAGGGACAATCGCGTCGATTCGGACATCGGAAAGGTCAACGATGGTGAAAACGATCCAATCGTGGTGTCATAATCCGACGTCTGGTTATTGGTCGTGCCGAAGCTCAAGTCCGTGGTGAATCCCACGTCGCGACCCAGGAATGCGGGCTCTGCAAAACTGAACTTGTAACGGCGATTCGAATCTGTCGTCGTGATCCCCAGCGATAGTTTCTGGCCCCGCCCCAAAAAGTTCCGTTCGGCAAAATCGACAGCCAACCCGAAGCCTTCCGAAGTTGAGTAGGTTCCACCAAAAGACAAAGAACCGGTCGGCTGTTCTTCGACGTCAACCTCGACAATAACCTGCTGCGGGGTAGAGCCCTGCCTTGCATTGACTTGCACATCCCCGAAAAAGCCAAGCGCTCTGATTTTGTCAGCAGCATTTCGGATCGCGCGCGCATCGAACGGATCGCCTTCGGCGGTATCAAACTGTCTGCGGATCACCTGATCAAGACTGGTGGTGTTCCCCTCAACGTCAATTCGCTCGACAAACAGCCTTTGGCTGCGCACCAGTTCGTAGGTCACATCCAGCGTCAAATCCCTGTCATTGCGTCCAACACGCGGAACGACACGGATAAAATTCAACCCTTCCCGCGCGACCAACCGCTCAAGGCGGACGACCTCACTTTCAATAACTTCTGGAGAGTATACCCGCCCACTGCGCGAACGCAGAACCGATTGGAACAGGTCGAGATCGACCTCTGGAAGGTCCGAGACGACCTCGACCTGACCCATTGCAAATTGCTGGCCTTCCTCGATCGAAAAATTGACGAAATAGCCGTCACGGGCCTCTGACAATTCGGCATTCACACCCGTAATCCGGAAATCGACATATCCACGGCTTTGATA
>JAYQEA010000010.1:0-53039 GCA_038138625.1 Roseivivax sp.
GGCAGTTGCCGCTTAGAAAGACCGCGTAGCATAGGCACGCCTTTCTTTCCGTATTTATACCAAGACATGTGTTGTGGTTTAAGATGGCTGGCTGGATCGCGCTGATATCTTACCCATGCTCGACTGCCTTTACGGGCCTCTTTTTGGTATTTCTCGTCAGCCTCAACGATTCCTGAGAAATCTGTGTTGGAGATTCCTGCGAGGCCAGTGAGTGCGATGATGCGCCAGCGCCAGATTGTGTGTTTGTTGAGACCAAGGCGCCGCGCCGGCACACGGATAGATGATGGCCTAAGGGCTTCCAACATGTCCTTCAATACATCAATGAACAGGTCAGTGCGGTGCATGCGTTCAATCCGCGTGCCCGTTCGCCCTGTAAAAGTCTTCTTGCACCCTGCACATCGGTAACGCTGGATTTTCGTGCGCGTCTTGCCCCATTTCTGAGGTCGTTTCCTACCGCAGTGCGGGCAGATTCGTGTGATGTTGCTCTCGATTTGGGCGAGAGCCTCGGTTTTTCTACGGACATCGGCGATGCGTGCGCAGGCTTCTTCAATTTTTGCAGGATGAAGCAAATCAAAATGATCGAGGAACTGACGGAAATCTTGCTGATACTTATGCGGCTCCTTTCAAAAAGCCGGATAATATAGGCCTTCTCCGCCAGAAACGAAGAAAGCCAACACGATTTGCGGAAACTACTTGATAAATCAGTGGCTGCTCAGAGTGTACATCCGGTCGACCATACGGATACCCATTTTTGAAAATATTCGTTCTCCCATTTGTTTCGTAGACAAGCAAAAAAGGGGCTTTCATCAAAACTGCCGACGCAGCCGTATTGATCCGATCAACTGACTTTCTGGCTGGGTCTCGAACTCTTCACCCATCAGGGTAAGGCCATAGAACAAAGCAAAATCTCTGGTTTGCCAATGATATCCTGCCCGGACCCGGACCCTTTGATCTTTGTGAGAAAAGGCGCCGTTATTGGGTAGGAAGACACTATCGGACACGAAGCTGATGTCGGCACCCACCACAAGGCCATGACCACGCCAATCAGAGTTCCAGATTGTTCGATAACGATGCCCTGAAACCGGATCCCGAACCAACAATTCGCCATGACCTACGGTCCCAAAGGTAATGTCAAAGCCTGTGCGCACCAAACTTTCAGCGCCAATGCGCGCCTCAAAGAAGGGCCTCGCGATAAATGGACCGACAGAGTAGCGGCGCGCCAGTTCCAAAACGGCGGTGGGATAAAGCCCATTTCCAATCTGACCATCAAGTATCGCAGCTGACGTTTTTGGGATACTGATGAATTTGTGGAACGTATTTTGCAACTGGACCAATCCTGTTTGAGGTCCAGTCAAGACCAAATCAAGCCCAACGGCCGTCTCTAAATCACCCCACGCGAAATGTGTATGGCCGCCAAGGCTAATAGAGCCAGCCAGTGGGCGATCGTTATTGTTGAGGGGGCCAGTCAGTCTAGAAGGGGCCGTGACCTGATAATTCAAACGTAACTCTAGTAGCTCTCCGGGGTATCTGGGCAAAGAGCCCGACCACCCTGGGCCCCAAACACGGCTTGATGCGACGTTGCCGGTTTGCCAACGGTCTTGCCAGTCACCCAGTATTGAATCGTTATTCAAAAGACGCCCTTTTCCCAACAACTGTCTTTCGGCATGACCGGGCACCGCGATCAAAGGCAGAAAAAGGGCGAATAAAAAGGTAAATCTGACGAGCATGCCATTCTTCCTACTTGAGAGTGGCCGCAGCTTAGCCCCTAAAGTGTGAAGAATTTCCAATCGTTCACATGGTTATGTACGTGTCGGATCCAATAGCTAGCCCGGCGACATCCCCCGCAGCCGCTCTGACCGTCGCCGCAATAATTCAACCGTTGTCAACAGTCCGATTGAGATCGCCACAAGGATAGTCGCCACCGCGAGAATGGTCGGCGAGATTTGTTCGCGTAGTCCAGTGAACATCTGCCATGGCAATGTCTGTTGTTGGGCAGAGCCGACAAACAGCACGACAACCACTTCATCAAAAGACGTAATAAACGCAAATAAGCCACCTGAAATAACGCCCGGCAGAATTAAAGGCATCTGCACCCTGAAGAAGGTCGTGACAGGGTTGGCCCCCATATTGGCCGCTGCTCGTGTTAATGAGTTATCAAACCCTACCAGGGTCGCCGTAACGGTGATTATAACAAAAGGAATACCTAGGGCTGCATGAGCCAGCACCACACCCAGATAGGTTCCCTGAAGACCAATTCGACTGTAAAAAAAATACATTCCGGCAGCTGAAATGATCAGTGGCACAATCATCGGTGAAATCAGGATCGCCATGATGACACGCCGGAACGGCACATGCGGTTGGCTTAACCCAATGGCTGCCAAGGTGCCGAAGCTCACCGACAGCAATGTCGCAGCCGGCGCGATCCGGACCGAGTTCCAAAGCGCCTGTTGCCAATCGTTTGAACTGAAGAAATCCTGATAATGCTTCAGGCTATAACCAGCCGGATCGAACCTCAGCATTTCTGGTGTGAAGGTAAAAAAGTCCTGTGCATTGAAACTTAACGGCATGACCACAATGATCGGTGTAATCAGAAATATAAAGATTGCCCCGGCAATGCACCGGAAAGTGTAGAACCACAAAACCTGACCCGAGGTCAGATAAGGTGGCAAAGCAACGCGATACCGTGCCCGTCCCAGCCAGAATGTAAACCAACCGATAAACCATCCAAACAGGGCGCCTACGATCAATCCCGGTACCCAACCGACTAAGAATCCGCTTGTCGCCAAAACAATTACGACGCCCCACCGGGCCAGACGTTCACGGTCGGTACCAAGGATATGGAGCATGAAAAAGGAAAGGAGCGCGCATAAGACCGCGCCTATGCCGATTCCAAGCAGCCCGGATCCCTGCGCTGTTCCGACAAAAAGGCCAAAGACAGCACCTGCCGCAGCGGTCACAGAGAGGGTAAATTTGAGCGGTGTATCGTGTTCAGGATTGATAACGGCCATCGCTTCAGCCCCCTAGCTTTACATTGTCGATACCGACAATTCGGTCATAGGCCCAATACAAGATCAGAACCGCTGCAAGCAATAATGCGCCTAGCGCAGCCCCAAGACCCCAGTTGCCAGAGGATGAAATATGGTAGGCGATCCGGTTAGAGATGAATGTTCCAGACGTTCCCCCTACGATGGCTGGGGTGATGTAATAACCGATAGCCAGAATAAACACGAGGATAGATCCCGCTCCTATACCAGGTACAGATTGCGGAAAATACACACGCCAGAATGCTGTCCAATTTGTTGCGCCCAATGATTTTGCGGCGCGCAGATAGGTCGGTGGGATCGTTTGCATGACCGAATACATCGGCAATATCATGAACGGCAGCAATATATGCGTCATCGCGATGATGGTGCCGGTTTGATTGTTGATCAGGGCAAGACGCGCGTCATCCGGTACAATTGAAAGCCATACCAGTACATCATTGACCACCCCCTGCTGCTGCAGCATTACCTTCCACGCCGATGTACGAACAAGCAACGATGTCCAAAAGGGCAATAAAACAAGGATCATAAGAAGGTTAGACTGACGTGTCGGTAAGTTAGCCAGCAACCATGCCACGGGATAGCCCAGCATGATACAGCTCAAAGTGATCACAAGGGACATATACAGCGTACGTTTAAACAACAGGCCATAGATCTGTTCGCGTTCATCCCGCCACTCTGGCCCCTCAGGGGTCAGCTGCATGTCGACAGCGTTCAGAAAATACCCCGATGTATAGGCCGGGCTGTATAACTTGATGGTCCGCCAGACATCGGTATCACCCCAGTTATCGTTGATGTCCAAGAACATCGCCTTGTAATCCAGAGTTTCGAAATCTTCAGACCCGACCAGTGCAGCGGTGGCCTGTAATCGGTCTTTTCCCGGGCCGGAGTACGTGCCGACATCCCGCGTTGCCAGATCCTCAGCCAAAGCAATATGAACCGTTGCCCATGGCTTTTCGTCCGCAGGATTATCCCCCTCGTCCTGCATGGCCTGCGCAAATTCCTGATACGCATCAGACGTTCGCGGTAAAAGGGTCTCCATTCCAGCGCGCAGGACAAAGGGCGGTCCGGCGTCACCACGTCCCAACGCCTCTTGGCCCGCCAACCAGTCCGGATCGGACATCATTTCAGCCCAAGGTGCAGCCTTGGACCAAGCACGATCAACTTTTTTGAATTGGTCCAGATAGACGTCACCAAAGTCGTCCAGTTTGCGTCCGGTACGACGGAACAACGATGACATGCCGGTTTCTTCGTAATTCAGTCGCGTGCCCAATCGCGTGTGCAGTTTGCGTTCCGCAGCTGCGAACAGGTCAAAGAATGTGGCCTCGTATACCGAGTCAGAAGGCAAGCCGTTTCCATCCCAATCGGCAAGTTCGAGCGTCGCCTTTGGCAGGGTTTCTGAAACGATCTGGTTTTCTACCGATCGAAAGAGCATGTCCGCGATCGGTGCAAGAAAGGTCAAGACAACAAACAATAAAAGAGGGGCAATCAACAACAGTGCCCGAATTTTTTGCATGCGCAGGGCACGTGATAAACTGCGTTTGAGCGGCGTGCCATCAGCCGCCAGCATCGGTCCTGATGATGATTCCGTCATTCTACGCCTTCTACCAATATGATTGTGCTGTCAGCCGTGCGGCGGCGAATGTCTGCCACCACTTGATATTCAGGATCAAAATAGGAGCTACGCGCCGTTTCATAGTCATCAAACTCAATCACCACATGGCGCTCGCCGGAACTGCCTTCGACAGTTTCGGACGCTCCCCCTCGGACAAGGTACCGCGCTCCACGGCTTTTGAGGATTGGTGTGTTTCGCTCAATGTACTCACGGTAGGCCTCGGCGTCCGCAACGGTAACGTGGCCAATGATGTAACCTTTGGGCATAGCGTAACTCCAGCAAGGTGGCTGGACCGGGGTGCGAACCGGTCCAGCCGGGTAGACGGGCCTTTTTCAAGTTAGAAAAAGGTCGTCAGGGTAAGGCCGTGTGGGTCCAGCCTTACCTTATCTTTCCGCGCTGTTACTGCGCCAACCAAGCCTGGAACTTGGCATCGATATCGTCACGATAATCAGCCCAGAATTCGTAATTGTAAAGGAAAGTATTCTTCGCATTTGCAGGATCTGTTGGCATATGTGGTGCCATCTCGATACCCAATGTCGCGTGTGTCGACACCAAAGGTGCAGAGCTCAAGCGTGCGGGACCGTAGCTGATGTACTTTGCCTGATCTGCCAAACGCTGTGTGTCGGTTGCAAAGTTAACGAAGTCCAACGCACGGGCCTGACGTTCATCTGACAATCCAGCAGGAACAATCCAACCATCAAGATCGAACACCTGAGCGTCCCACATGATTGCGACAGGCTGGTTTTGCTCTTCGATGACACTGAACAAGCGACCATTGTAGGTCGAGCCCATGAAGATTTCACCATCTGCCAACAGCTGAGGTGTATCCGCACCGGCCGACCACCAGATCACGCTGTCTTTGATTGTGCCAAGCTTGGCAAGCGCACGGTCCTGACCTTCGTCTGTCTCCAGCACGTCATAGACGTCGTCTTTGGCGACGCCGTCACACAACAAAGCCCATTCCATGTTGTTGATCGGGCGACGCTCAAGGGACCGCTTACCTGGATAGGTTTCAAGGTCGAAAACAGAGCAAATCTCTGATGGAGGTGCTACACCTTCAGGGACCAAATCGGTACGGTATCCGAATGTGGTCGAATACACGATTTGTGGAATGAAGCAGTCACTGACAATCAGATCACCAAAGTCATCCGATGCAGACGTGCCGTCAGGTGCGTCCGCCAGCTGCTCGTCATGGTCGATCTCAAGTGCAAGACCTTCGTCGCAAAGACGGATGGCGTCAGCTGCGACCACGTCGACGACGTCCCAAGTGACATTGCCAGCCTCATTCATCGCACGCAGTTTGGCGACAGCCTCGGCAGAGCTTTCGTCCCAAGTTGCGCTGACACCTTCGTTCATTGCGATGTAGGGAACAACATAGGCATTGTCCTGGCTCGCCTGATACGCGCCGCCCCAGCTTACCAATGTCATGCTGTCTGACATATGGCCACCGGCAAACGAAGCGCCTGCAACCACTGTCAAAGCAGTTGATGCTAGAAGTGTTTTGGTCAAGTTCATTTTATACTCCCCAGTATGCCCGATGTTAATGGAACCGAAGGCTGGGCTGGCCTGTGTATCCGATCCCTAGCTTGTGCACGACAAAACGCTGACGCGGCATGTCCAGCTGTTACGTAGCGTCGAGCGCGCGACAATCCGCAGGCAACCAGCCTATCTCTATCTGGCGTCCCGGTTCAAGCCGCACCTGATCAGGCGCATTGCGCGTCTTGATGATAAAATCTTCATTCCCAGCCACCCTCAGCCGTGTGCGGAAAATATCACCCATGTAGATGAACTCCATCACTTCGGCCTTGATTGTATGCGCGCCTTCTCCCAGCCGATCAATGCGGGTCTCAACCCGTTCTGGACGAATGGAGACTCGTGTCTTTTCGCCCACCGCAGAGACATTTACCGGCTTGGCATCAATCAAGCTGCCGTCATCGAGGCGAACAACACACCGGTCTGACAGCATCTCGGTAACGATGCCCTCAAGCGTGTTATTTTCGCCAATGAACTGTGCCACGAAACTATTTTGGGGCGCCTCATAAAGCTCGTCCGGTGGCGCAAGCTGCTGGATCCGGCCATCATCAAAGACAGCGACCCTGTCAGACATGGTCAGCGCCTCGGTCTGGTCATGCGTCACATAGACCACGGTGATCCCCAAATTATCAGCGATTCGCTTGATTTCGAACTGCATGTGTTCGCGCAGCTGTTTGTCCAAAGCTCCAAGCGGTTCGTCCATCAAGACCAGCTCTGCCTCAAAAACCAAAGCACGGGCCAATGCGATTCTTTGTTGCTGACCGCCTGACAACTGGCTGGGACGACGCCCGCCAAACTGCCCCATCTGGACCATTTCAAGGGCGCGTTTGACCTTTGCCTCGCGGTCAGACTTTCCCATCTTGCGAACTTCGAGCGGGAAGCTCAGATTTTCGGCAACAGTCATATGCGGAAACAACGCATAGTTTTGAAAAACCATACCGATACCACGTTTATGCGGCGGTATGTTGTTGATCGGGCGCCCGTCGAGACGAATATCGCCGTAGGTGGCCGTTTCAAAACCAGCCAACATCATAAGGCAAGTTGTCTTACCCGAGCCGGAGGGGCCAAGCATCGTCAGAAACTCACCCCTCGGCATTTTTAAATTCAAATCTTTCACGACCAGCGTTTCGCCGTCGTAACTTTTCTGTACGCGGTCGAATTCAACGAACGCATCACTTTGCGAGTTTTCCGCCAAAAAAGGCCCCCTGGTCGTTGCTCACAGTCTTCAAGCCGTGATTTACACAGAATAGACCTTAGCTTGTTCCAGCTTGCAAGGACATTGATTAAATATGCTCATTTTCTTTGCACGAGTAGAGACCATGACAAACATATAAGCAAAAACACCATGAAAAGTATCGGATGATATCAAAAATCGGTTGGGGTCTGTTGTGTGACGCTTTGATAGCCGCGAGCGCGAGGGCGTTGATACAATTTAAGATTGTGCCATTCAGTCGGCGCACTCTCTCCGGTCAAATTTCAGACTTTACCCGGCTTTTTGGTTCTGCTTCGTATTGAGTGGCCGATTTATATCTTTTTGGCGAAAAACGCATGACCTGTCGAAATTTGGCATAAACGGCGTGGTCAAGTTTACAGCGCCAGCTCCGGAACCATGGACACCAGCCAGCCTAAACTGGTGGCACAAATTATTAAGCCACCCAAAAGATGCAACTGCGCTGATACGCGCTGGGCCTCCTGGGCATTGCGGCTGGCAAATCCGCCAAAGCGGCGCGCGGCGACGCCCGACCATGCCACCAAAAGGTTAAAGCCAGCCGTGCCCAATCCCATCGCGATGACTGCAAGACACCCAACCCAGAAAACATCGAACCGTAGCGCAATAACCATCACGAAAATCGCACCCGTACAGGGGCGTAGAGCAATGCTTACAACCAAAAATGCAGCGTCGCGAAAACCGGACAGACTTTGCGTTTGTTGAACCGAAGGCCCGTGACCGTGACAGCATGGCCTGGCTGTCGACCTGCGCCACATGCCCACCCCTCGGACTATCAGATAAAAGCCCATCGCAGCGATGGCCAGCGTACTAAGTGGCGCCAACCAGTCGTCTGCAAATAAGCCCAACTGCCGCGAGCCGATGGCAAATATTGCTGCGAACACCCCAACCATCGCAATAGCCGAGAAAGCCTGCGCCAGACTTGCCGTGATCGTCAGCATGCTCATCCTGCGCAGTGTCGCACCAGACGCTAATGCCGCACCCCCCAAAACAACTTTGCCATGCCCCGGGCCCATAGCATGTATGAAACCATAGCTCGCAGTTGCAAAACACAATGATATCAATGCCGCAGGCTCTTGGGCACGAACAGCCTGTAGCGCGCGCGCCATTGCTTCCTGAGCATCGCGCTGTTTTTCAGCTGCCCACACAAACAGCGTTTCCCACGGAAGAACCAACCACAGAACACCCAAGGTGACGACGATGATCATTGCGGGAATAGACGCAGTTAGCCGCATTTTAACCAAATCTCATCAGCAAATAACCGACCGACATCTGCTTGCGCTGGCGTTTCCTCACGAGACAGGGTCGCCAGCTGATTTTGCAAATCTGCAGATGCCTTGTCCGGCTCGAACTCTTTCAAGAACACTAAACAGTTTTCGGGTGCTAAATCGTCAAAACTAACGACATCGTAAGCATAATAATAACTGGGATCATAGAGGCGTAAAACGACATCGTCTTCCAACACCAAAGGGTCAGCCAAGGGCAACCTAAAGGAAACGGATATCTGATCGTTTGACAACCAGGCCCGACCTGCAACCGGACGTGTCAAAGCGATCTCAGCATTGTTCATTTCCATGAAGGTATCACCTTTGTAGCCATCGGCCCAATCGGTCTCTCCGGCAACGATTGCCGCGCGATCAGCATCGTTGAGTAATCCATCTCCATCGACATCTAAGTCCAGTATGTCGAACAAGGTAAGGCTGGTGAAAGCGTCATATCGCCAAATCACTCGGATCGCTACCAAACGCCCATTTGTATCGAAATCGAACCCCACCCCGGCATCCACGAAAACATGTGGATGTGCCGGAATAGGGCTTGCGTACCAAAGACCCAAAGACATGATGAATAGTCTACAAAACCGCATCATGCCGATGTGCCTCGTCTGTTACATGCAACTTGCCAAACTTGTAGCAAGGTTCCGCAGAAGCTGCGGATACAAATTTGCGCCAGTTTCAAGGTCCGAACCGAGCGGGTCAAGAACGCTTGTTGTGGCATCGGTCCCATCCATGACAACCGCTATGATGCCCGGGTTGTATTGAGGTTCAGACAAGACGCAGCCTATACCTTCATTTTTTACTCGGGCTTGGATTTCTGCAATACGAGCAGGACTCGGGTCTGCCGCGTCGCTCAGAGAAATAGCACCAGACGCTGAAATATCAAAGGCGCTTTCAAAGTACTGGTAGGCGTCATGGAAGACAACAAAATAGACGCTGCGTACAGGTTCTAGCAAAATAGAGATCTCATCTTTGAGCTCTTCGAGTTCGGCGCGCCCGGCCGCAGCATTTGCAAAATAGGTACCTGCATTTTCAGGGTCTGCGGCCGAGAGCTCTGCCGCAATGACGTTCATCCAAGCGCTGGCATTGTCTGGCGAAAGCCATGCATGAGGGTCATGTGCACCATGACCATGCTCATCATGATCTTCGTCATGGTCGTCATGGGCGTGTTCGTCGTGATCTTCGTCATGGTCGTCGTGGGCATGTTCGTCATGATCTTTACCATGTTCGTCGTGTGCGTGTTCGTCATGGTCATCGTGTCCATGTTCATCATGATCTTTGTCATGGTCGTCATGGGCGTGTTCGTCGTGATCTTTGTCATGGTCATCGTGTCCATGCTCATCATGATCTTCACCATGGCCGTCATGATCATGACCCTCAAAAAGGGCACCCTCGCGGAACTCTAACAGCATGGTTTCTTGGTGTTCGAGCAATGCAGTCACCGAGGCGTTTTCAGCCAAAGTCTCGATCGCACCTTCGAGCCAAGGGGTCATGTCCTCCCCCATCCAAAATACGACGTCTGCATTCTGCAAGGCCCGCGCTTCAGAGGGGCGCAAACGATATCCATGCGGTGATGCACTCGCAGGAATCACGAGGTCAGGTGTCCCCACACCCTCCATGACACGTGCAACCAACGAATGTAATGGTGCGATATCGACTGCAACTGATGGAACGTCTGCTACCGCAGTGCTTCCCA
Source organism: Roseivivax sp. (assembly GCA_038138625.1). Lineage (GTDB taxonomy): Bacteria > Pseudomonadota > Alphaproteobacteria > Rhodobacterales > Rhodobacteraceae > JAQXDR01. The sequence continues at coordinate 10,388 of JAYQEA010000010.1, forward strand.
GCAATACAGCAGCCAGAGTTGTAGGTATGAGTTTGGTAGACATCGCAACCTCGATATGTAATGTTATAACATCTGCCCATCTAGCCGGATGCACGTAGTCTGGCAAGAGAAGAGTCTCACATGCCTGAAATCATACCGAACTATTTAACATCAGGCATGGTGATAGGACGACAATTACATCAATCGTATCAGGTAGATATCAAGCCTAGGGCAGTGGGATCATCCTTCGCGACATCAATTATCGAAGAAAATCCATCAATCTTTTCAGGTTCTTTCTTTTAGGTACCCAGATGAGCGCTGCGTTTCTTTTTGTATCAGTCATAGCTTTACTCTGCCGATCAAAATTTTTTGCGGTCGGGTTTTCAGGTCTGTTTTTTTGGGTAGACAAGATTGTAAGCTTCAATTTACGGCCAAGCGCTTTTAACCCAAGCTCAGAAGCTTTAACCCCAGTAACCGTACACGCCCTATCAAAACAAAGGGTAAATGCCTCAGTAGCAAGGAGATGCTCGGTCCATGAGCCTGATTTCCATTGAAAATTTGAATGTCAGCTATGGCTCTAACCGGGTTCTGCGCGATATCAGCCTAACCCTCGAGGAAAAAGAGATCGTCACCATTGTCGGCCCGAACGGTTCTGGAAAGACCAGCCTGTTTCGCGCCATTATAGGCGCGCTGCATCCAACATCTGGCAAAATAAACCACCGCCCGGGGCTTCAAATAGGGTATGTTCCTCAGAGACTGCACATAGATCCGACTTTGCCTATAACAGTTGAGCGTTTTCTTCGATTGTCAGGGCGCACCACTCAAACAGCCTGCGAACAGGCCTTAATTGCCGCAGGCGTTCCCGGCGTTATTAAAAACCAGATGTCCAATCTGTCTGGTGGTCAGTTTCAACGTATCATGCTTGCAAGCGCTCTCATGAAAAAGCCCGATGTGTTGCTTTTGGACGAGGCGACGCAAGGCTTGGATCAATCTGGGTCTGCTGCATTCTATCGGCAGATCGAAGACGTCAGGCGGCAGACGGGATGCGCTATTTTGATGATCAGTCACGAATTGCATGTTGTCATGAGTACGTCAGATCGGGTGATCTGCCTGAATGGACATGTCTGCTGTTCCGGGACCCCTGCGGTTGTTGCATCAGCACCCGAATATCGTGCGTTGTTTGGCTCGGGCACAGGCGGTGCGCTTGCGCTTTATCAGCATGACCATGACCACCATCATGACGCCAACGACCATAATTCAGAGGCTGCATTGTAATGTTGGACGACTTCATGACCCGCGCAACGCTTGCAGGAGTTGGCGTCGCAATAGCAGCAGCGCCTTTAGGTTGTTTTGTCGTATGGAGACGTATGGCGTATTTTGGTGATGCAACAGCACATGCGGCGATCCTTGGCGTGGCTGTATCGCTGGCGTTTCAGATGTCGATATTCATCGGGGCAACCAGCGTCGCGTTGATCATGGCATTGACTGTGACGCTTCTGTCCGGACGTGGCTATGCCATGGACACTCTTCTCGGCGTTCTGGCGCATTCCTCTCTGGCGTTCGGGCTGGTAGCGGTGTCATTCCTGTCTGGTGTTCGCATTGATCTGATGGCGTATCTGTTCGGAGATATCCTTGCAGTTTCACGAACAGACCTTTTGGTTATTTGGGGTGGCGCCGGCGTGGTGGTGGCCCTGATGGCATGGCGCTGGACACCTTTGCTGATGGCAACGCTCAGCGAAGAGTTGGCGTTTGCATACGGGCTCAACCCACGACGTGAACAATTGATTTTGACCCTGTCTCTGGCGATCACTGTTGCGGTCGCAATAAAGGTTGTTGGCGTATTGCTGATTGCAGCAATGCTGATCATTCCGGCAGCGTCTGCGCGCGGGTTGGCGCGAACCCCTGAGGCAATGGCGTTGATCGCTGCCGCCATCGGGGCCTTCTCGGCAGTTGCCGGATTGCGCGGAGCCTATATTCTTGACACTCCGGCTGGCCCTTCGATCGTCTGCGTAGCGGCTATCTGTTTTGCTGTCTTTGGTTTGCTGTCTTGGCGCAGTGGCAAAGCCGCCTCGCCGCGAGGTTTTTAGAATTGGGGGATCTCTACTTCGTTTCAACTGTTGAAGCAGACAAGTCATAACGTATACGACAGACAGGTAATTTCCCCCAAGAGGCGCATAAAATCTTGCAGGCCGTATTGGCAAACGGCCCAAGGTATCAGATCTTTTTGAAAATGTCGCGTTTTGCCATTTCGTTAGCGCACGCGCATGCTAGCGCAGGGTATCGTAACGACGGGGACGGGATTGAAACAGACCTTTACAAAGCTGCAAGATTTACGACGTGACCTTCATCGCCACCCTGAATTGGGATTCAAAGAAACGCGAACCAAGGCCACAGTCGCCGCCTTTTTACGCAAAGCCGGGCTGGATGTGTACGAAGGCCATGGCGTCATCGGCCTGCTACGGGCAGGCACCAGCACCAAAGCAATCGGATTGCGAGCGGACATGGACGCTTTGCCAATTTTAGAAAGCAGCCGCCACGATTATTGTTCACGCAACAGGGGCGTTATGCATGCCTGTGGTCACGATGGGCACATGGCCATGTTGCTTGGTGCAGCAGAAGCCCTCTCCAAAGACCCCGCTTTTGACGGTACAGTCGTGTGTTTATTCCAGCCCTGTGAAGAGCATGGCCTCGGCGCACGTGCGATGATTGACGAAGGTATCCTGGACAGGTTTCAGATGGATGAAATCTATGCCATCCATAACCTTCCCGGCGCGCCTGTGGGCCAGATCTCTACGCGCGTGGGACAGATATGCTCATCCGAAAGCCTGTTCGAGATTGCAATTCATGGTCAGGGTGGTCACGCATCCATGCCCCAAGTTGGACGCGACGCAATCACTATTGGTGCAGAGATTGTAAACGCTCTGCAAACAATTATCTCCCGCAAGATCGCCCCAGGTGCAGGTGCGGTGGTTTCTGTGACTGAATTTCTAACGGACGGGCAACGCAATGTTCTTGCGGGAAATGTTACTCTCAAAGGGGACGTGCGCACCAAAAATCCTGAGGATAGACAAATGATTGCAGGCCTCATGGATCGTCTGATCAACGGTATCGCACATGCGCACGGTGTTACGGCATCTTTGAAATTTGAAACTGAATTTATCGAAACGATCAATTCCGAGGTGCCGACAAATGCTGTGGTCCGTGTGGCATCCCAGTTAAATCTTGATGTGCAGCCAAATCGAGAACCGATGAGTTTTTCCGAAGATTTCGCTCATTTCTGTGCCGCTGTCCCGGGTTGTTTTTTGTTGCTTGGAAACGGGGAAACCGGTGCGCATAGCCAACCGTTGCATGCCAGTAACTATGATTTCAACGACGCTTTGCTGCCCATCGGGGTAAGTTTCTGGACACAGCTGGTAAAAGACAGATTGCCGCTGTCTTCAGGGGCCTCGTAATGTCCGCTTTTGAAAAACGTATGGATCGCTTTCGGGCTCGGCTCGAGGCTGACGGGATCGATGTTGCGCTGATCACCGATGATGACAACGTCTACTACCTGACGGGATATTACGACTATCTCCATATGGAGTTTGGACGCCCCACCATACTGGTCGTGGCTCGTGAAGGACAAAGCATTCTGATAACACCGTCCATTGACGCCAACACAGCCGAAGCCGCTGCACGAGTAGACCGTATAGCATCATGGAATGACGGTGCCGGTGATGAATGGCGTGCCGAACTCCCTAACGTGTTGCAAGGGCAGGTGGCGATTGAGTCGCATCAAATGCCAGCAATTGTGCGTGACTACGTAGCTGCTGTTTCAACGTCATATGATTTGCGGGACGTCAGTCCAATTCTGGCGCAGATGCGTATGGTGAAATCACCCGAGGAACTGCAGCTCGCGCGACATGCTGGCATTGTTGCAAACGCAATGATGACCCAAGGCCGTGCTGCCATCCGGGACGGTGCCCCCGAATTCGAAGTTGCTCTTGCAACGTCAGCTGCCGGCACTCGGACAGCAGCCGCACTTTTGTCAAAGCATTATTCCGACGCAGACATGTCCCCCAATACCCATTTTTTGCAGATTATGGCGTCGGGTGACACAATCACCAAGACTCACCATCGGGCGACAACACGCATTATGCGAAATGGCGAACCCGTATTTCTATGCTTCTGCGGTATGACCAATTTCCACCGCTTCAAACTTGGATTTGACCGGACGTTCTGGATTCAAGACATAGCCGACAAAGCGCAAGCCGCTGTCTACGAGGTTGCCTTGGCCAGTCAACAGGCTGCCTTGGCATCTTTACGTCCCGGGGTGACGGCCGAGTCCGTGCACGCAGCCTATGCAGAAGTTATCCAGAATGCCGGATATGACTACCCTTTTCGGTGTGGCAGATCCACAGGGTTCAGCTTTTTAGAAAAACCACAGCTTGTCACTGGAGATACAACAGTTATTCAGCCTGGAATGGTATTTGCAGTAGATGGTTCTGTCTCGATTGATAATTTTCGCGCCCAAGTCGGCGATAGTGTGATCATTACTTCAACCGGCTGGGAGCCACTGACGAAGCATCCAAAATCTCTCGACGACGTGATTATTTGAAACCGCCAAGACCCGGTTAAAGTGATTAAGAGTTGGTCCAAGCGGTCTGAATGAATTCGCAGGTTTTGGGGTGCCTCACAGGCAATGCGCACGCCTTCGGAGAGTTCAGCGACAGCGTCTTAGCATGGACTGCTATTCACATAATGTGTCCGCGCATCCGTTGAAAAATTCCTGACTTCAACTGTGGTGACGGCGCAAGCCATTATCGCATAGCCCTTGCTACACCCATTATTTTTTCGCAAGTTAGAACGACAATGCCAAAAATCAGTGCAAGGTCCTGACACCATGAATGCCCAAAACGACTGGCGCGTGATAGCCACAACAGAACAGCTGAATGTGGCTCGTCCTGTTCTGGCAGTTACTTTGGACAACAGACCCTATGTGCTGTTTCGCGATGATACGGGTTCTCTTGGGCTTATTGGTCGTCATTGCCCCCATCGGGGGGCCGATCTGCTCTATGGACGACTGGAAGACAACGGCCTGCGGTGCCCCTTTCACGGATGGCATTTTGACCGCACAGGGCAGTGCATGGAACAACCTGCCGAACCCGAAGGCTCGAAAATGTACACCCAAATCAAGGTTCCCATGATACAAGTCAGGGAAATCGGTGGTGAAATTCAGGCTCTGATACCACAAAGCGAGGCGTTACAATGATCAGCAAACAGCTGAACGATCAAATTACCCGTATCGGTCCCGGTTCAGATGCGGGCATGGTCTTGCGACATTACTGGCAACCCGCCGCGCTGATCGAAGAACTCGATCATGGAGATAAGGTTCCGGTGAACCTGCTGGGGGAACGGCTGGCGTTAATGCGTGGCGCGGATAATCAACTGATTTTGGCGACCCGTATTGCGACGATTGATGAACCTGCAACGCACTATCCCGCGTCGAAGGATATCTTAATCGACACTCTTGGACCAACCTATCCCGTTGCAGAGCGCAAAGGCATTCTGTTTGCTTACTTGGGCAAGCAACAGACACCACCCGCATTTCCAAACTTTGACTGCTTTCGAGCCCCAGACAGCCATGTTTTTGCTTTCAAGGGATTGTGGCAATGCAATTGGCTGCAAGCGCTTGAGGTCGGGATCGACCCCGCGCATGCCTCTTTCTTACACAGGTTTCTTGAGGACGAAAATCCGGCAGAGGGCTACGGCAAGCAATTCCGCGACAAAGCCGAAGGCACCAATATGCCAATCACACAGGTTCTGCGTGAATATCCAAGGCCGGATATTACCGTGGACGAAACTGAATTTGGGTTGAAAATAACGGCATTGCGGCACATGGATCACGGGCTGACACATGTGCGCATCACCAACCAGATTTTCCCGCAGGCTATTTGTATTCCCATGTCGCGGGAGATGATCATCACCCAGTGGCATGTGCCGGTAGATGACGAAACCTGCTATTGGTACACAATGTTCACAAGCTTTGACAAACCGGTCGACAAGGCGTTGATGCGTGCGCAGAGATTGAAGGAGCATAGCTTGCCAACCTATGCGCCTCTGAAAAACAAGGCCAATGACTATCACTACGATCCCCAAGAACAAGCGACCCGAACATATACCGGAATGGGATTGGATATTAACGTTCATGACCAATGGGCGGTCGAAGGGATGGGAAGAATTCAGGATCGCACCCAAGAGCATCTTGGTCGGTCGGATAAAGCAATCATTCGCTACAGACGGATGCTGCGTGCTGCAATTGCTGCTGCGGCAGCCGGCAAAATCAACGACCTCCCTATGCTGGGTCCAGAGGCAGCAGACATCACTGGGCCTGTGTCCAATGACGCTATTGCAGACACACACCTGTGGCAGGACATCAGTCGGAACGCAGACATGACAAGACGCGCGCATTGTTCTTGGGACGCGACCGTTTAATGGATACTGGCGTGCAGGACAGGCTTCGACAGGGATTCTTGTTCCAGACTGGCCATTACGAAGATGCCTGCCTTGCAAAGGCAGCACGTATTCTACAACGCGTCGCCACTGACAAGATTGAAACCATCCGCGTGGTATTTGCGGATCAACATGGCATTTTGCGTGGTAAGACGCTTACCGCGCGCGCATTGGAAAGTGCTTTGACATCGGGCATCGGAATGCCGTCCACGCTTTTGCTCAAGGATACCTCTCACAGGACCGTCTTTCCAGTTTGGAGCGCAGACATCAGTCTGGGCCAGAACCCCTTGGCCGGAGCAAATGACATAGTATGTGCGCCGGTTGTTGATACGTTCTGTGTCCTTCCCTGGTCAAAACATTCAGCATTTTTGATGTGTAATGTCCTGCACAGGTCTGGTGCAGGCGTGTCAGTCGGCTCTCGCAACGTTTTACAACGGGCCCAATCTCTTTTGGCCAAAGCAGGTTATGACGCATGCTTTGGTCTGGAAGTTGAATTCCAAGTGTTTGACAGGGTAGAGTCCGCTCTGGATCATGCGCAAGCAACCATGCCGCCTGCCCCTATATCGACCCGAAATACGACCCAAGGGTATCAATTCCTGACTGAAACCCGCTACGGCGAAGCCGAGGCTCTTTTGGACCAGCTTCGCCGCATGGCCGAAGATCTGGACCTGCGTCCGCGTACAGTTGAAATCGAGATGGGTCCCAGCCAGTTCGAATTCACCTTTGACCCATCGGGACCAATGGATCAGGCGGACCGTTTTGTCTTGTTTCGCACAATGGTAAAAGAAGTTTGTCATGCCCGGGGCTTGCACGCGAGCTTTATGGCCAAACCCAAACTAGCTCATGCTGCCGCCAATGGATGGCACATCCATCAATCGGTGCTCGACCGACGCTCGGGACAAAATGTGCTGACACCACATGCCTCTGGCGCATTGACCGAAACGGCAAATCATTGGATTGCTGGACTGTTAGAAAACGCTGCGGCAAGCTGTTTGCTGACCACACCCACAATCAACAGTTATAAACGGTTTTTGCCCCATCAGCTTGCCCCCAACAGCATCCAGTGGGGCCACGACAACCGTGGAGCAATGGTGCGGGCCTTGTTGTATCCCGGTGATGCCGCAAGCCGGGTAGAAAACCGCGTCGCCGATAGCTCAGTAAATCCCTACTATGCACTGGCCGCACAGATTTTGTCCGGATTGGATGGTTTAAACCGAGGGTTGCAAGCACCGCCAGCATGCGAAAACCCCTATTCAGGGTCCGCCACTGCGCTCCCCGACAACCTTCTCTGTGCAATCAATGCATTCAATGACAATCCGTTATTCGCCGACACCCTTGGTCAGGACTTTGTCAGCTATCTGACCCATATCAAACGTGCCGAATGGGATCGGTATCTGATGACAGTGTCAGACTGGGAGCAGGCCGAATATTTCAACCTTTTCTGAGGACCGTTCGACAGTGCAAACCGGTATTGCCGCCCATCGTTTTGATGACACGATCGACGGCTATTTTCCACTTCACCTCTCGTTAAAGCAGATGCTGGAAAGACGGGATTTTGCAGCTGCCATTGTCACGCTGGATTACGCGCCTTTTATGCATTTCAACGGACTTGCCGATGATGCGCCCGTGCCCCTGAATATCAAAACCGGTTTTGCAGGCATTATGGAGCGGGTCACATTCTGCGTTACCTTCAAAAGCCTAAGCGGCATAGGAACATGGCGATGGTTGGATGAAGAGCAGGGCAATGGTCCGCGTCTGATGCCCAGGACGCGATTGGCAGAGCCCTGTTACCTTACAGGATTGGGTTTCAAACACGGTCTGGTCGAGACAGAGGTGATGGGCCGCCTGTCTGGCACGTCCACGGGCGGGATTTCAATCTTTGACGGGCCACCCCCAGACAGACAGACCGGCAAGGCCGTTTGGGGGCCTTTTACCCCGTGCCAGATCGTTTTTGCAGACAACACCAACGCGTCTCATGGGGACAAGGCCGCGGCGAAGGGTCTTTCAAGTGCGGGATTTTATATCGTGCTCTAGTTGCGAAAAACTACCATGCCCATACCCCTCGTTTGTTCGTCTATCTTAGCCAAGATCGCGACAAGGGCGGCGGCCAATTGTCGTTCAAAGCGTCTGTACCTGTTCAGGTAGCTGGGCCAAACGGTTAACGCCTTGAGCGGTCAAATCCTGAATCAATGTGTCTATGTGAACCTCCTGCACAGACTGTCCCGCGCGCAACGCCAAACCGGCAGCGGTGCCCGTGGCCTGACCCATAGCCATGCACTGTGGCATTCCCCTGACCGATGCAAAGGCCACGGAATCTGCTGACAGAATACGCCCAGCAAACATAAGGTTTGTGATATTGTGTGGCAGTAATGAACGAAACGGAATTGTATAATATTGACCTGTTCCGATTGCTGCCTCATGGGTCATGTCCCCGTCAGACCGCATAACGTCGTCAATTGGATTGTCGCAAGCGACAATACCATCGGGAAACTTGGTTGCGCGAATTAGATCTTGCCCGGTGACGCGATATATCCCGTGCAGCTTGCGCGTCTCACGAACCCCCACTGTCGGGGATAACATCGACATATGCGCATTAGCAAACCCGGGAACATCACTGCGCAGAAATTGCGCCAGTTGGTAACATCGCCGACGGCCTTCTTGTGTTGCTGCCCCGACAGCACGGGGATCCGTGCCATCGACCCCACGGACATGAACCGAGTTACAAAAAACTGTTCCGGAATGAAATCCGCGCATCAGATAAAGCTTTGACAAATCCGGATGCAGACGCCCTTCGGCCACCCCTTTTTCAGCATAGCGGGTGTAATACGGATCTGATTCTGAAAATGCCTCAGCCCAATTCACACACATCATATGAAAAGAGATCGTCACCGCCATCATATTTCCCGAGGCATCCCCAAGGCTGAAGGGCACCCCCGATTTAGCAGAGATGTCACCATCCCCAGAGCAGTCGATCACAATTTTCGGCGTCACGGAAAAAGGCCCGTTGCGATCACAGCACGACACTTCTGCAATCCGTCCGTCCACTACCTTGGGTGTAATGGCGATGCTGCCCAGCCTGACCTTAACGCCGGCCTCTTCAAGCATTTCGAACATCGTGAGAGTGGCGATATCATGATCATAGATGATTTCAGGGCCAAAATTCGCGAGCGCGCACGGGCGTTTTTCCGCAGCCGGTGGCTCCATCGCAGAGAGGCGGTTGGTCAACTCTTCTATCAGGCCCCCAATGATTTCATCGACGGGATACCCGCCACCCCACGGCATTCCCGGGCAGAACGCCATCACTCCTCCGATCTTGCTTGTGGCTTCCAACAAAGTAACGTCAAGCCCCTGCCGACCAGCCGCAACAGCTGCGCCAAACCCCGCAGTGCCACCCCCAATAACCAACACATCTGTTATCACATTGCGCTGTTGCATGATTTTATCCCGTCGCAGATTGCGTTGTATGGAGAAGGATTTGTTTCCATATCGCAATATCGTCAAAAAGGGTCACGTCACGGCGAATGCCGCGTGGCCCAAACTCTACATGACTGACACCCATCACATGGACGCTTGCCCCAGATGGTGCGCCGTAGCGCCCGAACCCACTATGATGACCCGTCAAAGACCACCGAACTGCGCTACGGGGTGGCAACATTGGATCCATGCGCCCAATCTGGTGGTCAATGTGAAAAACTGCATCTGGAAACGCACTGCGCAATCCTAGCCAAAACGCGTCCAAAGCAGCCCAGCCATGGCTTTCTTGTCCTCCTGGCGCCGACATGTGGCAGGCACGGTCATAGATTTTCGGGATTGTCCCAAAATCGGCAGACATAATGTCACGCAGCCCGTCAGCATGACGACTGCCCCAAGGATCGGTGTTGCCCGACCCGGTGTAGGGACCCGACTCATCCATTTCGGGGGTCAGCGGCACGCTCAAATCACCCCTGTCAATCTGTGCCTGTGCGGCCTGTTTCGGGGATCCGCCAATCTGGCAAACAATGGCCGCGTTGTCACGAATAAGCCATTCATCCCACACCCGATTGGCACGACAAAATGTGTCTGCAATTGTGCGAAAAGTGACCCGTTTGGCGGTTGCATCCCCAAACCAGCCACCGCGATGTGTTGCGTTTGACAAAATCCGATGCGAGGACAAGAACCCGTCGCTGGCATTGCCAGTCCATATCACATCTTCGCCCAACAGCTCACGGTCTGGGAATTCACAAAGGGTGGCCATTGTATTGGCTATACCAGCTGCGTTACCACGACTGATTCCCGCGGGTGTGCGCACACGAAGGTCATCTCCATAGTGCCAATGAAGGGCCGCAATATCACGTCCTTCCCAAATTTGGGCCGTGCATTTCAGAATATAGTCGGGCAGGTCGTTAAAACGCGCGTCGAACCCCTGCATTCCAGATCTCCATTCTTGCCACATCTCGCTAGACACTATTGCATCGATACCAGACAGTGTCCCACATCAATCCGGAGCACAAAGGCCTCACGAATGGAAAGATCCTGCCTTACAGAAGACCTCTTGGCCATATTACGCGCGCACGACACTCCCACAATCTGCAATGCCATCGAAGTTGCGCAGGGAAAACGCGGATTTAACGGGTTTACGCGCAAGACCATGCTGCACAGTCGCCCGGACTTGCCCGCGATGGTTGGGCGGGCACGCACCGCGCGCATTGCAGGCGTTGCCCCATCAACCGATGCGCCAGAGATCGTCCGGGCACGACGTCTCGCATATTTCCGCGCCATGGCACGTGGTCCGGGTCCAACGGTTGCAGTCATCGAAGATATGGATCATCCGCATTGTATTGCAGGCTGGTGGGGCGAAGTTCACGTGGCCGTGCACAAGGGATTGGGGCTTGCCGGAGCCGTCACCAACGGTGTCATGCGCGATCTGGGCGTCATGGACGATAACTTCCCCGTACTTGCCGGATCGATTGGCGTCAGCCACGGCCATGTCCATGTGCGCGACCTTGGCTCACAAGTGTCAATTTTTGGCCTGCAAGTCTCAGAAAACGATCTGATCCATGCAGACCGTCACGGAGCAGTGGTTATACCCGAAACAGTCATTGCATCGTTAACCGAAGCTATCGGAACGGTCATAAAAAGCGAAGCCATTATTCTGGGTCCTGCCCGCGCGCCAGATTTTGACATTCACAAGCTTGAGGCAGCCTGGGCCCAGTTTGAAGCCCGTCGGACATAGCGCCAACAATAAATTGATCCAAAGCGCCGGTGCGTTAGATCAGCGCTTTGGTTCCATCATCTCAGATCTACAAACCCAACGCCCGCTTTTTGGTCTCTGCCCAAGTCATGATTGCCATATCGAATGTCAAAGCCATGAGCGATACGCATATGCCAAGCACAAAGTTTTTGCCCATATCAGTGCCGGCCAGTGTTTTCTGGAGCTCTTGGCCCAGATCCTGTGTTCCTATGAACGCCGCGATAATCACCATGAAAAAGGCAAACATAATCGCCTGATTAAACCCAACTGCCATTGTTGGTAACGCCAGCGGCAGCTGCACATTCCACAGCTTTTGCATGCGTGTCGCGCCGGACATATCGGCGGCTTCGGTCATTTCTGGGGGTACATTTCTAAGCCCCTCGATGGTGTAACGCACTAAAGGCACCATGGCAAAGATAAGGATGGACATCACAACAGACGTCGCCGTGATCCCAAACAGCATAATCGCCGGTATCAGATAGATGAAACTAGGGAACGTTTGCGCCGTATCACAGACCAGCAAAACCCGGTCGGACCATGCTTTGGATCGGGCGGCTAAAATTCCAATCGGCAAGCCGATTGTCATTGCAAGAATAACTGCTGAGATGACCGAATATAATGTGATGACTGATCTGTCCCACCATCCAGTCAAAGCAACCAGACTAAAGAAAACCGCGGCATAGATGCCCGACCGTTTTCCACCCAGTGCCAGCGCACCTGCGACAACGAACATGATAAACGCAACCGTTGGAATGGACAGTAGGAAATCCCGGAAAGGGTTCAAAATCCAAACATTCAAGACATATCTGATGGCTGTCGTGGTATTCTGGATCACATCAATTGCCAGAAAAGATTTGATTGCCGTATCAATTTCTTTGCCCTGGGAAAAGCTTTGACGGCGTCCAATTTCTGCAAACCACTCTACAAACTGACCAAGAACGGTGAAACCGACAAACGCGACCAGACCAATAACGAGGTATTTGTGTCTGACCCACCATGGCGTGCCCTTTTCAAAGTGTTCGGGCAGTTTCACGACCCACGCCTTTGACAATCTGTCCAAAGTCACAGCAAGCAGAACAATCGTTACGCCAATCTCGAAAGACCGCCCCAGCTTGAAGCTGCCCATCATCGCCAAAAGCTTGGCCCCCAATCCGGGCATGCCGATAAATGCTGTCAAAACAACCATCGCCAGACACAACATAATGACCTGGTTTACGCCTACCAAAATTTCCGTACGGGCAGATGGCACATAGACGTGGCGCAACATTTGCCAGCGCGTACAGCCCGACATCTTGCCCGCCTCAACTATTTCTGGTGGGACTTTCTTGAGGCCCAGCGTCGTCATCAAAACCATCGGTGGGATAGCATAGATGATCGTGGCTACAGCACCCGCCGTTGGGCCAACCTTGAAAAAGATAACAGCAGGCAGAAGATATGTAAAAAATGGCAAAGTTTGCAGAACCGACAAAATTGGCTTGATGGCCCGGTCAACCCAATGGAACTTCCATGCCAATATACCCAGCCCGAGACCCAGACAAAAGGCAAGAGGAGCCGCAACAAACAGGACCGACATTGTCTCCATCGCGATTTTCCACTGGCCGATCAAGGCTGTCCAGATAAAGGTTGCTCCGGCCAGGACTGCAAGCCGCCATCCCCCAAGAGAATAACCCAGCACGGCAGCGACAGCGGCGACTGCGCTCCATGGAACTTGCTCAAAATTTGGCCAGCGGCGCTTGCCGTAAAGGATATTTGCGGTTGTATCGAGCATGAACTGCAATGGTCCTTCAGCGAACCACCGCGTCACCTTTTCCAACGCAAGATCATAACGAATAAAATTGAATGCAACGTCCAGCCAAGCGGCAAACGGGGGAATCCACGCCTCGGGTAACCGATAAAGAAGCGTGGGCAACAGGCCGACATATTGCAGTACAGTCAGTAAAAAAGCTATTGCAACCAAACATTTGGCAACAAAAGAGGGTGTCAGCCGCGATGGTGGCTGTGCAGTATGTGTCGTGACGGCAACCATCAGGACGTACCTACAAGCACTTTAAGCGCATCTTGTCGTGACATGGCGCCAATGGCCTTGTCGCCATCAACAACCGGGATCATTTCGCGGGTGTCAGCCACCAGAATTGCTGCCAGATCGTGTATTGTGGAGGAGGCAGATACCGGCATGCCGTCACCCGTCGCACCGGGCTTGACAAGCAGACTGGCGCGCACGACGCGCGATTTGTCGATGTCTTCTGTGAACTTGCGCACGTATTCTGTCGCGGGATTCATCACGATCTGATCAGGTGTGGCGCATTGTTCGACAGCACCGTCTTTCATGATTGCAATGCGATCTGCCAAACGCAGGGCCTCGTCAAAGTCATGGGTGATGAACACAATCGTCTTGCCCAACATATCCTGCAAACGCAAGAATTCGTCCTGCATCTCGCGACGAATAAGGGGGTCAAGCGCGGAAAAAGGCTCGTCCAAAAACCAAATGTCAGGCTCGATGGCCAGACTGCGGGCAATCCCCACACGCTGTTGCTGACCGCCGGATAATTCGCGCGGAAAATAATCTTCCCGGCCCTCAAGGCCAACCAGTTCGATGACCTCAAGCGCGCGGGCCCGCCGATCATGTCGGTTCTGGCCTCTCATCTCTAAAGGAAAGGCTATATTGTCCAGAACTGTACGATGTGGCAAAAGTCCGAAGCTTTGAAAAACCATACCCATCTTGCTTCGGCGCAGCTCGATCAGGTCTTTTTCGGACAGCGACATAATGTCTTGACCATCAACCTCGATTGTACCGCCCGTGATGTCGTGCAGCCGTGAAAAACACCGTACCAAGGTAGATTTTCCAGAGCCAGACAGCCCCATGATGACCAGCATTTCGCCTTTGCTGACATCGATCGAGACATCCTTGACGCCGGCGATATACCCATCCGCGCGAATGTCGTCATAAGAATGATCCGCAGGCATCCGTGACAGATATCCGCTGGGGTTGTCCCCAAAGATCTTCCAAACATTTTTACTAGAGATGACAGGCACGTCGGAAGTCATAAGGTCAACCGTTTCATTAGCCCCATGCATAAGGGGTGAGCTAAGTTTTTATAACGATGAGCCCTGCCCGGGATCGGACAGGGCTCAGTCGTGCGATTTAATCTGCCCTAGTTCAACCAAGTTTTCCAGATTGCTTCGTTGGCTTCAAGCCATTCGGCAGCGGCCTCTTCAGGCTCAAGCTCATCGATGTCGACCAAACGGGCCATTTCAGCGATCTGTGGGTTGGTAAAGCTGATTTTTTCCAAAACAGCATAGGCCGTCGGCCACTTGTCAGCCATTCCTTCCCAAGCAGCTTTTTTCAGATAACCATCAGCAGGGTTGCCGCAGTCATAAAGCGCATCCGGGTTGGGCCCAACTGATGGATCCTTGTCACACCCATCAACCCAAACGGGGAATTCAACAAATTCACCAGGCCAAACGGCTTCGGCAAAGTTTGGCGTCCAGTTAAAGACAACCACAGGGCGCTTGTCCGCTTCGGCCGCTCCGATTTCAGCCCAAAGTGCCGCAGCCGATCCGGCGTTGATCACTTCAAAATCCATGCCCAATGCCTCAACACGCTCTTTACCGTGCTTAAGCCAGTCAACCGGACCGTCCAGATACCGTCCCTTGGACCCGGTTTCGGGTGTTGCAAACAACTCGGCACAGTCGTTCAGAGCTTCCCAGCTGGGCAGACCAGGGCAGGCATCTTTGGTCCACATCGGATACCACCAGTCCTCGCGGGTGACTGCGTTGTGGTCACCAACATCAACGATGCCGCCTTTTTCCAACGCGGCGCGGAAAGATGCGCCAAATGCGCCTTCCCAGACTTCAAGCTCGAGCGTCACATCGCCCAAGCGCACCGATTCATAAACCGCTTGGCTGTCAGTGGTGACATACTCGACGTTTTGGCCCATTTCCTCGAAGATCTGGCCGACGACGTTAGACATCACAATCTGTGATGACCAGTTATGGATAGGGATCACGATAGGATCCGAGCTGTCCGCAGCGAATGCCGACACGGGTGCGAATGCCAGCACTCCGGTGGCCAGTGCAGTGGTGAACTTGTTCATTTTTATCTCCCTGTAAGTCGCACATTTGCGCAGTAAATTCTGCCTTGCACGCTTTCGACTACAGCCTGACCCGCCGATGATGGCGGCAAACGACTGTCTGCCTTAACTTCCCATATTTTTACTGTGGATCAAGTATTATTCTTTGTAAGGGTGAAAATTTACATAAATTAATTTCGTCTATACCTTGGTTTTAGGGTGCCATATGTCTGATTTGCATACAAAATGGTCCGCTACAGACGTGAATTACAGTTATATTCCGGTCATTGTGATCGTGAAGGAGTCCGATTCTATGCGTTATTCTGGGTTACGGGTGATAAAAGAGGCGTTGACAGGCCATAAGGGCTGGTCACCTGCTTGGAGGGATGCGACTCCCAAACCCGAATACGACATCATTGTCATAGGTGGCGGCGGGCACGGTCTTGCCACGGCCTACTATCTGGCCAAGATTTATGGTCAAAGGCGGGTCGCAGTTCTGGAAAAGGGTTGGATTGGCGGTGGAAACGTGGGCCGCAATACGACGATCATCCGGTCCAATTATATGCTGGATGGCAATGAGCCCTTTTACGAATTCTCGTTGAAGCTGTGGGAGGGGCTGGAACAGGATCTGAACTACAATGCGATGGTCAGCCAGCGTGGCATCTTAAATCTGATACATTCGGACGCGCAGCGCGATGCCTTTGTGCGGCGTGGCAACGCCATGATGCTGAATGGCGCGGATGCGGATTTGATGACCACCCAGCAGATCAAGAAAAAATACCCGTTTCTGAATACAACTGATGCGCGGTTCCCCATAAAGGGCGGCCTTGCCCAACATCGCGGCGGCACAGTGCGCCATGATGCAGTGGCCTGGGGATATGCCCGAGCGGCAGATCAGCAGGGCGTAGACATTATCCAAAACTGCGAAGTCACAGGTTTCATAATGGAAAACGGGACCTGTTGTGGGGTCGAAACAACGCGTGGCACAATTCGGGCGACAAAGGTCGCATCCTGTGTTGCAGGGTCCTCCAGCCGCGTCATGGAAATGGCTGGACTGCGCCTCCCAATCGAGAGCCATGTTCTTCAGGCTTTTGTGTCAGAGGGATTAAAGCCGTTGTTGCCGGGTGTTATTACCTTTGGCGCGGGTCATTTCTATTGCAGTCAATCTGACAAAGGCGGTCTTGTTTTTGGCGGAGACATCGACGGCTATAATTCCTATGCGCAGCGCGGCAACCTTCCAGTGGTTGAGGATGTCTGCGAAGGAGGCATGGCGATCTTTCCAATGCTGGGACGTATCCGGCTTCTTAGGATGTGGGGTGGAATCATGGATATGTCCATGGATGGATCGCCCATCATTGATCGTACATCTGTCGATGGGCTCTATTTCAATGGTGGGTGGTGTTATGGCGGGTTCAAGGCCACTCCAGCGTCTGGCTACGCCTATGCCCATTTGCTGGCTCGCGATGAACCGCATCCGACAGCAGCAGCATATCGGTTTGATCGGTTCAACCGGGGTCTGATGATCGATGAAAAGGGCATGGGAAACCAGCCCAATTTGCACTGAAGGAATGCGCCGATGATTATTGAACACCCGTTGCTGGGTCCAAGAGACGCATCCGAGTTCACGTATATGGGCGACGCTGCTTTGATCCATCGACCTGATTGGACAGCGACCACAGCCGTGCAAGATTTTGCAGACTATGGATACCTGCGTGACAATCCTGCGGGACGCCACCGAGAGCTTTGGTTTCATGAAGGCGGTGACAGATCTTGGTTGGTTGTAACACGCGACACGACCACACACGCGATCACCTCGGTTGAATTGGCCCGCGATGTGGCACGCCGCGAAGGACGTTCGAGATGACCCAGAGCAACAGACTCGATGGTGGTCTGATCAACCGCGATCGTCCAATCAATTTTACCTTTGATAATATTCCCTACCAAGGGTTCGAAGGCGATACGCTTGCTTCGGCATTATTGGCCAACAATGTCCGCCTGATGGGACGGTCATTCAAATACCACCGCCCGCGGGGTCCTTTGACCGCTGGTTCCGAAGAGCCAAATGCGATCGTAGAATTGCGCGATGGTGCCCGTAAAGAACCGAACACGCGCGCCACCACTGCCGAACTTTTCGAGGGCCTGACTGCAAAATCGCAAAACCGCTGGCCCTCGCTGGCATTCGATATGATGGCGATCAACGACCGGCTTTCTTCCTTTCTGGCCGCTGGTTTTTACTACAAAACATTTATGTGGCCCGCTGCCTTTTGGGAAAAACTCTACGAACCCATTATTCGCAGAGCCGCTGGATTGGGGTCTGCCGCACTGGAGCCTGACCCCGACACATACGACAAGGGGTTCTTGCACTGCGATTTGCTGATAACCGGCGCTGGTCCGACTGGGTTGATGGCAGCCCTGACAGCCGGCCGGGCAGGTGCCCAGGTTATTCTTGCAGATGAAGATTCCCTGGTCGGCGGACGGCTGAATTGCGAAACGATCACCGTTAATGATCAGGCAGGTTCAGACTGGGTGCGTGCGGTTCAGGCTGAATTGGCCGATATGCCTAATGTACGGATCATGACACGGACAACAGTCATCGGCGCCTTTGATCACGGAATTTATGGGGCCTTAGAGCGTGTATCAGACCACCTGCCGGTGCCAGCCAATGGTAAACCTCGTCAGATTTTATGGCGCATTTATTCCAAACGTTCGCTCTTGGCCGCTGGTGCCATCGAACGCCCGATTGCGTTTGAACAAAATGATCGTCCCGGCATCATGTTGGCCTCGGCACTGCGCGCCTATGCGAATAGATGGGCCGCTACGCCCGCGCAGCAAATCGCCATTTTCACAAACAACGATGATGGTTATCGCAGTGCCGCCGATTTACAGGCCAAAGGGGTAACCGTTGCTGCCGTCATTGATACCCGACCGGATGCGCAAACAAGCGCTGAATGGGATGTGTTGGCAGGCGCTACGATTGTGAACACCTCAGGACGACGGGGTTTGACAGGAATTCAGGTCAAACTGGCCGATGGATCCGTGCGACACATCACATGTGGTGCAGTTGGTGTTTCGGGAGGATGGAACCCGAACGTCCATCTTGCCAGTCATCAGCGCGGCCGACCTGAATGGCATGCTGAGATTGCAGCCTTTGGACCCGGTCAGACTTTACCGCAGGGTATGAGCGTCGCAGGCGCTGCCGCAGGTCATTTGTCAACCTATGGTGCCCTGAAATCGGGGGTCGAGGGTGCTACGGCGGTGTTGGCGGATTTGGGTAAGGCCGCAACCGCTCCTGAGCTGCCGCAGGCGGAAGACGCCCCCGTAAAGATTACTCCGTTCTGGCATGTTGCCGGCGCCAAACGTGCATGGCTGGACCAACAAAATGATGTCACTGCCAAAGATGTGAAATTGGCCCATCAGGAAAACTTTGTGTCGGTGGAACACCTCAAGCGTTACACGACACTTGGTATGGCAACAGATCAGGGCAAGACATCGAACATGGGTGGTTTGGCGATTATGTCCGAACTGGCTGGTAAACCGATCCCACAGGTGGGCACAACAATTTTCCGCCCACCCTACACCCCGACAGCCATTGGAGCCTTTGCAGGCCGATCACGAGATGCAGACTTTCGGCCTGTTCGAAAGACACCCTCCCATACATGGGCCGAGGAACAAAATGCCGTTTTTGTCGAGGTTGGCATGTGGTTGCGCGCGCAATGGTTCCCCCGAAAAGGTGAGACCCATTGGCGTCAATCTGTGGACCGCGAGGTGCTGCAAACCCGCAAGTCGGTTGGTATCTGTGACGTCACAACATTGGGCAAGATTGATGTTCAGGGCGCCGATGCTGCGACCTTTCTGAATAAGATCTATTGTAATCCTTTTGCAAAAGTCCCTGTTGGCAAAGTGCGCTATGGCTTGATGCTGCGCGAAGACGGCATTGCCATGGACGATGGTACCGCTGCTCGCCTGGCCGAGGACCATTTTGTCGTGACGACCACGACCGCAAATGCTGTGGGCGTCTACCGTCATATGGAATTTGTGAGACAGTGTTTGTTTCCTGACTTGGACGTTCAGCTTATCTCAACGACCGAAGCATGGGCCCAGTATTCTGTTGCAGGCCCCAATGCGCGGGCTTTGCTGCAAAAAGTGATCGACCCGGAACATGATATCTCGAACGAAGCCTTCCCCTATATGGCCTGTGGCGAGGTCAGTGTCGGCCAAGTACGCAGCAGGCTTTTTCGTATCTCTTTTTCGGGAGAACTGGCCTACGAAATTGCCGTTCCCACACGCTATGGCGATGCTCTGATCCGTCGGCTGGTCGAAGCCGGTAAAGAATTTGACGCCGTTGTGTACGGCACCGAAGCCTTGGGGGTTATGCGCATTGAAAAAGGTCATGCCGCCGGTAATGAACTGAACGGAACAACGTCAGCATTAAACCTTGGCATGGGACGAATGGTAAATAAAAAGAAAGACAGTATTGGATCCACCTTGTCCGAGCGGGACGGGATGAATGGTCCGGATGCCCTGAAACTGGTGGGGCTCAAGCCTGTCGATCCTTCCAAACCTGTTCCTGCAGGCGCGCATCTGATGACCAAAGGGTCTCCTGTGGATGCAGCACATGACCAAGGGTATGTGACATCCGCGTGCTATTCACCCAATCTCGGGCATCACATAGCGCTTGCATTTTTACGCTCAGGTGACAGCCGACTTGGTGAGGTGATCCGACTGGTCAGTCCGTTGACCGGACAGGATCACGAGGTCGAAGTGGTCAGCGCGCATTTCATTGACCCAGAGGGGGAACGGCTTCGTGTCTGATATATCTGCAAGGATGGAACCACTGACGCCACTGGGCACCAAAACGCCCAAATCCGACGTTTATGGGCCAGTGACCCTTTCTGAGGTCGTAGACTGCGCGCTGGCGTCCTTCTCCGCGCGTCTGGGACAACAAGATGCAGCCCGCAATGCGCTGATGCGTTTTTGTGGCAACGCGCTACCGGGCCCGGGCCAAGCAGTGCTTGGAACGGTTTCGGTATTCTGGACCGGTCCGGAACAGTGGATGGTCATGGCCCCGCATGATACCCACGAGGATTTGGCTGAGCAATTGAAAGCCTTAGCCACAGAGGCCGCCAGCACCACCGAACAAAATGATGCCTGGTGTCGTTTTGACCTTGAAGGCTCCAATTTGGCAGATGTTTTCGAGCGTCTCTGCCCGATAAATATCAGGGCCAGTAGCGGAGGTGAGGCTACTCGAACAAGCATCGACCATCTTGGGTGTTTCGTCATCGTCGGTGCGCCAGACGCCATCACTGTTTTGGGGCCAAGGTCCTCGGCCGGATCATTACATCATGCCCTGGTGACAGCAATCAGATCGGCCATCTAAAACGGCTGGGCCAACCGTCCCGCTATACCGAGGGCACAGGAAGATTGCCCTTTACACGAAACAGGTTAATCCGTTTGCGATCCTCTTTAGGTGTCACGCCAAAAGCGGATAGATAATGTTTTCCAAAGGTCTGCAGGCTGCTGTAGCCGACTGCGGATGACACGTCGGATAAGGATTCATTGGTGTAATGAACCATCTGGCGTGCCGCATCCATGCGAAGCTTGCGGTAGTAATGGGTCGGATTCAGTCCGGTTGATTGTTTGAAACTCCGTTCCAGATGGCGCGGTGTTATTGCAAGTTGACTGGCCAATTCCTGGATGCTGATTGGGTCTTCCAGCTTTTGTGATAATATTGTCACGGCTGTCTGAACAAGTGGGGGGAATTGCTGACCCGTGGTGGATGTACTGAGAGACGGGACCGCCTGCAAGACGCCTTCACGGCGCATAATTGGGTGTTGGAACCAACAAGCGACCTCGGTTGCTACGCCTGCACCAAGACGTTGTTCGATCAAATGTAAGGACAGGTCGAATGCTGCGGCCGCCCCTGCTGCCGTCAACAGTTTGGCCGATATTTCGATAACCTGGTCGGACCCGGTCTGATCTGGGAACTCGGCATCAAACGCCGATTTATAACACCAATGTACTGCAATGGGTTTTGAACTGGGTAATCCCGCGCGCATTAGGGGAAAAACGCCCCCGCTGACCGCTCCAAGCACGGTACCGTGACGATTGAGCGCGCGCAGCAAGCCCGGCGTTTTGGCTGCTTGAAATTGTGCAGTCGGTGCAGACAGCAAGATCATCAGGTCCAGTGGTCCCAATGTATCCAGGGTGCGGGTTGGCTCGAACTCGACCAGAGCACTGGCACTGATTTTGCCAGGCGTTTCCGAAATCAGGTCCCATTGAAAAGCCTTTTCGCCAGAAATTTCATTTGCAGCCCGCAGGGGTTCGATCATCGATGTCAAACACGCCATAGGAAAGCCGGGAAAAATCAGAAAACCTGCAGTGTAAGGTCTCATGCGGGCCTCATAAATTCATGCAAAATAAATTTTTTCCACTGTCAGGAATATATATGGCCTTCACAGGAAAAAAGCTTACTGTTGGACTATAGACGATAGCGCTGCGTCAGCATAAAGGAAAAAACTATGGTAATGACCGCAACGGTGTCTGATATGGTAGGACGGCTCACACAAGACCCGCATTCGATAAGAAGCGCGCGAGAAAAAGTTCTGGAGGTCGCGATCGGACGTGAAGTGCGCGCCTATCGCAAGGCTCAGGGCACCACGGTTGCAGAACTGTCCGAAATAACAGGGCTGTCGATTGGTATGCTTTCCAAAATTGAAAATGGGAATACATCGCCGTCGTTATCCACCCTTCAGTCCTTGGCGAATGCAATGTCGGTTCCACTGACGTCCTTCTTTCGTCAATATGAAGAACGTCGCGAGGCAATCCATACGAGATCCGGATTTGGTGTGGAAATCGAACGCGAAGGGACCCGGGCCGGTCACCAGTATAATCTACTGGGCCATATCGGAAGCAACTCGAGCGGAGTCATCGTAGAGCCGTATTTGATCGAGCTAACTGCTGAAAGCGATACTTTTGAAACCTTTCAGCATGGTGGTATTGAGACCATCTACATGCTGGAGGGCGAGGTGGATTATCGTCACGGACCCGATATTTTCACCCTCAAGCCCGGCGATACCTTGTTTTTTGATGCTGATGCCCCGCATGGGCCAGAAATGCTGACCAAACTGCCGGCCAAATATTTGTCAATCATATGCTATCCGCAAACACCGCGCGGTGAAGGGTAAAACGTCATGGGATTGGTCCAGTGTCTTCCCCGGATGCTGGTTTATTGGTCCGCCGATATAGGCCGTTGATCAAAATTATCCTGTCACACGGGTGTCATGGCAAAAAGACCATGGCGCCTTTTGCCAATTTCGGCACCCGTGATGTTGGTTTGGCAATCTGGATCGTAAAACCAAAATTATTTCTGGAGCGGCGGTTCGGTCTCGAAATCTGGCCAAACGCCACGACTTGTAGGCAGCCCGTCATCATACTGGCTCAGGTAGTCCAGCATCATCGGGCGGTTGTCGATAAACCCTTTGTAGGTAGCCAATTCCACTGGCAGGTCACGCACCACACGATGCAAGCGGCGCCCCCATTTCGGCATGGTCATCAGATCCTGAAAACTGCACAGGTAGCAGCGGATCGGGAAAACAAGCGCATTTGATCGCGGCAATCTGAAAAACGTCTGCAACTCAACGCGAAGATGTTGCTTTGCGCCAAGGTTTTCGGGCGTGAGGGTTGTTTTTTGAATACCCCATTTATGATAATTCTCGGGACTTGTATCCAACAAAGGATTGACCGTCATGGTCCAATTCAAACGCCGCGCGGGCGAACCCTGTTGGATATTCAGCAGAAATTTTAACGCACGCTGAAAAATTCCCATTTCATGAGCAAGCGGTACCGGCGCGTGCCATTCGAAAAAATTCATACCGATATCGAAATCCAAGGACCAGTCTGCTTGCGTCGTGACCATACCTGCGTCCATCCACAGCATATCATCACGTTGATCAAGAACACAAAAATCGCCTTGCGCCTGCCGCGTAATATATTCCATCGGCCCATAGGGAAGCGTGGTTTCATCCAGAAACGTGAACGTATCATCAATGCCCATAGGTTTGTTGACCCACCGCCAGCGGTTACCGTCACGGTGTAATTCAAACAAATCGGGGTAGTCTTCGGATTTGCTGACCATGATCAGTTCCAATAGATCCCAACCGGCGAGTGTCATGTGAGGCAGGCTCTGACATCGTAACGGATCATCTGCCAAAACAAGAGCGCGGTCCCGCATTTCTGAGACGTAATGTTCGTCCACATCAAAGCGTTTTTCATAGACCGACCCTTCGGGACCACCACGGTGTTGCTCCATATTCACTGAATACATGTAGCTGTCTTCGTGGAATGGAAATGGAAACCGTTTGATTGCCCAGGCAGAGTTACGGAACGAGTAATCGTCGCGAAAGGTCTCGTTATTAAATTGGATCGTCATGATTTTCTCCTGACGCTTAACGGTCGAGCAAAAGCGAAGCGCCAACAAAGCGGCTGACACATGGCATGATTTTCGTTCCACTGGCGTGTTGATCATCGTCGAGCCAATGGTCGCGGTGAATAAACTCTCCGTCGTGCGAAACGACGTCGGTCTCACATTGACCACAGGCACCGCCACGGCACAGGAACGGGGCGTCTACACCTTCGCGTTCCAGCGCTTCCAGCAGGC
The DNA here is from genome assembly GCA_038138625.1 of Roseivivax sp. Classification (GTDB taxonomy): domain Bacteria; phylum Pseudomonadota; class Alphaproteobacteria; order Rhodobacterales; family Rhodobacteraceae; genus JAQXDR01. The sequence goes on from JAYQEA010000010.1 coordinate 34,815, forward strand.
TTTCGTTTTCACCAACCTTGATGGTCATATCAGATTTGCATAAACGCACCTCAAATGGTTTTCCGGGTTGTGGTGCGGTGAATTCTTCTGAATGAACCTGTGCATCGGGCCATCCAGCCTCTTTGGCAGTGGCATGCACCCAGTCAATCATTCCTTTGGGGCCACATACATAGGCATTTGTGCCCAAAGGCTGCCCATCCAGCAAATCTGTTAGCGGAATACTTTGTGACTGATCATCGTAATAGACGTGAACATTGTTTGGATATCGTGTCTTCAGATCGTCCGCATATGTGCCCAAAGCTTCAGTACGGACTGAGTAGTGCAATTCCCAATTGCCATTCATGCGGTCTAACTGTGCAATCATCGACAAAAAGGGCGTGATCCCAATACCGCCTGCAAAAAACAGATTTTTGCGCGCTCTCAAATCAAGCGCAAACAAATTTACAGGGTAGGACAAGGTCATTTGGTCACCGACCTTGACCTGGGTATGCATAAACAAGGATCCGCCACGCCCCGCATCATCGCGTCGTACGGAAATCGCGTATGTTGATGTATCGGCCGGATCGGACATCAGCGAATAGGGGTTCATCCGGCGGCGACCGCCGTCCATCATTGTGATCACCGTATGCGCGCCACCTGAAAAGGTCGGAAACGGCTGACCATCAACGCGGGAAAATTCAAACCGCGTAACAAGATCGTTCACAGGAACCACAGCGCTGACTGTCACTTCGATTTGTTCAGAACCTGACTTGGTTTTTTGAGGAGCCGCACTCATGAATATAGCTCCACTGGATCAGGAACATTTCCGGGGTCTTCCGCATCGATGCATACGCCCTGATAGGCTGCCAGGCGGCGCGAATAATGATCCCTTACAAACAGATTCAAACCGCAATGAGAGCACACAAAAGGATCAAACAGAACGTCTTCGGTGATTCCCTTGCAGTGGACACATTGCATGCGGCGCGCGACGGACCCCCGATGTTCGGTCTGGATAGACGTGTGCGGGATACCGGCCTGCATAGCCTCGTTTTGCGCCTGTCCCATCAACCCTTCGGTGCCCGCCAGATAGACTTGCAAACCTTGGTGCGCGTGTTCCAGTACATGTCTGATGCGCTGGATCGACGCTTCATAAGTCGGACCCTCATAGAACTGGGCTGGTGACAACGCACGAAGTTTGTCAGAAAAATCCGTGCCTTTCGGAATGAAAATGATGTGTGCCTGAGCCATGATGGTACTGTCTTGTTCGGCAAGATCCAATAATGCTTCGGCCCCTTCAGCATCTGCGATCATTAAATGCGCCTTGCCCGGTTGAGGCGCGAGCGTGCCGTAGACCGGTCGGCTTTTTATGCTTTGAGGAAATTGAAATTTCGACATGGCTTATGCGGTCTCCTGCGTCTTTTGAACCGAAAAGCGCCCCGAAACACGGGACGCTTTAAATCATAAAAATCAGCCTTTGGCCGTGCGGATCGCCTTGTCTTTGTCGTAGAACGGCATTTCTTCTGCCGTCGCGGCGAGTTCGGTGCCATCTGGTTGTCTGACAACCAAAGGCGTGCCTGCCACGGCGACATCAGGCGCCAGACGTGCAATGGCCACGGAATACCCGTTCAGCTCGGATGACAGGCCATATGTGATGACACCTACATCCTTGCCATCATGTAACACGCGCGCAAACATCTCCATCTGGGTCATGCTATCGCTAAGCTTGACGCCAAAGATCTTGAAACGCTCTTTGCCTTTGGCTGCATAGTGATTTTCCGCACCAACGAAACCTTCCTTTCCGGGCGAGACGGTGAACTCAAGACCAAGTTCCCACAGCGTGTCACCGCAGGGCTCATCATCAAATGGGAAAGTTTCAGAATTGTCGCCGGGGTAGAACAGCAGATAGCTTTCAATCCGCAGCATATCTAAGGTCGAGAACTGGACTGGTCGAACACCCATTGGTTCCCCAGCGGCCAGAATATTATCCCACAGATGCACAGCGTCTTTCGCCCGACAAAAAATCTCGTACCCACGTTCACCGGTGTACCCGGTCCGTGAAATCATCACGTCGCGACCATAGAGCCGTGTTTGCATCAGTCCAAAATATGCGAGATCGCGGATATTGGGAATCTCTTGTGCAAGAAGGTCTACCGCAACAGGACCTTGGAGGGACATATCGTGCAGATCGTCATCAAACAGGATTTCGCAATTTTTACCGGCAGCTGCGGCTGCCAACTGTTCCATACCAGCGCCCGTACCATGTACGACCAGCCATGAATTCACTGCGATGTGATAGATAATACAGTCGTCAATGAACAAACCCCGGTCATTCAGCATAGATGCATAGGTAGATCGGCCCGGCGCAATTTTCTCAACGTTTCGCGTGGTCACGCGGTCAATCACATAGGCTGCATCTGCCCCAACGACATGCACCTTTTTCAGGCCAGACACATCCATAAGCCCTGCCTTGGTGCGGATCGCTTCGTAATCGGCTTTCGCGCGCTCGGGCGTGTGATCGTAAAACCACGCCGTACCCATGCCATTCCAGTCCTCTAACTCAGCACCAATATCAATGTGACGTTGCGCCAGCGCGGATGTTCTCCAAAGAATAGCCATGATGGCCCCCTGTTGTCATTGTTTTGTTGGTTGGTATTCAGACTGATGCAACGTCAAAAATCAATACTGGTGTGCAGATTTTTTTCCTCACAGGCAAGTATTTCTGATTTTTGCACCACATTCGTCCCGTCACTAAAAAAGGGCCGCACCCCGTGCGGCCCTTTTTCAAGTTTTTTTGTTTACTTGTGCTTGGAGTATTTGGCGGCTTCAGCTCGTTGGCCAATTGCCAGCGCCAAAATGCAGATCACAATTCCAATCACTGCATAAGCTCCGGGTGCTCCAGTCCCTGTTCCCATAAAAATCGGACCGGAAACATCTGTCCAAGTGCCACCATTTTCATACGGAAAACCCATGGTTTTTTCCTTTCAGTTTTTCATTTCTCAGGACGAGGCAGGCGGTGACGCCGCTATTCCTTCTGGATAGGCTTGCGCAGGAACCTTGACCGTATCGAGACCTGCGATTTCCGCGGCTTCCGGAACCCGCAGCATTCCAACCATTTTCAGGACCAAGGATGCGACATAGCCGGTGATTAGGCCAATTGCGATAAAGACTATTGCGCCTCCAAGCTGGCCCATAAAACTGACTTGTGCTGCACCGTCACCCAGAGCAGCGGGGTAGCCAGACGCAAAGACACCCAGCAACAGCATACCGTAAATGCCCATTGTGCCGTGAACGGTCACAGCCCCAACAGCATCATCGATTCCCATCTTCTCAAGAATGCTGGCCGCTGGCTTGAGCAAAATACCTGCCGAGAAGGCGATGATAAAGGCAAGTGCCGGATAATAGATGTCCAAACCCGATGCACAGGATATGATTCCGGCAAGAGCACCGGACATCATCCAGAACGGATCGCGGGTCATTACCCAAGCTCCAACAATGCCCCCTGCAATCGACATTAAAATGTTGAATGCCAGCGCACCAAGGTTGGTCGGTGTCCCATAAATCGTGGTATAATTTGCGCCCCATGACCAAGCTTCACCGCCGACAACCAGACACGCCATAAGAAAGCCCCAGAACCCAACGATAATCAGCATCAGACCTGTGGCCGTGAACGGCATGTTGTGACCTGGCATATCGTTGGCACTGCCATCAGCGTTGAATTTTCCAATTCTCGGTCCAAGGTTGATGAGGACGCCAAGCGCAAAGAACGCGGCAACCGCATGGACCAGTCCAGCTGCACCAAAATCGTGCACGCCCCACTGAGTCACCATCCAGCCGTCAGCATGCCAGCCCCAAGCCGCCGCAAGTGTCCAGCTAAAGCCGCCTAAAATGATCGCCAGAATTACGAAGCCAACAGTTTGAATGCGCTCGATCACTGCACCGGACATGATGGAAGCCGTTGTCGCGGCAAACAAGGTGAACGCCCCCCAGAAAACACCGTCGATTTGATCTTCGGTGTTTGGTCCCATGAAATTCGCACTCTCACCCCATGCCAGAGCAATCGCGCCGGCATATTCAGCACCGGAAATTCCGTTTGGTCCTGCTGTCAGAGAGAATCCCGTTGGCATGGCCCAGTACACCCACCAGCCGAAAAAGTAGAAGGCCGGGATCACAAAGGCAAAAGCAAGGATGTTTTTGACGCCTGATGACAAGGCGTTCTTGGCCCGCGACGCACCCATTTCATAGGCCAGAAAGCCAGCATGAATGATGATCATCAGCGGTATGGTCAAATAATAATAGGCCTCGGCAAACATTGTATTCGTCAGATTGCCTTTGGCCTCGATAGCGGCCACTTGGGCTGCAAGCTCGGCAATTTGTTCTTCCATTCTAACCTCCACGTCGGGTTTTGCGGGCATTTCTCTGAACTGGTGAGCCCTTGCGGAACAACACAACCAGACAAATGCCTCGGAAGCCAGTTTTTTTTGCCTGTAGTGAAAAAAATTTTCCTGTTGGTTGCCGAACGCCAAAAAATAGTGCTAGCCTGTGCGAAACACCTCAAATTGGAGTGCACGTCGATGTGCGGGATTGTCGGACTATTTCTTAAGGACAAATCGTTAGAGCCACAGCTGGGGCATATGCTGACGGATATGTTAATCACGATGACGGATCGTGGGCCTGACAGCGCAGGCATCGCGATCTACGGAGACACACCGGAAGGTCGTGCAAAGTTGACCGTTCAGTCAGATCGGCCAACGGAAGCCTTTGATCAGATTGCAGATCGTCTGGCCAAGGCGCTTGGTGTTGAGGTTGGTATTGCGGTCAAGGATACGCACGCCGTGCTGGATCTGCCAGCAGATCACATTGACCACGCCAGAACGGCTTTGGCAAAGATTGATAAACACATCCGTGTCATGAGCGTCGGTGATATTATCGAGATCTACAAAGAAGTCGGTCTGCCAAAAGACGTGGCAGCGCGCTTTAATATATCCGATATGACAGGCAGCCACGGCATTGGTCATACCCGTATGGCGACCGAATCAGCAGTAACAACTATGGGTGCGCATCCGTTCAACACAGGCTCGGATCAATGCCTTGTGCACAATGGATCCCTGTCCAATCACAACTCTTTACGGCGCAAGCTGAGGCGCGAGGGCGTCCATATTGAAACCGAAAATGACAGTGAGGTTGCTGCCGCATATCTGACGTGGAAAATGCAGAAAGGGGCAAGCCTGGGTGAAGCGCTGCAAAGCTCTTTGAACGATCTGGATGGTTTCTTCACCTTTGTTGTGGGTACAAAAGACGGGTTCGGCGTGGTCCGAGACCCGATCGCCTGCAAGCCCGCCGTCATGGCAGAAACAGATCAATATGTCGCCTTCGGGAGCGAATACCGTGCGCTTGTAAACCTTCCGGGTATTGAAGACGCCCGCGTCTGGGAGCCTGAACCCGCTACCGTTTATTTCTGGAACCATTGATATGCAGACAATCGACTTGGAAGCGCAGGGCCTGCGCCATCTGAATGCAACGCTCCACGCCCAGGCGCAGGAGACAAACCAAACCTCGTGGGAGGTCGTGAATCCTCGCGGCAGCCATGCGATCGCCTGCGGACTGGATGCCCCGATTGAGGTCGCGGTGAAGGGTTCGACCGGATATTACTGTGCCGGTATGAACAAACAGGCGACAGTACATGTCCAAGGATCGGCCGGACCCGGTGTTGCCGAAAACATGATGAGCGGCACAGTGATTATTGATGGCGACGCAAGCCAGTACGCCGGAGCCACAGGCCATGGCGGCACGTTGGTGGTCAAGGGCAACGCCTCGTCACGCTGTGGGATATCGATGAAAGGGATTGATATCGTTGTGCATGGAAACGTTGGACATATGAGCGCCTTTATGGCGCAATCGGGCAATCTTGTCGTGTGTGGGGACGCCGGCGATGCGCTTGGCGATTCGATATACGAAGCGCGGCTGTTTGTTCGAGGCTCCGTAAAGTCGCTGGGCGCAGATTGCATCGAAAAGGAAATGCGGCCCGAGCATCTGGAAATACTTGCAGATCTGCTTGAACGTGGTGGCAGTGATGCCAAACCAGAAGAGTTCAAGCGCTATGGATCAGCGCGCAAGCTCTATAATTTCAACATTGATAACGCGTATTAAGGACCCGAAGATGAAAGACATCACCGAAAACGGTCCTCCACGGACCACACCTATTCAATCCGCTACATTCAGCCAGAATGTGAATGCCGAAATCCGCCGTGCTGCTGCAACCGGCATCTATGACATTCGTGGCGGTGGCGCAAAACGCAAGCTTCCCCATTTTGACGATTTGCTGTTCTTGGGCGCGTCAATATCGCGCTATCCGCTTGAGGGGTATCGTGAAAAATGCGAAACGAGCGTGACGCTTGGCACACGGTTTGCAGCAAATCCGGTTCAATTGGATATCCCGATCACAATCGCGGGTATGTCTTTCGGTGCTTTATCAGGGCCCGCAAAAGAAGCCCTCGGCCGCGGTGCAACGCTGGCAGGTACGTCGACCACCACCGGTGACGGTGGGATGACCCAAGAAGAGCGCGGACATTCCAACAAGCTGGTCTATCAGTATCTTCCATCGCGCTACGGTATGAACCCTGATGATTTGCGTCGCGCGGATGCCATTGAAGTTGTCGTTGGCCAAGGCGCAAAACCCGGTGGTGGCGGCATGTTGCTGGGTCAAAAGATCAGCGACCGGGTGGCTGAAATGCGTAATCTGCCCAAAGGAATCGACCAGCGTTCCGCCTGTCGTCATCCCGATTGGACCGGCCCGGATGATCTAGAGATCAAGATCCTTGAACTGCGCGAGATCACATCGTGGAAAGTCCCAATTTATATCAAAGTGGGCGGAGCAAGGCCATATTTCGACACGACGCTTGCCGTAAAGGCCGGCGCTGATGTGGTTGTGTTGGATGGTATGCAGGGCGGTACAGCCGCCACGCAGGATGTCTTTATCGAACATGTCGGCCAGCCAATTCTTGCCTGTATTCGCGAAGCTGTGCGTGCATTACAGGATCTTGGCATGCATCGCGAGGTGCAACTCATTGTGTCAGGCGGTGTGCGCACCGGCGCCGATGTGGCGAAATGCATGGCATTGGGTGCAGACGCTGTGGCCATTGGCACCGCGGCTTTGATTGCTCTTGGGGATAATGACCCCCGATGGGAAGACGACTATCAAAAGCTTGGTACAACAGCGGGTGCCTATGATGATTGGCACGAAGGTCAGGATCCCGCAGGCATCACAACACAGGACCCAGAACTGATGGCGCGGTTTGACCCTATCGAAGGTGGGCGCCGGTTGAATAATTACCTGAAAGTGATGGCTCTTGAGGCACAAACAATCGCGCGGGCCTGCGGTAAAAACCACCTGCACAATCTGGAACCAGAGGATCTGTGTGCGCTGACACTCGAAGCCGCAGCAATGGCCAAAATCCCGCTTGCCGGTACCGATTGGTATCCCGGCAAACCGGGCACAGGATATTGATCGAAAACGTGAAAAAGCGCGCCGAACGTTCCGGCGCGCTTTTTGCATCGCACGATGCAGACCACCAGGACAACAACCACAAAGACAATCGACAGGGAACTTTCGCATGACCATTGATTTGGCCACTTACGCCCAGGAGAACGGCGTCAAATACTTTATGATTTCATTCACCGATCTGTTTGGGGGACAACGCGCCAAACTGGTTCCGGCACAGGCTATCGCAGACATGCAAGAGGATGGCGCAGGTTTTGCCGGTTTTGCGACTTGGCTGGACATGACACCAGCGCATCCTGACATGCTGGCCGTGCCGGATCCCTCATCTGTCATTCAACTACCATGGAAGCCAGAAGTTGCGTGGGTCGCTGGCAACTGTGTCATGGAAGATCAGGATGTGGCGCAAGCACCGCGCAATGTGTTGCGGCGTCTGATTGATGAAGCCGCCGCCGAGGGCTTGCATGTCAAAACCGGAATTGAGGCAGAATACTTTTTGCTGACACCCGAGGGCGACCAGATCAGTGACCCCTTCGATACGGCCGCCAAACCTTGCTATGATCAACAGGCTGTCATGCGCCGCTACGACGTCGTACGCGAAATCTGCGATTACATGCTGGATTTGGGATGGGGTCCGTATCAAAACGATCACGAGGACGCGAACGGCCAGTTTGAAATGAATTGGGAGTTTGACGACGTCCTTAAAACTGCCGACAAACACAGCTTTTTCAAATTCATGACAAAGTCAGTTGCTGAAAAGCACGGGTTTCGTGCAACCTTCATGCCCAAACCTATCGAAGGCCTGACTGGCAACGGATGCCATGCCCATATCTCGGTCTGGGACGCACCTGGGGCTGGTGCAAAAACAAATGTCTTTGCCGGCCAAGGCGATGGACCAACAGGCGAAGTCGGGTTGTCCGAGCGGGGCAAGCATTTCCTAGGTGGTATCATGAAGCATGCCTCTGCCTTAGCTGCAATCACCAACCCAACGGTGAACAGCTACAAGCGGATCAACGCACCACGCACCATGTCCGGGGCCACATGGGCCCCTAATACTGTGACATGGACCGGCAACAACCGCACCCATATGGTGCGTGTTCCCGGCCCGGGCCGCTTTGAACTGCGGCTCCCGGATGGGGCGGCAAACCCCTACCTGTTACAGGCAGTGATCATAGCAGCCGGTTTGGACGGGATCCGTACAAAGGCAGACCCCGGCAAACGTTATGACATTGATATGTACGCCGAAGGTCATAAAGTCCGCGGTGCGCCCAAGCTTCCTTTGAACCTGCTCGATGCCCTGCGGGAATATGATAAGGACAAAGGCTTGAAAGAGGCCATGGGTTCAGAGTTCAGCGCAGCCTATCTGAAAATGAAGATGCAGGAATGGAATTCCTACGTCTCCCATTTCAGCCAGTGGGAACGGGACAACACGCTGGATATTTAATTCGCAAGGTGGGGCCTTGGCCCCACTCCGCTCTGTCTAAAGCCAGTTCTACCATCAAAGGTTACATCCGATCATGACAAAACGAATTGCAGTGCTTGGGGCCGGGCCGTCAGGCCTCGCCCAGCTTCGCGCCTTTCAGTCTGCACATGAAAAAGGTGCCGACATACCGGAAATCGTCTGTTTTGAGAAACAAGCCAACTGGGGCGGGCTATGGAATTATACATGGCGTACAGGTCTTGATCAGTACGGCGAACCTGTTCACGGCTCGATGTACCGCTATCTGTGGTCCAATGGTCCAAAGGAGGGTCTGGAATTTGCGGACTATTCTTTCGAAGAGCATTTTGGCAAGCAAATTGCGTCGTATCCACCGCGTGCGGTCCTCTTCGATTACATCGAGGGTCGTGTAAAGAAGGCAGGTGTGCGGGACTGGATCCGGTTTGAAACAGCCGTGAAGAATGTCTCTTATGATGCTGACAAAGAACATGGCCGCTTTACTGTTACGGTCCGGGATCTGCCAAACGACCGGACTTATTCAGAAAACTTTGATCACGTCATCTGCTGCACGGGGCATTTTTCAACGCCAAACGTGCCGCAGTTTGACGGCTTTGACAAGTTTCCTGGCAGGATTCTGCACGCGCATGATTTTCGCGACGCTGTTGAATTCAAGGGTCAGGATATCCTGATCATTGGTACCAGCTATTCGGCAGAAGATATCGGGTCGCAATGTTGGAAGTACGGAGCAAAATCGATCACTGTCAGCCACCGTACCGCCGCAATGGGATATGACTGGCCCGATAATTGGCAAGAGGTTCCCCTGCTAACGCACATGGACGGCCAGATGGCGTACTTCAAAGATGGCACCTCAAAACAGGTGGATGCTGTCATCTTGTGCACGGGCTATCTGCATCATTTTCCTTTTATGGACGACGACCTGCGTCTGCATACCCCAAATTGTTTGGCTTCAAACGATCTTTATAAGGGCGTGGCTTTCGTTCCAAATCCGGATTTATTTTATATCGGAATGCAGGACCAGTGGTTCACATTTAACATGTTTGATGCGCAAGCATGGTGGGTCCGTGATGTCATTCTGGGGCGTATTGCCCTGCCGGACCCTGTTGCTTTGGCGGCTGATGTGGCGCATCGCCAAGCCGAAGAAGCCAAGATCGAAGACGATTACGGCTGTATTTGGTATCAGGGCGACTACACTTTGGAACTGATTCAAGAAACGGATTATCCGACCTTTGATGTCGAAGGCGCCTGTCAGGCATTTAAACAATGGAAGGGCCACAAAAAGGCCGATATCATGACTTTCCGGAACAATGCCTACCGGTCTGTGATCACTGGGACTATGGCTCCGCACCATCATACGCCGTGGAAGGATGCCTTGGACGACAGCCTTGAGGTATACCTGCAAAACTAACAGTCCGAGGGCAAAATCTGCGATCACAGCCCCGGTCTTTTGCCGGGGCTTGGAATTTAACGGGCCTGTGTGCTGCGCGCAAACACCATCGTCTTTTTCAAAGCGCCCTTGTCCTTGAGAGACACGCTGACACGTTGGCCGAACACCACGGCAGTATGTTGGTCAAAGCTGTCGGGGTGATTGACGCTTTTACCGCGCGCATCAAGTCCTTCCTCGGCGCACATCGCGAGGTCCTGCGCCAATGACCGAAAAGCATGACGTGCGGCGTCGGAGCGATAGGCAAAGACCCAATGACAATCGCGCGATATGTCCCCGCCTAAAAGCTTTGACTGCGCACAGGTGGCGGTTTGTTGGGCCAGCACCGGGGGCTTTTGGGTATCGCTCAGTTCAATAAAAAACGTGCAGGGATCAGCCTGAAGCATTGAGCCTGAACAACATACCGCTAAAGCTTGGACCAGACGGATCACTCAAAATCCAACTGTTTGCCGGGCACTACATGAAACGGGGTCGGGGGCGTGCTGCGCGAAACCCAGTAAAGGGTCCTGCCATAATCCATGACAAACCACCCCTCCCAATCCAGATCACCGGAACGTTGGCTTTGGTATTCTTGTGTTTGATCGTCGACACGCCAGGTCCGTTCAACAGGTTGGGCATCTTTCTGGGCCCAGACCGTTACGCCATCGGGACCAAAGAAACGCCGATAGGGCACGCCATCCCATCGACCCACAGCCGTGTTACCCGTCAGCACAGCGCGGATCTGCTCACCCGATAACTTTTCAGCCTGCCCCTGGGCAACAGCGGACCCCGTGCACAGGCCTAAGATCAATGCGATCCTTAAAACAAACTGTTTCACATTTCTTCCCCAACCCCCGGACTTTGGATCCATACTTACGATGAGCCAAGCCTAAGAGCGAGGCTTGGACTTGGTGGGATCATAGGCCGCCAGATCGGCACGAACAGTGGCCGGCAGGCGCTTTTGGTGTCCATCCAGCTTACCAATTTCAAGTTCGGTGCCCGGTGCCGCATGGGCGACATCGATCCGTGCCATGGCAATATTGCGCCCCAGCAAAGGGGACCGCATCGAAGAACACACCTCGCCTATCTGGGCACGCCCGACATGAACACAATCGCCATGTGCAACATCCACACTGGACCCGATATCCAGACCGACCAGTTTGCGCATTGGGTGTTCCTTGCGCCGTATTAACGCATCACGTCCAATAAAGTCATCAGTTTTGGATTTGAGCGGACAGGTAAAGCCGATGCCTGCCTCGAAAGGGTCTGTCTGGTCGGAAAAGTCATATCCGGCAAAGATCAACCCTGCCTCAATCCGCACCATGTCAAGCGCTTCCAGCCCCATAGGGGCGATACCGTGAGCCTCGCCTGCCGTCCAAACAGCGTCAAAAACGGCGTTTGCATGTTTTGGATGGCAAAAGATTTCATAGCCTAATTCGCCAGTGTATCCTGTTCTGCTGACCACGATCGGAATACCGTCATGATCACCGATCCTCGCGGGGCTAAAGCGGAACCACGCAAGATCGTCAAAATTTGGATGATGCGGAGCCGTCCAGATGAATTTGCGCAGGATGTCCCGGCTTTCTGGTCCCTGAACGGCGATGTTGTGCTGCATGTCCGTCGATGACCGGATCAAAACTTTTAGTCCTAGTTTGTCGGCCTGTTCCCGGATCCATTCGCCACCATAATCCGAGCCGCCAATCCAGCGAAAGTTGTCCTTGCCCAAACGAAAGACCGTACCATCGTCGATCATGCCGCCGTGCTCATAACACATTGCGGAATAGACGACGCCCCCAACAGGAAGCGTTTTCATGTTGCGGGTAAAGATGTACTGGCACAGCGCTTCGGCGTCTGGCCCCGTGATTTCAAACTTGCGCAGGGGCGACAGGTCCAGCACAACAGCTTTCTCTCGACACGCGTGATATTCCTGTATCGGACCATTTGTCGACATACAATTTGCCAGCCAATAGCCATTATATTCCACAAAATTGTCAGTGAACTGATCGAAACGGTCATGGAACCCTGTTTGCTTGGTCATTTTTGGCTCCGAATTTGGGGTGGGCCGATAGGCCACGGATCGTTGAAAGGTTTCCTTGCCGCTGTACGTGCGCACATGGATATCTGTCGGGTTCCAGCCATTGGCAGGACTGGTATCGTCGGGACAGGCCGAAGAGACACACACAAGGTCTGTCAGCGCCCGCAAAAGCACATAGTCCCCGGGTCGTGACCACGGCTCATCAGAATACATCACACCGTGTTCGTCCAAGGCAGTGTTGAAGAAAAAGTTTATTGCCATCCAACCCGCGCGCGGTTTGACCCCATGCTGAGCAAGGGCTGCATTAAAGTTTTCCGAACAATTGATGTGGCCGGGATAGCCGATATCGTCATAATATTTTGCAGCACAAGCCAAAGCAAAGGCGTCGTGGCGACCACATGTATCCTGAATAACCTCAAGCAAGGGTACCATGTCCTGATCATAGTATTTTGCATGCAGCCCCGGCATTGGATACGCATGCTCCATCAACGTTCGTGTCGTGGTCACATCCAAGGCATGTTCAATGCCCCTATCCAGTTTGCGCGCATCAAAACACTGAAAAACTGTACACTGGCGACCATCAACATCTATAATCTGGATGTAGTCCCCTGCTTTTACAAAATAGGTGTCCGCCGTTTGAGTATGGATCCGGATATCGGCAAGCGGATCGGCGAGGGGATCGGGTAACTCAAACCCCTTTACCTGTTTCACGACAGCACGGCGCACAAAAACGCTAAGCGGCGTGACTGTGTCTTGCACTTCGAAATCCATAACTCCCATAGGATTGGAGCTGGGTGCAGCAATAATAACGGAACCTTCGCGCACAGCAGTATATTCCACCCGATCATTGGCAGGAGATGCGCCATCAAAAGCATGCACTGCCAGGCAATCCGATAGGGAAATCCCACGTGCTTCGATCCCTAGCCGCAAGGCACGCAAACTTTGATCCGAACTTGCCAATAATGCCATCAACCCATGAGGTACTCCGTGTCCTTTAAGACCGAGTATGGCAGGATCGCAGCGCCCATCCGAACCACACGCCACAATTTCGGATATCTGTCCGCCTTCGGTGTTGATGATTTCAACCCGATCCCCTGGTTCGATCCGCAGGACGATTGCGCCGCCACCCTCGACAACATAACGTTCGGTTCCGGGTGGCATTGAAAATACAGCCGGTTCGCGAATTATGCTTGGCTTTGGCGGCCCAGAGACCACTTTTGGATATGCATCATCAAGCATAATCACCCTCGCTCGTGCAAATCACTGGAAGCCCTTCCAACTTTTGCATCTGTGGAATATTATTTTAATACAAAGAATATACGGAATCAATTCCCATGCAAGAGCTTCGCTGCGCCCTGACCCCTTTGAAACATGGGTCCGAAATATCATGAGCTCTCTTTTGCTTGGGTTGATCGCGGCGTTATGTTGGGGAATCCACGATATCACTGTCCGTTACCTTAGCCAAACTGTAAGCCTTTTGGCTGCTCTTTTTACGGTCTTGACTGTTGGTGCCCTATTTCAATTCGGCATTCTTACCACCACAGGAGGCGCGCTGTCGCTTCAACCGAAAGGGGTTTTACTGGCGATAGGGGCTGGTGTCTGTTTCCTGATAGCGAGCCTGGGTCTATATTATGCGTTTGAACGCGGGCCGGTCCGATTGGTCTCTCCGATCATTGCCAGTTATCCGATTCTTTCCATAACGTTTGCGATCGCTTCGGGTGCAACCGTCACGGCCTTGCAAGCAACGGCTGTTCTGGCCGTTGTTGTGGGAATTGCAAGCGTGGCGGCTTTGTCTCAGGATCCTGGCGGTCACGTTCCCCCCAGAGGTCCCACCATCGCATTGTCTGTACTGTCTGCATGTGGATTTGCGGGGACATTTAAATTGGGCCAATTGGCTGCGGAGCATTCTGACGAAATATCCTCAACATTTTTGACGAGGGTTGTGGCACTGGCCCTATTGGGCCTTCTGATATGGCTCACAAAATCACGATTTTGGCCGGGTTGGGCAGCGCTCGTTCCATTGACCATAATGGGCATATTGGACGGCATTGCATTGTTGTCGGTCATATCCGCAGCGCCGTTGCCCAATCCAGAACATGCAGCAGTTGCGTCGTCCGTTTTTGGTTTGCTGACAATCGTCTTGGCATGGGCCTTCCTGAAGGAAAGGATGACCATATCCCAATGGCTTGGATGCATTTTAACCTTTGTGGGGATAGGGTACCTGGCTCTTTAGACAATACCGGCGTGCTGAACCCTTAGTCCTTTGAAAGACGCGGTCTAGCTCAACCACCCTGCGCGTTTTTGTCTGGTATGTGCCACGGTTGCATTTCGCATAAGGATTGCGACAGTCACCGGGCCAACGCCACCGGGCACGGGTGTGACCCAGCCTGCAACGTCGATGACATCATCGGTATCCACGTCACCGACCAGCCCTTGGTCCGTCTGATTGATGCCAATATCGATAACAACAGCACCGGGTTTGATCATATTGGCCCCAATCAAATGCGCCTTGCCAACAGCCACAACCACTACATCCGCGCGGCGCGAATGCATCGCAACAGATCGGGTCATATGGTGACACACTGTAACTGTCGCGCCTTCGGCCATCAACATCATGGCGGCAGGTTTGCCGACAATTTCCGAATGCCCCACCATGACGACCTCTAAACCCTCCAGTGGCAAACCCGTTTCCCGGATCAGCTCAACTGCGGCTGCCGCCGTGCAAGGGGCCAAAGCGACGTCGTTATAAATAATGTTTCCGATCGAGGCAGGATTCATTCCCTCCACATCTTTCAGCGGATGAATTGCCGATTGCAAAGAACGGACATTGATATGATCCGGCACAGGACGTTGAAGTATAACACCCAAGACTTTGGGATTATCGTTCATCGCCTGCAGCCGTGCCTTGCACTCGTCTTGGGTAACATCTGCCCCCCAATACTCCTGATCAAACGGTAGGTTAACAGATCTTGCGACCTTGGCCTGATTGCGCACATAGACAGCAACCTCGGGGATGTCTCCGATCGAGATTGATACCAATTTGCCAATTGTCCGGTTTTCTTCAACATACGCGCTTACATCTGCCAGTATGCGTTTACGAAGTGGGGTGCCCTTTAGAAGTCTTGGGTCGTTTTTTTGTGGTGTCACGCGGTTAGGCCTTTTGGTTCATCCAGTCCGTTTGCGCGGCAGCATGCGGTGACGGTGTTGGCCAACAGGCAGGCGATGGTCATGGGGCCGACGCCGCCCGGGACCGGGGTGATGGCACCGGCTGTCTGTGCGCAGCTGTCATAGTCACAATCACCGACCAGTCTGGTTTTGCCTGCACCTTTTTCCGGTGCCTCGATCCGGTTGATCCCCACATCGATCACACTGGCCCCGGGTTTGATCCAGTCTCCCGGCACCATCTGGGCACGGCCCACCGCAGCCACAACGATATCGGCCTGCCGCACCACATCGCGCAGATCCCTTGTCCGGCTATGCGCAATGGTGACCGTACAGCTGTCGCCCAGCAAAAGCTGCGCCATCGGCTTGCCCACGATATTGGACCGGCCAATCACCACCGCAGACAGACCCGACAGGGAACCGTGATAGTCCCGCAGCAGCATCAGACATCCAAGCGGCGTGCAGGGCACCATGCTTTTCTGACCGGTCCCCAAAAGACCCACATTCGAGATATGGAACCCGTCCACGTCCTTGGCAGGATCAATCGCATTAATCACCAGATCCTCGTTCAGGTGACCCGGCAACGGCAATTGCACCAAAATGCCATGGATGCTGTCATCCGCATTCAGGTGCGCGATCAGCGCCAAAAGCTCTGCCTCGGACGTGTCTGCCTCAAGCCGGTGTTCAACGCTTTTCATGCCGACCTCGACGGTCTGCTTGCCCTTTGAGCGGACATAGACCTGCGACGCGGGATCTTCGCCCACAAGGACAACCGCAAGGCCCGGCGTGATCGCGTGCTGATCCTTGAGCGTCGCAACATGGCGGGCGACCTGCTCGCGCACCTGTGCTGCAAAGACCTTACCGTCAATTCGTGTTGCCGTCATCGTGTTCGTCCCATTCCAAAAAATCATGCCGGATGCCCGCCGCAACGCGCATCCGGTCAGGTGAGTGTCAAGCGATCTGTCCCAGCATGCAGACTGGCAGATCAGAACAGACCTTCGATCTGGCCATCCTCATTGAGGTGGATGGCCTCGGCCGAGGGCACGCGGGGCAGACCCGGCATTGTCATGATCTCGCCGCAGACCACCACGATAAAGCCCGCACCCGCAGACAGGCGCACCTCGCGGACCGGAACCGAATGCCCCGTCGGCGCACCACGTAACGACGGATCTGTGGAAAAGCTGTATTGCGTCTTGGCCATGCATACCGGCAGATGGCCGTAGCCCTGATCTTCCCACAGTTTCAGCTGATCGCGGATCTTTTTATCCATCAACGCCTCGTCTGCGCGATAAATCCGCTTGCACACCGTTTGTATCTTGTCCGCCAATGGCATGTCATCCGCATAGATCGGA
This sequence comes from Roseivivax sp., assembly GCA_038138625.1. Classification (GTDB taxonomy): domain Bacteria; phylum Pseudomonadota; class Alphaproteobacteria; order Rhodobacterales; family Rhodobacteraceae; genus JAQXDR01. The sequence continues at coordinate 51,717 of JAYQEA010000010.1, forward strand.
GCAAAATTCGCCGTTCCCGCATCCGCGATCTCGGCCACCTTGCGCGCCAGATCAGCTGAGCCTTCGGACCCAAGCTCCCAATGTCGCGACAGAACGGCCTCGGCACCGTGGCTGTGCACAAAGTCCTTGATCGCCTGCACTTCGGCCTCCGTATCGGTGACAAAATGGTTGATCGCCACAACAACCGGCACGCCAAAAGATTTCAGGTTTTCAATGTGACGGCCAAGGTTCGGACACCCTGCCTGAACCGCTGCAACATTTTCCGCACCCAAATCCGCTTTGGCCACACCACCGTTCATCTTCATCGCACGCACCGTCGCCACGCAGACAACAACACTGGGCGCCAGACCCGCCTTGCGGCACTTGATGTTCATGAACTTCTCGGCACCCAGATCCGCGCCAAAGCCCGCCTCGGTCACCACATAATCCGTCAGCTTCAGCGCCGTCGTCGTCGCAATCACCGAATTGCAGCCATGCGCGATATTGGCAAACGGGCCACCATGTACAAAAGCGGGATTGTTTTCCAACGTCTGCACAAGGTTCGGCTGCATGGCGTCCTTTAACAACACCGTCATCGCGCCCTGCGCTTTGATATCGCGGCAAAAGACCGGGCTGCGATCCCGACGGTATGCCACAATCATATCGCCGAGGCGCGTCTCGAGATCCTTGAGATCCTTGGACAGGCACAAGATCGCCATGACCTCGGACGCAACCGTAATGTCAAATCCCGCTTCGCGCGGAAAGCCGTTGGCAACACCACCCAAAGACGCCGTAATCTGACGCAGCGCACGGTCGTTCATGTCAACAACGCGCTTCCACTGAACCCGACGGATGTCGATCTCTTGCGCGTTGCCCCAGTAAATGTGGTTGTCCAACATCGCCGACAACAGCGAATGCGCGCTGGTGATCGCATGAAAATCACCTGTGAAGTGCAGGTTCATGTCCTCCATCGGGATAACCTGCGCATGACCACCCCCCGCAGCGCCGCCCTTCATCCCGAAGTTCGGCCCCAAAGACGCCTCGCGGATGCAAATCATCGCCTTCTTGCCAATGCGGTTCAGACCATCACCCAATCCAACCGTCGTCGTCGTCTTGCCCTCGCCCGCAGGCGTCGGGTTGATCGCCGTCACCAAAATCAGCTTGCCATCAGGACGGTCCTGAACAGAGTTGATAAACGACTGCGACACCTTCGCCTTATCATGCCCGTAGGGAAGCAAATCATCAGATCCTATCCCAATCCCAGAACCTATCTCCAAAATGGGCCGCTTGGCCGCGCCGCGCGCTATCTCTATGTCTGTCTGGTAACCCATGGTGCTTTCGTCC
>JAYQEA010000011.1:0-17909 GCA_038138625.1 Roseivivax sp.
ATCAAGGCGGCGAGGAACCAGCTGCCAAGCACGGCCAGAACAAAAAGTACAACCAGCACCTGCGACAAGATCCAAGCCTCTTGTTGCGCTCTTTCAACCAGTTCGGATATTGGCTGAGGGACCATCACACCCCAATTTGTACCCTCGGCATATGTGTATCCTGCCACCATGTCTGCCTTGAGCGGGGGCGAATAAAATTGAGCAACGCCGGTTTTCTGCCCCAACATCAACTGCACAACAGAAAGCGGCGATGCGTCTTTGTTAATCCGTTGCCACTCGGGGTTTGGATGAGCAAGCACTTTGCCCGTGTGGTCAACGATCATCGAATGCCCTTTTTCACCAAATGCGATCGCCTTTTGAACCCGTTCTATGTAGTCAATACCAAAGGGTGCAAACGCCATCCCGCCGTCTGGCATGCGTTTGACAATGAACAAGAAAGAGGTGTCATTGATTTTTTGGACGGACGAGATGACAGTCGCACCGCCTGCACTTTCTTCGCGTAATTTTTCGATGATGTCGCGGGGGGGTAAGTCCGATGGAATTGCAGCAATCAGGTTGGTGGGCGTATCACTTGCATCGAGGATCGCAAGGTATCTCATATGGTAGGCGGCCATCAACCGCTCTACGTCGCCGGGCAATCCACCGTCTCCATGCGCGGACAGCAAAAAATCGAACGTGGCGCGCATATCCATCGCGTAGCGAGAGAGGGATTCAGCAAGGTTTAAAGCAATGTTCAAATGGCCCTGATTGACGTGAAACATTTCACGTTCGAATGCAGTTTGTTCAATGCGCACATACAAGATTGTAAACGGGATCAAGAGCGTGATAATCAGTGCCGAAAACACATATATCCGCATCCGGTTCAACCGAGCTAGTATTGACGGGCGCCGCGGGGCAACTGCCATTTGTGTCTCGGTGGTGGTGGCGGCCATTCCCGTCCCCTTATCTTGTTACAAAACGACGCTCTTAAAACAGCGTCAATATCACGCTGACGTAAGGTCAGGCTGTTAGAATGTGCGATCAATCGGTCAAGCACAAGGGTTACAATTTACCCCTTAGTATAGGTAGAGGATAATCAAATGGGGCACAACTGTGTTCAAATAATTGCGAAAAGGTGTTCGAACCCCGGCTGGTGTGCATTGACCGTATCCCGCATAAAATTCTACTTAGTGGAATAATTTCGGGATAAAAAGTAATTTTTTGCCTGCCAATCCGGCTGGACGAGGATTGGCAGGTGGTTATTCAGCCCGCCAAAAGTACGGGCGCGATAGCGAGCGTTTTTCATCCAAAAAAATTGCCGGAAACCTGCGCGAATCCTAGTAATCCATCATGGACGACGACAGGTTGAAGTGGATGGCCGGATGGCTTTGTGACAATACGAGGCCGGTTAGACCCCTGTTTCGTTCAGACTATGACTGTCTCGGCGCGCGACCCACGGAGCCTTAAATGCGTTACACAAACCAAGCATCAAAGATCGCAGAGTGAATTTGCCCGATAAGTCAGCGATTGATCAGTCGCCGTCGGCCACACCCTGGCTGCGCGATTTCGCCCGACGGGATCTATAGCTGGGCAAAACCACCAATATTACAGCAATACACAGCAGTCCAAGACACATGGGTCTTTCCCAGATGAAGCTGATGCCATCATATAGTTGCATCGCCCTTGCAAAATTGTCCTCCATCATCCCGCCAAGGATAAACCCTATCAGCAATGGCGCGAGGGGATAATCTGCAAACTTGAGCGCAGTCGCGCAAAGACCAAATCCGACCAGCACCAAAAGCTCTGTGGCATTATTTTGTCCGATATAAGCGCCCATGAGCGTGAAAAACAAAATGAATGGAATGAGATAGTGCCGTGGGACGGCAAGAACCTTGGCGATATAGGGAATTAAAGGAAGGTTTAGGATCAGCAGCACAAGATTGCCGATGAACATGGACATAATGACGGCCCAGAATATTTGTGGCTCATCTAACATCAGTCGTGGGCCGGGCGTCACATTCAGCGCTATAAGCGCGCCAAGCAATATTGCAGTGGTGCCGGATCCGGGTATACCAAGTGTCAGTAACGGAACAAAGGAACCGGTGCATGCTGCGTTGTTCGCTGTTTCCGGCGCGGCCAATCCCTTAATCGATCCTTTACCAAATTCGTCTTGTTCGTGTTTTGGGGCAATGTTGCGTTCGACAGCGTATCCCAGAAAGCTGGCGATAGTCGCACCCGCCCCGGGCAGAACCCCGATGAAAAAACCCTGAAGGGATTGACGCCCGATCACAGGCGTGATGGCGCGGGCTTCTCGACGTGTGATGCGTAAATCTTTGATTGCATCCTTACCACCGCTGAGTTCTTTTGGCTTGAGAACCAGAAACAGCGCCTCGGGCAGGGCAAACATTGCCATAGCCAGAGTGATAAAGCTGAAGCCTGATTGAAGATCCATGATGCCCATTGTGAAACGCGGCATGTTAAACAAGGCGCCTTCACCGACGGTGGCCATGATAAGGCCAAGGATCGTCATAACCAAAGCTTTGGCAACCTGTCCTGTTCCGGCAAAGGCTGCAATGGCAGACAGCCCAACCACCATAAGGGCAAAATATTCAGCCGAGTGGAATAACAAGGCCACAGACGACAGTGCAGGAGCAAAAATCATCAACAAAAGCGCCCCGATTGTGCCGCCGGCAAAACTGGCTATGGCGGCAATGGTCAGGGCTTTGCCCGCCTTGCCTTGCCGCGCCATCGGGTAGCCGTCAAAGCTTGATGCTACAGTGCCTGCCACGCCAGGTGCATTGAGCAGGATGGACGAGGTCGAGCCACCAAAAATTGCTCCGTAATAGACGCCCGCCAACAAGATTAATGCGGCAGATGGATCGCCCATGGAAATGGCAACGGGGATCATAATTGCAATGATTGACATCGGGCCAAGCCCGGGTAGCATTCCGATAAATGTTCCGATGAGGCACCCGGCGATGACCATAAGCAGGTTTTGGATTGACATTGCCGTCGTCAAGCCAAGGAGCAAACCTTCTAACATTTCAGACTCCGAAAATGGTAGGTAATGGGCGCAGAAAAATACCCAAAATCTCTTGAACCAGGTACCAAACAGATCCGGTAGCAAGCAGTGCGACAGGCAGCAAGATATGCAATTTCCGCTCGCCCAGAACAAGCGCACCGATGATTAGAAAAGCAGAGGTCGAAATCAGAAAACCGGCAGGGCGCAAACACAAAGCATATGCCACCATCAGCCCCAACAGGGCGATTGCCTGCCACAGTTGATAATCACCAAGCCGACGATAATCGATGTCTGCTGCTTTCGGTTCGGATTTTTCGAGGCCTAGCAGAATAATTGTCGACAGAACAATCCCGCAAACGGATAGGATCTTGGGAAACGTGCTTGGCCAGACTGGGTTTCGCCGCATAAAAGGGGCCAGGCCACCATCCATTGTGAACCAGGCGGCATAGCCATAAGCCAGACAGACCCCCAAAATGGTTAGTGCGATCCAACGGTCGAGGGCCATAATATCCACTCCGGCTGTTTGAGAGGTCAGAGCGGTGGGCCGCTCTGACCGGAATGGCTTTAGAGGAAGCCGAGTTTACGCATCAGATCGCCAATGACCTGTTCCTGGTTTTCAAGGAAGGACAGAAAGTCATCGCCCGAATTGTGGATGTTGACCCAACCATTACGTGCCCGCACGACTTCCCATTCGGGAGTTTCGTACATTTTGGCAATGGCGTCTTGATACATGCCCAGCATGTCAGCTGGTAGGCCCGGCGCCGCAAAGAAACCACGCCAGTTGACAAAGGTGGTATCGATGCCCTGTTCCATCATTGTCATAGCATCGGGTGCGGCATCCACGCGCGCATCCGACGTAACACCAATGATCTTGACCTCGCCCGCATTTGCCAGATCCACTGCTTCTGAAAACCCAGTAGACAGCGCAGCGATTTCACCAGACAACAGGGCCGCCATTGCTTTGCCGCCCGCATCATAAGGGATGTATTTAACACCAAGGGCGTCTTTTCCCGCCGCTTCCATCACCATAGCGGCGACAAGGTGGTCCATGCCACCCGGAACTGATCCACCACCGATTGCAGTTGCACTTGGATCTGCGTCATAGGCCGCGATCAGGTCCGCCATCGAATTGATCGGGCTGTCTTTGTTGACAACCATTGCCGCATAGTCGCCGATTGTTCCTGACACCAATGTCAGGTCGCGGAAATTATGCGGGAACACCCCGGTCAATGACCGGATGACGATGGGTGTGGAATTTACCATCAGTGTTCCGTGATTGCTGTCGGCATTTTCGATCAGATATCCAATCGCCTTACCGCCACCACCACCGGACATGTTTTCGTAGCTGGCCGACCCAACAAGGCCGGCATTGGTGAGTGCTTCACCGGTGCCGCGGGCTGTACCGTCCCAGCCACCACCGGCGCCGCCGGGGATCAGAAAGTGAATGCTGTCCAGAACCTGATGGCCGCCTGCGGCAGCAGGCCCCGCCAGACCAAGTGCAGCCACAGCCGCGATGAGGGCGCGACGGCCCATTGCAAATTTCGACATTGTGTCCTCCCAATTGACAACCGTCCGCAGTGCGGATCAGTTACGTGTGGACAAAGCATGCCAAACTGACACTAACCTGTCACAGGTTAAAATAAGTCTGGACCCTGATGAAGTTTCTGCTGGTTGAAGATAACCATGATCTCGCAAATGCGATCGCATCGCGTATGCGTTTGGATGGTCATGTCATTGATCATGCAGATAAAATTGGAGATGCATCCGCCTTCGTCGCGACGGGAGAATACGATCTTATTCTGTTGGATATCATGTTGCCGGATGGGGATGGACGCGCGTTTCTAAAACAGCATCGCGCCAGTGATTTGGATACCCCTGTCATCATTTTGACGGCCCGAAGTCAGGTTTCGGATCGAATCGGTTCGTTGGATCTAGGGGCAGACGACTATGTGACCAAGCCTTTTGACCATGAGGAACTGGCGGCACGTTGCCGCGCGGTCCTGCGTCGAAAGTCTGGCAATGCCCAGACAACCATAGCCCTCGGTGATGTTGTTTTTGACCCCGTGGCAGGGCATCTTATGGTTGGACACCAGGCGGTTACCCTTCGCAATCGGGAACTACGTTTGCTGGAATTATTTATGAACGCGCCGGGCCAGGTTTTTTCCAAACAAAAACTGGCCGATCGCCTTTTTTCCTATGATGTTGATGTGTCGGAAAATGCAATTGAGGTTTACGTCGGACGCTTGCGAAAACATTTGGAAGGCTCGGATTTGCGCATAACGACGCTGCGAGGTCTGGGCTATCGGCTGGATCGCGATGGATAATCCAACTGTATCGGGGTCTTTGCGTTACCGCTTGGGCCTGACGTTGATTGGTGGGGCTGCTGTGTTGGCCGTTTTGTTATTCTTTGCCGTGCGGAGCTATGCGGTACAGGTGGCACAACAAGGACAGGACAACATCTTGGTTGCCTCAGTTACATCTATGCTGGATGCAGCAGCAATCCGGGACAACACGGTAGAGGTCGACATTCCGTATGCGGCGTTTTCCATGCTGACCACGCCCGCAGATGATCGCGTGTTTTATGCAATTTTTCAGGACGGCACGTTCTTATCTGGTTATCGCGATCTTGGGTATCTGGGGCCGGACGCGGGTTTGGAAAATATCTTTGGTTTTGCAAATGTGCGAGGTGTGTTGGTGCGTCAGGTCAGCGCCAGCCGCACTTTGATCGGGGCTAACAAGCGAACAGAGGTGCAGATTGTACTGGCCCAAACGCAGGATGCCTTATCCGCAACGCTGGACCAGATTTCGCGAAACGCGGCCCTTTTGGGAGTGGGTTTTTTTACATTGGCTGCGGCCTTGTCTGTTTGGGCTACGGCGGCAACCATGGGACAGCTGGACCGGTTGACCACCTCTGTCACGCGGCGCGGCCCGCAGGACCTTCGACCGTTCAAAAACTCGGTACCGCAAGAAATGGCCCCCCTTGTACAATCGCTCAATTCTCTTATGGCGCGACTGGACCAGTCTCTTAGCCAGTCAGAAGATTTCATTGCCGAAGCTGCCCACAGGGTGCGAACGCCCCTGGCGACTGTGCGGTCCTATGCAGAGGCGACCCTGCAGCGTGTGGATAAAGAAGAAAATCGCGAAGCCATGCGATCCATGGTCAAAGCCATAGATGAAAGCTCTCGGGCAGCAGGGCAGTTACTTGATCACGCGATGATTACATTCCGCGCAGATCATCTGGAACGCGAGGATATTAATTTGGTGGAATTGGTCCGTGATCTTGTCCTGCGCATGACGCCGATTGCGGAGATGAAAGACTTGTCTTTATCGGTACAGGGCGATGGGTCCGTTCCCTATGCGGGGGATGCGATCCTGTTGCAGAATGCAGTCCGGAACCTTGTGGATAACGCCATGAAATACGGACCGGCAGAAAGCTTGATTGACATCACAGTTCGCGCAGAACCCCATCCCCACATTATAGTGTGCGACCGAGGCCCAGGCTTTCCCCCTCATGAGATTTCGACACTGACATCACGGTTCAAACGCGGACAAAATGCCGAAAATACCATTGGTTCTGGATTGGGTTTGACAATAGCGCAAGATGTAGCTGCTGCGCATGGCGGTGAAATCACACTGGAAAACACATCGAAAGGTGGGGCATGCGTTACCTTATCACTCTCTTCCTGATCATGTTTGGGCAAGAGGTTGTCGCCCAGGATTGGGAAGATCATCAGATTTTCAATGTGGAGAACGCCACAACATCGTTACGCATCGTGTCCAGCACGGACACTGATTTATTCGCCCCTCTGATCGAAGCCTTTGTCGCAAAACATCCGGACGTCGGCGTCGACTATTTTGTGACGGGCACTGCGGAAATCGACAGGCTCTTTCGAGACAAACCCAAGGCCTTTGATATCGCGATCTCCAGCGCGATGGATCTGCAGCTAAAGCTTACCAATGACGGTTTTGCTCTGCGATTGAACGGTGTTCTGCATCCAGAGTGGGCGCAATGGCGGCAAAGCCTGTTTGCCTTCACGTCGGAACCCGCAGCGATTGTTATAAACAAGGCGGCCTTTTCAGGCTATCCGATACCGCGCACGCGACAAGAATTGATACAGGCTTTGCGCGCCAGACCAGAAGCGTTTCGCAATCGTGTCGGTACGTATGACGTGCGCAAATCCGGCTTGGGATATCTCTTTGCGACGCAGGATGCGCGTGCGTCGGAAACCTTTTGGCGCCTGATGGAAGTTATGGGCAGCCTGAATGTGCGTCTGTATTGTTGTTCTGGCGAGATGATAGACGATTTGATCGCGGGCAGGATTTCCGTGGCTTACAACGTTTTGGGAAGCTACGCGGCAGTGCGAGCGGAAAGCCAAAACGCGCTTGAAATTATTCTGCCGTCAGATTTTCCAACGACAATGATGCGTACAGCGCTGGTGTCGAGGGATACGCTTGTGCCGCAACAGGCTGAGGAATTCATCCAACATCTTGTGCATCAGCAGTCCGGTGCAAACGAAGCTGCAACATCGCCTTTGCCGCGTTTGGGGCGCGCAGGCGATGCGGATCGTGCAACCATCGCGCTGGAACCGGCCCTTATGACTTTTCTGGATGCGCTGAAACGGGCTAAATTTCTGTCTGAATGGACGAGTGCGCTGATTCAGGATTGATCTGTTTCAATCTGGGTGTCACCCAACGCCGCTTGAACTAGCCGTTTTGTTCTAGAGCGCCCTCGGCCATGCATAGGCTAACGTCTCGAACCCTCTGTTGTTATTTGGCATCGACAATTTTTACAGCGCGGCAGCCAACCGCGTTGCTGGCAGCCGACGTGAGTTCTGTTTTTTAAAATGCGCTCTGACGAATTTTTGAGCGGTCAGAAATATGTTGATCCGTAGGGGTAACCGAGTACTGTATACAGAATACAGTCGGACCTCAGCATACTGGGGCATCACCAACATTGGAGGATATTATGAAACTGCGTCTTGGATTGATCGCGGGTCTTTCCGCGGGTTTGCTGGCCACAACGGCCCTAGCAGATATCAAGGTAGGCTTTATTGGATCTCTTAGCTCTGACACCGGATTGAGCACGTTGCGCGGCGCCCAGATTGCCATTGATGAATTAAACGAGGCGGGTGGTGTCCTAGGGCAGCAGATTTCAATGGTAACAGCGGATACCGGCGAGGATGTAATCGAAGGTGTAAAAGCTTTTGAATATCTCGCCGAAAGTGCCGAGGTTGACTTTATTATATCTGGCTCAATCGACGACGTATCCTTGGGTTGGATGCCGCGGATGCAGGAATACCAAATTCCCACTCTGGACACATGGACCAGCTATATCGGCATCATTGACATGGTGATTGAAGACCCTGAAATCATGGCACCGTACTTTATGAACATCGCCAGCGACGAGGCACTCGCAACGCTCTATATCAATTTCGGCGCTGAGGTACTGAAGGCAAAAATGGGCTTTGAAAGCGTTGTTATTCTTGCTGAAGATACAGCGTTTGGACAGGCGATCACGGGCTTGGTCACGGATGCGCTGGCACCGGTGGCAGGCATCGTCGTAACAGATGTCATTGTCTATGACATTGGTACAGTAGACTTTGCGCCGATTTTCTCTAAGGCCCAGAACTCTGGTGCGGACTTCATTTATCAGGTCAGTTCCGTCAACAGTCAGGTCATCAGTTCACAGTATGTGAAGCTTCAGGTGCCGATGGCGATGACTGGTGTCAACGTTTCGGCGTTGGGAATGGAGTATTGGGACGATACGGGTGGCGCTGGCGGTGGTATTTCCACCTTGTCTCCCGTTCCTTCGGTCGGATTTCCGCTAGACCCTGTGAGCCAGGGGTTCGTTGATACCTATCAGTCCAAATATGACACGCGCCCGATGATCCCGCATTTCAACGGTTTTAACGCCTACCATGGGTTGAAGCAGGCGATGGCAGCAGCAGAAGCGGCCGGTGGCTTTGCTGATGTGGCCGCGTGGAACGCTGAAATGCTGAAGCAGGATCTGATCCTTGAAAAGGACGGCAAGTTGTGGCTGCGTTATGGATTTTGGCAGCATGGTGAGGTGGAAGAGGTCACAGGGCGCACCTATCCACAAAATGCGCGTTTCGATCTCACGTCGCCCTACGAAGATGCTCAGCCATCTATGGTGGTTATTCAATGGAAAGAAGATGGTACCGTCGGTGTGGTTTATCCTTTTGAATATGCCAGCACCGAATTTGAACTGCCCAGCTGGGTGAAATAATAATCTAAGGACCAAGGGGGCGAATATGGCCCCCTTGGATCAATGAGGCAGGCAAATGACGCAAATCCTGATACAAGGGATGTTGCTCAGCGGGCTCTACGCACTTATCGCGATGGGTTTCATGCTGATTTTTTCAATCGGGCGGACCTTGAATCTTGCTTATGGCGCTTATCTGCTCGTCGGTGGTTATGTTTATTTTTGGCTCTGCCAACAGATGGGACTGCCGCAGATCGTGGGATTCGCCGGAGCAGTGACGGCGGGGGTCCTGATGGGGCTGCTGAAACACCGGCTGATCGTCAAAACGCTGAAAGGTGATCATGTGGCGATCGAGATTTCGACACTGATCCTTGCGGTCGTCTTGCAAGCCGGTGTGGTTTTGCTTTTTGGCGACAGTTCGAAAATCCTGCTGCCGATCGTACCCGGCGTCATCACGGTTGCTGGCGCGCAGGTAACATTCAATATTCTGACAGCCACGCTGATCAGTTGGGCCGTTATTATCGGTCTGTATCTCTATATTAGTCGCACGCATACCGGAAGAGCGATGCAAGCTGTATCCATGGACGCAAAAGGGGCCGCCTTGTCCGGGGTAGATCCAGACCGGATCAACCTGATCACATGGGGCATATCCGGCGGGCTAGGCGCCTTGGGTGGGGTCTTCTTCGCAAGCTATACGCAACTGTATCCCGGGATGTGGGTAGCTCCGCTCATTATCTCTGTCGCAGTTGTGATTGTTGGGGGCATCGGTTCGATACTTGGAACCTTGGTGGTTGCGCATATCGTTGGCTTTATGGAGGTGGGTGTGTCGTCGTGGAGCCCCGAGTTGCGCGGCGTATTCACGATGATCTTGATTGTCGCAGTTCTGGTCCTGAGGCCACAAGGACTGTTCGGGCGGGAGGAAACGCATTGAATTTGCGGTGGTACCATGCGCTCTTTTGGGTTGTCGGGATAGGGGGCATGTATCTTATGCCCGAGTTTGTCGAACGCGGCACCCTGCGTACGATGATTCAGGCCTGTTACCTTGCCATCTTTGCCATGAGCTGGGACGCGTTAAGCGGTCGGACCGGTTACATCAGCTTTGGCCACCCATTCCTGATCGGACTAGGGGCCTATTCAACGGCGATTTTATCCAAGAAATTTGGTGTTCCTCCAGAGTATTCTATCCCGCTTGCCATCGTCATCACCATGTTTGGCGGACTTGTCGTCTTGCTGCCTGCCTTGCGGATCAAGGGCAGTTACTTTGCCTTGGTCACACTGGCCTTCATGGAGTTGATGTATCAATTGGTTCAGGTCATCCGCCCTGATCTTACCGGGGGAACACGTGGCATAACCGGCATCAAATCCCTGACGCGCGGGGCCGAGGCGGGCTACGAGCTTGCCGTGACCCTGATGCTATGTGTGGCTTTGGGGCTGTGGCTGTTGATGCGGACACGCTTTGGTACAGCTCTTTGGGCAATTGGCATGAATGAAGATTCCGTTAGGGGCTCTGGGTTATCGACCACACGCCTGAAGGCAATGGCCTTTTTAGTGAGTGCGTTCGTGGCCGGATTGGGGGGCGCCTATTACGCGCATTACACAGGCTCACTTGCACCGAGGGCTCTGTTCGATATAGATTTTCTGTTCACCATTATTGTGGCGGCATTGATTGGCGGTGCCGGCACCATTATCGGACCCATGTTTGGTGCGTTTTTCCTGATCTTTTTGTTGGAATGGTTGCGCCCGATTTTGCCGGGTGCGGAGCGCTACCTGGTCTACGGGGGCGTGGCGCTGGTTCTATATATGTATCAACCCAGAGGATTGGTTGCGATCGTCCAAAACCTTCGTGACAGGGCAAAGGGGGGACAAACATGACCGTCGCTCTTGAGGTTGAAAATTTGGTAAAACGCTTTGGCGGACTGCTTGCGACCAATAATCTGTCATTCACCTTGAACGAGGGCGAGAGTCTTGGGTTGATTGGCCCAAATGGAGCTGGCAAGACGACGGTTTTCTCGCAGATTATGGGGGAATTGCGCCAGACATCGGGAGTTATCCGCTATTTCGGGCAAGATATTGGCGGCTTGTCAACGCCAGAGCGGATTGCGAAGGGCATAGGCCGCACGTATCAGGTGCCGCGACCGTTCTCTGATCTGACTGTGCGCGAAAACATTCGCGTCGGTCTTATGCCGGATAGTTTGATCAGTATGATCTTTGGACGATCCGACACCAGCAAAGAAAACGATCTTGGTCAATCGGTTGGGTTTTCGATCTGCGATCTCGACAAATCCGCATCCGAATTGGCGATGGGTGATCTGCGCAAGTTAGAGCTGGCGCGGACCCTTGCTACAGGCGCCCGTGTGTTGCTGCTTGACGAAGTCTTTGCGGGTCTGACCTCTGGTGAAATTTCGATGATTGCCGATCTTTTGCAGGATCTGCGGCGCCAAGGGTTTACGTTTTTGATTGTCAGCCACGATTTGCCCGCGATGGAGCCCTTGATCGACAAGGCGATTGCCATTGAACGCGGCACAATGATCGCCGAGGGTGCCTTTTCAGACGTTTTGGCCAATCACGCCGTGCGGGCGTCCTATCTTGGAGACGCAGATGCCGGTTCTTGAGATTGAAAAACTGTCCGCCTTTTATGGCAAGGCGCAGGCGCTGCGCGAGGTCAGCCTGACCGTCAATGAGGGCGAATGTATTGCTATCGTTGGGGCAAATGGTGCAGGCAAATCTACCTTGCTTGATTCAATCATGGGATTGGTCAAAACGCATGGAACTGTTCGTTTGCACGGAGAGGATATCGCGGGGTTGCGGTGCGCGCAGATTGTCCAGCGTGGCGTCGGCTACGCCCCGGAACGGTTTAACTTGTTTCCGCATATGACGGTTCGGGACAACCTGCTGGTTGGAGCATTCACTGCAAGGAATGAGATTGCTAAAAACTTGGATGCAGTTCACCGGTTGTTTCCCCGTTTGGCAGAGCGGGAAAACCAAGAAACCTCGACACAATCCGGTGGCGAACGACAGATGGTCTCTTTGGGCCGTGCGCTCATGTCATCGCCAAATGTGCTGCTGGTGGATGAACCGACAATCGGGCTTGCGCCGAAAGTATGCAGTGAATTGGCCAAGGTGCTGGGACGCCTTTCAAAAGAAATGGGTCTGACCGTGATCGTAACCGAGCAGAATGCCAACTTTGCAATTTCATTGGCTGAACGATTGTACGTCTTGGAAGGTGGTCGCATTACAGCACAGGGAACTGCAGAAGACCTGAGCCAAGACGACGTGCTCGCCAAGAGCTATTTTGGTGCGTAACGCGGGACCTCTGCATAACGTGACGTTGCCAAATCCAACCCACTAGGTTGACCCTTTCAGGCCCGACGCCTCGCGGTTCAGCAGATTTGAGCCCTTGAGAAACCTTTGTTCCAAAAGATTTCAAAGCCTTTTTGGGGCCTAGCGAAGGCGTCATTGGGTCAATTTTTGAATGCAATGACCCAAATAATAAAAAACATACTAAAACAGTCAACATACTTGCAAACCGATTGAGTTTTGAATACTGACTATTTTAGTCAATCAAATTGGAGATCCTAATGACGCGTACTGTCCTGACCTCGGTCCTCGCATTAAGCATTGCCGCGCCGCTCGCAGCGTCGGAATTAAACCTCTATAGCGCTCGCCATTATGATACCGATGAGCGTCTTTATTCGGATTTTACGGCCGCCACTGGCATCAAGATCAATCGCATCGAAGGCAAGGCAGACGAGCTGATGGCACGTATGGTCGCCGAGGGCCAAAATTCGCCGGCTGATGTCCTGCTTACGGTAGACACTTCTCGTCTAGAGCGTGCAAAGAACGCGGGTGTCCTGCAATCACTGGAGAATGCGAGGCTTGAAGCCTCTGTCCCTGCTGAATTCCAGGATGCCGAAAACCAGTGGTTTGGCTTTAGCTCCAGAGCGCGCATTATTTTTTACGATAAGAATGATGTTGCCAATCCGCCCGAAACATATGCCGATCTTGCCAACCCGGAATACAAAGGAATGGTGTGCATCCGCTCTGGCACAAACGTTTACATGCAAACAATTCTCGCATCTATCATCACCCACGAGGGAGAGGACGCAGCGACTGATTGGGCAGCAGGGGTTCTGGCAAACTTTGCGCGCGACCCACAAGGCGGCGACACGGATCAGTTGCGCGGGATTGTATCAGGTGAATGCGATATCGCGCTGACAAATACCTATTATTACGCACGTTCAATTCGCAAGGACGTTTCGGGTTTGTCGGGTGCAGATAACATCGGCTGGGTGTTCCCAAATCAGGAAGATCGTGGCGCGCATGTGAACTTGTCCGGTGGCGGAATTGCAGCTTATGCACCAAACTACGATAACGCAGTTGCATTTTTGGAGTACCTCGCAAGTGATCAGGCGCAGCAGTATTTTGCGGCCGGAAATGACGAATATCCTGTTGTTGCGGGTTCGTCCCTGAGCTCATCTGTCGAAAGTTTGGGCACGTTCAAGGCGGACGATGTAGACCTGAGCGTTGTTGCCAAAAACGTTCCAGCTGCACAGGCGATTTTCAATCAAGTCGGTTGGAAATAAGCCTTTTACTAACAGACCGGCCTGAGAAGTTTTCTTGAGGCATTCCTAGCTTTTGAAAATAGAATTGACCCCTGTTGAAGTTTGCTCGGCAGGGGTCTGAATTTTTAAAAAGAAGATTTGATAAGCATTTCTCCGACTTCTGGAAGTTTTGTGCCAAATCAACAGGTCGCGAGATATAAAATTGACGCCTTGGTTTTTTATCCTTTGACCAAGGTCGGCATTCTCTCCGGAAGATCATTTTTCAAACGAAAGAGGAAATGGGCTCTGTATTGGTCAATTCCAGTACGTACCTCTAGGCTATTCGCGTCCTCCAGCCTTATTTAAAATCAATTTTCATACCTGTGTTGATCCAGATTGCGGCGGCTCGTGTATGGGGCAGTACTTGGCCCTCCCAGCCTCTAGAAAACAGAGGCGGCACAGTGCCAATTCGTAATATCAACCAAAATTTCTGCGCTCGCCAGCGTGGATGGTACCGACACGCTCAACACATTACAGCAATCAAAGAGATCCCAGAGTCCTTGAGTATAAGGATGATCCACGTGAAGGGAGTAATGGCCAAGCAGCTCGTTTGACATCACAAGAAGAAAAACCGCACCTGCGAGATTTCAGTCAATCTCCTGGCCAATCTACAATTCGAGGACGAGTTGGAATGCTTAACAGCACTCAGGCGGACGCTTGAAGGGTCCGTTTGCGAGAGGTGCGGCGCGCGAAAAGTGATCGACCTAGGGTAACTAAATTTATAAGAAAACAGGCGGTTAGGGACTGATCAATGCATCTTTGAGGGATGCAAAGTGTTCCGGCTGATCGCGCAGGTCGAGCTGTGTGACAAGATCACTCAAATGCTCTTTCATCAGTTCGGCAGCTGCCTCTCCATCATGGGCTTGCAATGCGTCCACTAACGCATGATGGGCCCCGCTTTCGCAAAGAGCATTGCGTCTACGCCAATACAAAGCAATGACGAGTGATGACCTTGATATCAACTGACGGATAAAAGTTTCGATCGTTTTTTGATCGGCGATCCGTGCGATCTCAATATGAAACTGGCCGGATAATTTCAGTGCCATTCCTGAATTTCCCGCGTGAACAGCCGCGTGTTCGTCATCAATATGACGATGCAACAGCGCAATATCTGCATCTGTGGCCCGTTCAGCCGCTGCGCTTGTGATGCGGGGTTCCAATAAAGCACGGGCTTCAAAGACCTCGCGAGCTTCCTTGATTGTGGGCTTGGCGACAAAGGCGCCGCGGTTCCGTTCAATTGTCACCAAACCATCATGCGCCAACCGTCTCAATGCCTGACGAACCACCGTGCGGCCGACATTGTAGATCTCGCCTACTTCGTCTTCCGACAGCTTCATGCCTGGCAGAACTTTGTGTTCATGCACGGCCTCTGTCAGATGATCTGCAATTTTCTCAGCAGTTGGTGCGGACGGTGCTTGCATCTTCAACCTTTCTGGCCGCGACTCTCGTCAGTTTGTCTAACGATAAAGTGCGATTGATCACAAGAACCTGTTTTTTTGAATCAGATAGAGCTAGGATTGTGTACAATCTAAGTCTGAATATGCAACAAAGGTTGTAAAGATTGCACAATTATTGGGCATTTCCTGTATTCTGGGGGGGTAAGAATCTGTTCTAACTTCAAGATTCGCCCTTCCATGCCGCAGGTTGCTGCCATCAACGCCGGGGATCTCATGCGCTCTACCTATGATCTAGAACTGAAAAACGTCACCAAAGCGTACGGCGGTACGGTGGCGGTAGACAGCATAAACCACCTGTTCGAGGCGGGTACGTATGCGTGTTTATTAGGTCCGTCGGGATGTGGTAAATCTACAACCCTGCGAATGATCGCTGGGCACGAGACCGTGACCAACGGCACCATTTTGCTCAACCACTCCGATATATCGCCACTTGCCCCGGCAAAGCGCGGTACGGCGATGATGTTTCAAAATTACGCCTTGTTTCCGCACTTGTCCGTGTTGGACAATGTGGCATTCAGCCTCCGGATGAAGGGTGATGACGTATCTGTTCGGCGAAAGAGAGCAAACGAGATGCTCGATCTCGTCGCCATGACACAGTTTGCAGATCGGATGCCCGATCAGTTGTCTGGCGGGCAGCAACAGCGGGTTGCCTTGGCGCGTGCGCTCATCACAAACCCACAAGTGCTGCTCTTGGACGAGCCATTATCGGCATTGGACCCGTTTCTGCGCATACGGATGCGTGCCGAACTCAAAAAGCTCCAGCAAGAATTGGGAATTACATTTGTTCACGTGACCCATGGTCAGGACGAGGCGCTGGCGTTGGCAGATGAAATTGTCGTGATGAATGACGCGCGTATTGAACAGGCAGGCCCCGCCCGTTCTGTGTTCGATGCGCCAAAAACCGCCTTTGTTGCCCAGTTTATCGGGGCCCATAATGTGTTGTCCCTACCCGAGGGTATGTTTGCGATCAGGTCTGATGCGCTTAACATCACAGACGTGACATCCGCGCGGCTAGAGGCCCGGATAACCAGCATCGAATATCAAGGCACACACGTTTCGTTGACTGCAACGCTGAGCGGAGACCAGACGGTTACCGTCGCGTTGACAGATAGAGATTTCTTCGGGGATCCGAAGAATACGGGCGAGGCCATAGGTCTCGACTGGAAGATGCAGGACGCGCACCCGCTGCACGCCTGAACGTATGATATAATCCAAGTCGGGGAGACTGACATGACGACGATTTCCAAGGTCCGCTATTCGCGGAGATCTCTTCTCAAGACTGGTGGAGCAGCCTTAGCCGCGGCCGCCTTGCCCGCGCCGATGGTGTGGGGTCAAGAGACCAAGAACATCACGCTGCGCCAGTTTGGCACAGGGGTGTCCAACCTGAACGAAGTGGCCAACAAGGTCAAAGAAGATCTCGGTTTTACACTTGAAATGACAGCTCTGGACAGTGACAGCGTCACGCAGCGTGCTGCGACCCAGCCTGACAGTTTCGACATTGCGGACATCGAATACTGGATCTGTAAAAAGGTCTGGCCGACAGGCAATCTGCAGGCAATGGATACGTCCAAAATTGCCAACTACGACAAGATTGTGGGCATCTTCCGTTCGGGCAAGCTTACGCCTGAATCCGTAATTGCGCAAGGTACAGCGCCGCATTCGGTCGGGTTTACCGATGGTCCCGGTGGGCGCAGCTTTGCCGACAACGAGAGCGGTTGGATGACCCTCATCCCAACCATTTATAACGCTGACACACTGGGTATCCGGCCGGACCTGATCGGTCGTCCGATCAAAAATTGGAGCGAATTGCTAAACCCTGAATTTAAGGGCAAAGCATCTATCCTCGACATCAGCTCTATTGGCATCATGGACATGGCAATGGTCGTGGAATCTATGGGCGAATATAAGTACCCCGATAAAGGCAACATGACCAAAGAAGAAATCGATATGACAATCGGTATCTTTACCGAGGCGAAAAGAGCAGGACAGTTCCGCGCATTCTGGAAGTCGTTTGACGAAAGCGTCAACCTGATGGCATCGGGCGAGGTCGTCATTCAGTCCATGTGGTCGCCTGCGATTACAGCTGTTCGCTCGCGCGGCATCCCATGCGTCTATCAGCCTTTGGAAGAGGGCTACCGGTCCTGGGGCGGCGGCATCGGCCTGTCCGCATCGCTGAGCGGCATGGAGCTTGATGCAGCCTACGAATACATCAACTGGTATCTGTCCGGTTGGGTCGGCGGCTTCCTGATGCGTCAGGGTTATTATTCTGCCGTTCCAGAGACATCCAAGAACTTCATGAGCGATAATGAATGGGGCTATTGGTTCGAAGGCAAGCCGGCAACGGATGTTATCACGAACCCATTTGGTGATCCGCTTGCACAGGCCGGTGAAGTCCGGGATGGCGGCTCTTTCTACGACCGTATGGGCGCTGTGGCATGCTGGAACGCTGTTATGGATGAAAACCAGTACATGGTTCGTAAGTGGAACGAATTCATCGCGGCATAATCTTCAATCGCTGTCGGAAAACTGGCAGCGATATGCGGGGGGCTCTGTCTGTCCCCCGCACCATTTATAGGATACGACCCCAGATACCATCATTCCCATGAGGTGATAATGTGACTTTGAAC
>JAYQEA010000011.1:17919-52510 GCA_038138625.1 Roseivivax sp.
GCTCATGGCTTTGCCCTTAACCGCAGTTCTGGCGGTTTTTTTGGTTTTACCGATCATTATGATTGTAGTCGTTAGTTTTTGGGGGGCGACTGAGTGGTCAATCTATCCTGCATTTCAGTTCGACAATTACCAGTTCCTGCTGACATCAGACGTCACATATCGGGTGTATTTCAATACCTTGAAATATGCAGCGATCACGTGGGCGTTTTCGTTGCTGATCGGATTCACAGTTGCCTATTTTCTTGCATTTCATGTCAGAACCCTGACATGGCAGATCGCACTGTTTTTGCTGTGTACGATCCCTTTCTGGACGTCCAACATCATTCGCATGATCTCTTGGATCCCGTTTCTGGGCCGGAATGGTCTTGCCAATTCCGCGCTCATGTCTTGGGGCGTTATCGACGAACCGCTGGAGTGGTTGTTATTCAGCGATTTCAGCGTGATCCTTGCCTTTGTGCATCTCTATACGCTGTTTATGGTTGTTCCGATTTTCAATACAATGATGCGTATCGACAAATCGTTGATCGAGGCTGCGTCAGACGCTGGCGCGTCAGCGTGGCAAACTTTGTGGCATGTCATTGTGCCCTTGACCAAGCCGGGGATAATGATTGGTACGATCTTTGTCGTGACGTTGGTCATGGGCGACTTTATAACTGTACGCTTCATGTCCGGCAGTCAAAAAGCCAACGTTGGCAGATTAATATCCAACGATATCGCCCTGTTACAATATCCATCGGCCTCTGCCACAGCTGTCATCCTGCTGATAACGGTTTTGATGGTGATTGGGCTGATGTTGCGGTTTGTTGACATCAGGAAGGAATTATAATGGAGCCTCGTCGACCCTCTTTTTACATCCTTTCGGCTTTCTTCGGTCTATTTCTGGTGTTCCTGTACGGACCAACCTTTACCATTGCGATCCTGAGCTTTCAGGGTCCGCAGGGCGGACTTACCTTTCCGATGCGCGGGGTATCGATGCATTGGTTTTACGATCTGTTCGAACAACAGGCGGTCGGTGATATCTGGGGATCGTTCCGACGGTCTTTTGTCCTAGGCCTCATGGTTATGGTGACGACTGTGGTTGTATCGGTTTTGGGCGGCTTGGCGTTCCGCAAGCGCTTTGCCGGGTCGAGCATTGTGTTTTATCTGATCATTACATCTTTGGTGATCCCGTCCATCCTCATATCGCTCGGCGTTGGTTTGATCTTTTCGCAATCGGGTTTACGGGTGCATTGGGCAACATCCGGTTTTGGATCGCAGCTGACTTGGACCTTGCCGTTCGGGCTTCTGATAATGTTTGCCGTCTTCAATCGCTTCGACAAAAGCTATGAAGAGGCTGCGCGTGATTTGGGTGCAAGTCCATGGCAAACGATACGCTATGTGGTCCTGCCAATCATTGCGCCATCCTTGATTGGTGTGGCCCTGTTCGGCTTTACGCTGAGCTATGACGAATTTGCACGCACGTTGCTGACCGCGGGCAGCTATAACACATTGCCACTGGAAATCTTTGGTATGACAACCAATGTAACAACACCCGTGATCTTCGCCCTTGGGACCATGACAACTGTATTTTCGTTTCTGGTTATCGGGGTGTTCTTGCTGACAGTGTGGTTACTTGGAAAACGGCGTGCCAAGCAGGGCAGCGATGCGGGCAAGGGTTTGATGTGAGACGTCCTGTTACGATCATAAACCCGAACTCTACCGAGGCGATGACGCATTCCATGTTGGCCGACGCACAACGCTACGCCCCATCCCTGAATCTGGTGGGGCGAACGAGTACGGCTGGACCCGCAGCAATCCAGGGACGCGAAGACGGCCAACGCGCAGAGCTGCCCTTGATGAACGAGGTCAGATCCATAGCAGACGCCTCGCAAGGCATCATCATTGGATGTTTCGATGATACCGCTCTTGGGAAGGTGTCAAAATCAGTGTCAATCCCGGTGATTGGTATTGGTCAAGCTGCCTTCCATTTTTGTGCGTTAAAAGGATGGCGGTTCAGTGTTGTGACAACACTTGCAGTGTCTGTACCGATTATTGAGGAAAATATCCGGTCATATGGGTTGGGGGATTACCTTGGTCGTGTTCGTGCCTCTGCGGTTCCGGTTCTAGAGCTTGAAAGCAATCCGGAGGTTGCATCGCAGCGCATTTTGGCAGAGACAAAGTCCGCTTTGGAACACGACAACGTTGACGCGGTTGTCTTGGGCTGCGCGGGGATGGTCAATGTAATTGACACTATACGCCGGAATGTAGATGCCCCGATTGTGGATCCCATCGAAGCCGCGGCGGGATGTGTGGGCTGGCTTTGTCGCGACTGAGGCGTTCTATAAATGCGGCCAACGTCCCCTGTTGAATGCGACGGAATGACGATGCGCACGGACCGATGGCCCATTTTTTCGCAGTGGATGACTTGCAGAAATAGTCGTGACGGTAGGGTGCATTGACCAGAAATATGTGTGCCCGACTGCTGATGTCCTGTTTTAGCAAAACATCCTACCGCCATCGCCCAAGTCAGTTATGGAATGCGAAGTCGTCGCCATCGCAGGTGTTCGGCATCTCCAGCGGTCGGGTTTCTGCTTTCGGTGCTTCACGCTTGTGCTCCTGAGGCTCGCTTGTTTCAAGCCGGATCGGGAAAAGGCACAACGTTATAAAAGCGAAGACGCAGTCAGGAATAAACCAACCGCGTCTTCGTCTGGGTGTGGACTTAGCCTATTGCGGCTCCGTCATTACGCCGCACTGCGACTATTGCAGAACGTGGGGTACTGTCGCCCCCATCCGGCCAGTGGGAATCACCCCTTTCGCCGGGATGTTGGACACCGACGAAAACCGTTCGACGATCGGCAGACCAAGAAATCCCCGTAATCTCGGCCTGTTTGGGTCCAACCAGGAAACGGCGAATTTCTCCAGTTGATGGATCTCCGATCAGCATCTGGTTGTTGCCCTGACCTGCGAAATCCTTTTCGTTGGAATAATTTCCGTCGGTTTGGATCCACAACAGCCCTTTGTTATCGAAGGAAAGACCATCCGGCGAATTGAACATGTTGCCCTCGGTCACATTGTGTGAACCACCACCTAAGTCTTCATGGACGGTTGGATTTCCGGCCATGACAAACAAATCCCAGGTAAAGGTATTGGCGGTGTGGTCACCGCTGCTGGGCCACCAACGAACAATCTGACCATATTTGTTGGCCTCACGTGGGTTTGGCCCGCCGACCGGTGTAAGATCACCACCGGCGTTCGGTTTAACCCCACGGTTTTTGTTGTTGGTCAATGCACAATATATTTCTGCCTTCAACGGGTTGGCTGCGACCCATTCAGGTCTATCCATTGTGGTCGCGCCGACGGTGGATGCCGCCATACGGGTAAACATACAGATATTGGCCTGATCCATC
Organism: Roseivivax sp.; assembly: GCA_038138625.1. Lineage (GTDB taxonomy): Bacteria > Pseudomonadota > Alphaproteobacteria > Rhodobacterales > Rhodobacteraceae > JAQXDR01. Next base: position 21,306 of record JAYQEA010000011.1, read on the forward strand.
CCGGTCGCTTCTGGTGAAAGCTCTAGCCACTTACCGGTTCCATCCGGATGAAACTTGGCCGCGTAAAGCGTGCCGTTTTCCATCAGGTCGTCGGTATCTCCACCTTCTGCATAAAAGCCTGCCGATACATAGCGATACAGGAATTCACCCCGTTCATCATCACCCATGTAAATCACAATGCGTCCATCCGAATTAACGACGACCTCTGCATTTTCATGCTTAAAACGACCGAGCGCTGTCCGTTTCTTTGGGACCGACATAGGATCGTATGGATCGACCTCTGTGACATAGCCGTGTCGATTGCATTCGTTGGCTTCCTGAGCGACGTCAAAGCGACTGTCGACCTTCCACCAACCATAGCCGCGATCTTTGCCGCTCACTCCATAGCGTTTTTTGGCAGCGTCTTGCGTATATCCATCCGAGTCAGCAGTGCCAAAATAGCCATTGAAGTTTTCCTCACAAGCCAGATAAGTGCCCCAAGGCGTTCTACCATTCCCGCAATTGTTAAACGTTCCCAAGACGGTTTCACCGTTCGGGTCAGCGCTTGTCTTCATCAGATCATGGCCACGTGCTGGGCCTGTGATGGCCATCGGTTCATCCGGAGTAAAGCGTCGATTGTAAGGCGAATCCTTCACAATCTGCCATTGCCCGTCGACTTCCTTTAGTTCACAAGCCGTCAGACCGTGGGCATTTTTACCCTTCATAATGTCATCATCAGTGACATATTTTCCGTCTGGGTTATTCCCCCACATAACACCGCGGTTGGTATATTCGTTGTTGCAGACAAGTATTTGACGTCCGTCTTTATCAGAAAAGATCGACATCCCGTCGTTGTTATCGCCAAAGGCACGTGCCTGGCTCGCTGCGGTGCCACGTGTTGCGTGGTCGAATTCGGGCACATCGGCGAACAAGGGATCGCCCCAACGTGCGGCAACCTGCCAGTTGTATCCATCAGGAACGACAATCGTGTCTGCAACGCTTGTCCCCACGGCATCAAAGCCAAAACGACTGGTTGCAGCTTTTGCCGACATAGGTGTCAGGGCTGTGGTTCCAGCGCCCAGTGCAGCAATTCCACCGAAGGTAAGTACGCCACCCAAAAATCCCCTTCGAGACAGGGCCTCCTCAACGATTCCATCAAACTCACTATCTTCAGGCTTGGGGTTGATCGCTTCGTCAAAGTCATCAAATGACAGGTCGTGCAACTCGTCATCAGTTAGATTTTTTTTGTTAATAAGATTCATTTTATCCTCCCTTTATGGTCGGCTTCGCCGGGACGGGCGAGGCCCCACCATCCAGCCTGCGTCACGCTTTTCTTTTCAGTCAAGGTTAAACAAATGGCGGTAATGCCGTGCGCAACCATCCAACTGAGGCCAATTTTTGGGTCATTTGGGCAAGATTGTTTTCAATAATTCGACACGTGTCACGGAGGGTGTTGGGCGTTACATGGACTTCTTTGTGTTCCAAAATGTCACACGAAAAACGCAGCGCTGATCAAGACAATCCAAAATTTTTAATTTTCAAAATTTGAGCAATCTTGTTGAAATTTTTATTTTATAATAATTCTAAATGTTTTTGTCAGGATTGTAAGGAGTGGTGATCTGAGTGATGGAAAACTAACCGTGGGCAGTGTTTGCAGCGGCAAAAAAATGGTCGAAATCTTTTGATTTCGAGAAGAGGGAATCTTCAATTTCAGTTCGTTTTATTGACCTGCATTTTGCAGACGAAATGTGCTTCAAAAAAAATCTTATTTAAACAAAATAGAGGCACCTAAGTCATTTGAATTGATCATCAGGTTGCTGGTGCATGTGTTTTTCCAGATTGAACCACAGAATGATTCGTGAAGCTGGAACTCTGCCGTGGGCAAATGTGGCTGGCCTGGTTCTGAGCAGGCAAACCATTCCAAACGAGAGTTTGTTTTCTGATGTTGGAAACTGGATCGAGCCTGTCTTATTCCTTATTCTAAGGTTAGTGGGCGTCAGTAGCGCTGGATCACGCCGTCGGGCAAACATATAAGGCATGGCCGTTGCAAGTTGTATGTCAAGCAGGCGTGCGAGAGCGTTAAAGCGCTCCTTAAACGCTTTGAAGGCGTCTACGATCAAAAAGGTCGGCGGCAGCGCTGCAATAGGCACCAAAAGATGGCAAAGGCAGGTCGTAAAGAGCAGATCTGCGATCACAGCCAATAACGTCGGTCTTATGACTTCATCACCGATGCGCTGGCAAGCTGACGCAAATTTTGGCGGGCCAACGTCAAGGATCATTGCACGTCAGAACGCTTTGTGATGGAGGTTAATTTCTCGCCTTTTGGAGGACCGTTTTTGAAAATGCCCGCGCGGGTCATGCACAAGTGCGGAAGTCTGGATATATTGATGGTGGAGAACGGTCCGAAAATCCTAGCTCACGCACTTAACGCCTGGGCTGATGATCAAGGGTTGCGAGTATATTTTATCGATCTGGGCAAGTCGAAACAGAAGGCCTCCCTCGAAAGTGTTGATGGTGGGTTTTGGGATGGCTGTTTGAACCAGCTGGGGTTCAACGGCATTGCGAGGCACGTGAAATCACAAAGGGTTGGGAGTCGATTAAAAAAACAGCGCTGTGGTAGCAGGCTCAAATGTAAAACCCCGGAGGTGTTCGCCGCAGCGGGGTCTTTCGTATACAGGGTTGAAACATAAGGTTTCGCTGTGTACGCGCTGACGCCATCATTTCTTAGGCTGAGACCATTTTTAGTGACGATAAAAAATTTGATTGATTACAGGTCTTCTTTTAAAAACCGCATGATTTGAATTAGTCTCGATGTGATCTGACACCGCCCCCTTCTCAGCAAGCTGAAATGGGGGTGGCGCATCTCTTGAAGGAGATAATGGTTGTCCGTTTTGATGGTGGTGCAAACCAAGACCATCGAAATAATGAAACCACGATGTTGAATACTTCTGACAAGATCATCAAACACAAGACCGGGTTGGTGAATCTGGCCGGAGAACTTGGCAACATGTCGAAAGCCTGTCAGGTCATGGGCATGTCACGCGATACGTTTTACCGCTACAGATCGGCGGTCGAGGACGGCGGGGTTGAGTCGCTGTTTGAGCGCACCCGGCGCAAGCCAAATCCGGCCAATCGCGTCGATCCGGCAGCAGAGGACGCGGTGATCAAATCCGCCACGGACTTCCTGGCTTATGGCCAGGCCCGCACTTCGAACGAGCAGCGCGAATTGGGTGTCTTCGTCTCTCCATCAGGCGTCGGGTCGATCTGGTTGCGGCACGATCTGGCAAACTTCAAGGCACGACTGAAAGCGCTCGAGGCCAAGATTGTCGAAGATGGCACGATCCTCACTGAGGCGCAGGTCCTGGCGCTTGAGGAGAAGAAGCTGGACGATGAGGCCTTCGGCGAGATTGAGACCGCCCATCCGGGCTATCTGGGGTCACAGGACACCTTCTACGTTGGTACATTGAAAGGCGTCGGACGGGTCTATCAGCAGACCCACATCGATACCTAAATCAAGGTCGCACATGCCAAACTTTATGTCACCAAGACGCCGATCACGGCTGCAAACCTACTCGACGACCGTGTGCTCCCGTTCCATGAAGAACACGATCTGCCGGCGCTGCGGATCATGACCGATCGGGGCACGGAATACTGCGGCCGGGTCGACAAACACGACTTCCAGCTTTTCGTCGCAATTAACGACATTGATCACACGAAGACAAAGGTGAAGTCGCCGCAGACCAACGGCATTTGTGAGCGGTTCCAAAAGATGATCCTGCAAGAGTTTTACCAGGCCGCGTTCCGCAGGGCGCTTTATGACAGCATCGACGCGCTGCAGGCTGATCTGGATCAATGGCTGCATCATTACAACCACGAGCGCACGCATCAGGGCAAAATGTGTTGCGGCAGAATACCCATCGAAACTATGATCGACGGGAAAGAAATCTGGAAGGAAAAGTTCGTGAAATGAACTTGACCTGACAGACGCCGCCAGAAAAACGGCTAACTGTCAGATTCCATCTGAACCACTACACATTATTTTATAGTGGCGAGAGTGCTACGTGGCTGCCATATTTCTTGTGATCCGCGCACTACCTTTGGCACGGTCCTGATCATCCCGGTTGGAAAAGGATGCCCGCTAAGTCAAGAGCTCGATCATTTTGTCACGCATCAAGAACTTCTGAGGCTTTCCGGTAATGGTCATGGGCAATTCTTCAACAATCCGGATGTGTCGTGGAATTTTAAAATGTGCAATCTGCCCTGTTAGTGCAAGTCGCAGTTCGTCTTCGGAAAGGGTCATCCCCGGCTTTGCTATTGCCCAGGCACAGACTTCTTCACCGAACTTTTTGTCGGGGATGCCAAACACCTGTACGTCGCTGACCTTGGGATGCCGGATCAGGTACTCTTCAACCTCGCGCGGATAGATGTTTTCCCCGCCTCGGATGATCATATCCTTCACACGGCCTACGATGGAACAAAATCCCTCCTGGTCAAGTACGGCAAGATCTCCTGTGTGCATCCAGCCGTCCACGATGCTTTCAGATGTTTTTTCTGCGTCCTCCCAGTAGCCCTTCATGACCGAATAGCCACGGGTGCAAAGCTCGCCTTCGGCCCCAACCGGAACAATTTGCCCATCCTTGTTAATGATTTTGACCTCAAGATGGGGATGAACCCGACCAACGGTTTCGCAACGTTTGTCTGTGGGGTCATCCACGAAACTTTGAAAAGAGACGGGCGAGGTTTCGGTCATGCCGTAACAAATCGTGACCTCTTGCATGTTCATCTCGGAATTTACGCGCTGCATGACCTCTACGGGGCAGGATGCTCCGGCCATAATGCCGGTGCGCATGGTGGACAAATCGCGTGGATTATCCTCTAGCTTTTCCAGCATTGCCACAAACATGGTGGGTACGCCGTAAAGCGCCGTGCAGCGTTCGCGGGTCAAAGCGTCAAGTGTTTGGACTGCATCAAATCCCTCGCCAGGAAAAACCATCGTGGCCCCTTTGCTGACCGCCCCGAGAACCCCCATCACCATGCCGAAGCAATGATAAAGTGGCACAGGAATTGCCAGACGGTCTGTCTCTGACAGAGCGATGCGGTCCGTCACATAGCGTGCGTTGTTGACGATGTTGTAGTGGGATAACGTGGCACCTTTTGGCATGCCTGTTGTTCCCGATGTGAACTGGATGTTGATTGCATCATCCGGTCCGAGGGTTTTGTCGATCTCGGGGATGCGTAACTGTTGGGCCGGTCCCCCAAGTTTTTTGAGATCCTCAAACGAATACATTCCCGGACCCGGCTGATCGTCCATCACAATGACACTGCGTAGAGACGGCAGCTTTGTCGCATGCAGGCGGCCGGGTGCGCAGGTTTCAAGCTCTGGCGCAAGTGTGCGGATCATACCTGCATAATCAGATGTTTTGAACGATTTCGCCGCGATCAGCGCTTTGCAGCCAACCGTGTTTAACGCGTATTCCAGTTCACCCAAGCGATAGGCCGGGTTTATATTTACCAAAATTAGCCCTACCCGGGCCGTCGCAAACTGGGTTAGCAGCCATTCGACCCTGTTGGGAGACCAGATGCCTACACGATCTTGTTTTTTCAAGCCAAGCGCCAGTAACCCCGAGGCCAATTCATCGACGGCGCGGTCCAGATCGTAATAGCTCATACGTATGTTCTGCTCTTGGAACACGGCGGCTTCTCTGGGCCCAAATCGCGATACGGCGTCTCGCAAAAGTTGGGGAATGGTAATGTAGGCCAGTGGCGGGACCATCGGACCGCGGACGTAGGATTTGTTGTCTTCGGGTGCTGTGACATCGCTGGTGTTTTCTGTGCGTGCATCCGAATTAGACACGCGCACAGCCAGACTTTCGCTTAGGATTGACATAATGATCCCCTCCTACATGTTATGCCAGTCACCCGATTGCTCAAAGGCATCCGCAGCCTGGTAAATCTTCATTTCACCGTAATGTGGTCCGACAAGCATCAAACCGATGGGTAACCCTTCGCTCAGACCACAGGGAATGCTCATAGCGGGCAATCCACCGTTAAAAGGTGCGGTATTGGCTACCATTTCAAAGGCGCGCTGCACATATAAACTAAGAGAGCAGTCAGCTGGTGGATGCGGTTGGGGTTTGATTGGCAGCGTCGGCATCACGAGCAGATCGAATCTCTTGAGCGCCGCCATATATCGTTCGTTGCACAGCCGCATGATGTTTTGGCCCTTGCCGTAAAACCGACCGCGATATTGCCGTTGGAAATGTTCTCCAACAAACATACAGGCTTTAAGAGAATGGCTCAACTCATCTGCGCGACCTTGCCATTGCGCCATGTGATCAGTCATCGAGGGAAGGAACAGACCTTTGTAGTTTGTTCCTGTGGAATTGCCCCACATCATCCCATCTTGGAGCCCCTCAAGCGTGATCGCGGTCCACGCGTCCATCGCGGTATGATGTTCGGGGATTGAAACGTCCTCTACGCGCGCGCCAAGCTCGCGAAAGCGATCCACGGCTTGCATCACTTTTGCATCTACATCGGGTTCAGAATTCGGATGGGCAAAGCCTTCTTTTAAAACGCCAATTCGCATCCCTTGTGCGCCGCGTCCCAGTGCCTCGGTATAGCTGTAGACTGCTGGCTTGTATTGGCGTGGGTCAAGTCCGTCTTCGCCTGCAAGCACCTCTAGTAACAGCGCATTATCGGCCACATTGTTTGTGACTGGGCCAAGATGGTCGATGGTTTGTTCAATTGGCATTGCGCCGGTATAGGGCACCAGCCCATGTGTAGGTTTCATGCCATAGACGCCACAATTTGACGCCGGAATACGGATTGATCCGCCTTGATCGCCGGCGATGGCCATATCCACTTCGCCTGTTGCCACCAGTGCGGCGGACCCAGCAGAGGACCCGCCCGCCATGTATCCGCGCTTCCACGGATTGTGGACTGGACCCTTTGCGTTGGTGTGCGAGCCTCCGGACAGGCAGAAGTTCTCGCAATGGGCCTTGCCAGCGATTACCGCGCCTGCATCCAACATACGGGTCACGATCGTTGCGTCGATTTCGGGTGTATAGCCTTCCATGATGGACGAGCCGTTCATCATTGGTACGCCTGCCAAACAGATTGTGTCCTTTAACGCGATGCGTTTGCCGCGTAGTTTGCCATCAGGTGCGCCACGCACTTCGGTTTTCACGTACCAGGCATTCAACGCGTTTTCAGTTGGGCTCGGGAAATGGCCGGGGCTGCGGGGATAACGCACCTCGGGCAGATAGTCCGGCATCGCGTCCAGACGGTCGTAGGCCTGCATGTAGGGCTCGATTATTTCGCGGTATTCGTTCAGGTCCTCATCTGACAGGCTCATACCAAACCGGCTGGCCATGTCACGCATCTGCGAAAGGGTCGGTCGTTTTACGGTCATGTTTGTCACCACACTTGTGGCAGCCGGTTCGATCAGGATGGCTGCCCGAGACTTGTTTTGGGTTGCAGATGCGGGTTGAGCCGACGAACGCGGCTCGGACTGTCCCCGCGTCGAACGTGCCGCGCCGAAGCCAAGGAACTGATCGACCTTGGCCTGATCTGACAAATCAGCCTTGCAAAGTTCGCCGGCAATGCGACCTCGCTCGAGGACCAGAACGCGGTCCGAGAGATCCGAGATGAAATCAAAATTCTGCTCGACCAGCAGGATAGACAGCCCCCTGCTTTCGCGCAGCGTAAGAAGCGTTTCACCGATTTCTTCTATAATTGACGGCTGAATGCCTTCGGTTGGCTCGTCCAGAAGCAGGAAGTCAGGATCACCCATCAGGCATCGCGCGAGGGCCAACAATTGTTGTTCGCCGCCTGAAAGCGCGCCCCCCTCACGATCCAAAAGTGGACGAAGCCGCGCGAAATCCGTCAGCACGGCATCCATGACATCACGTTCCGAAGCGCCGGAGTATTCATGCCATGCAAAGCGTAAATTGTCCCTGACGGACAATTGGGGGAAAATTCCGCGGCCCTGCGGCACATAGCCCAGGCCCAAACCCGCGCGTTCAAATGGTGCCATTGCGGTGATGTCGGTTGAATCAAACCTGATCGTCCCGGCGCTGGATGGCAGGAAGCCCATCAGCGTCTTGAGCAGGGTCGTCTTGCCCATGCCATTATGGCCCAAGACGCCCACGACTTCATTTTCGGCCACCGTAAATTCGATCCCGTGAAGGATAGGGACTTTGCCGTACCCACCCGAGACGCCATTCACTTCTAGGATATTTGTCACATCGTCACGCATCTTGGGTTTTCTTTCCAAGATAGACGTTGCGCACGGTAGGATCAGACATGACGCGATCGACGTGATCTTCCATCAATATCTTTCCCTGATGAAAGACGGTTACCATCTTGGCGATGGACCGTATGAACTGCATGTCATGCTCAACAACAATCAGTGCAGTGGTCTTGTTCAGTTCATGGATGATACCTGTCATACGTTCGACGTCTTCGGCGCTCATCCCGGCCGCTGGTTCGTCCAGAAAGACCAACCAAGGATCTCCGACAGCCACAAGTCCAAGTTCCACGCGTTGACGTTCGCCATGTGCCAATTGGCCAAGGTCGTTGCGCGCAATCGCGCCAAGGGCCAGACGTTCAATGATATCCTGCGTCTTGCGGTTGGCCTCTCGCGAGTTGAAAAACCGCCGCGCTGCCAGCCAGATATTTTCGAACACACTCAGGCTATCCATGACATTGGGTGCCTGTGTTTTGATCCCGACGCCAAGCGAGGCAATCTGATGTGGCATCCAATGCGTGGTTTCTACGCCGCGCATGTAGACCTCGCCTTCGGTTGGGGTCTGCAATCCCGTGACGCATTTGAAAAATGTTGATTTTCCCGCACCATTTGGACCGATCAAACAACGCAGTTCGCGTGCATGTAATTTGAAGTCAACATTGTCAGACGCAACCACGCCGCCGAAGCGCATCGTAAGGCCATAGGTTTCAAGAACAGTTTCAGCCATTAGCCCGCCTCCGGTGTCGAATGCGGCGTTGCTGGTGAATACGTCCCAGTTGACGACGTCCAATGCTGACCTTCCACAGATCCGAAATCGCTGGGACAATTCCCTTGGGCAGGAAGAGAACGAACAAAACCAGAATCAGGCCGGTAATCAGCGTGTTATCAATCAGCATCTGCTGCCCGAGAAGGAACTTCAGATAGGCCAATCCCGCGGCCCCGATAATAGGCCCCAGACGTGTGCCCAGCCCACCAACGATACACCAGATGATAATTTCAGCCGATTGGCCTAACGAAAACAGACTTGGGGTTACGATTTCCCCCCAATTTGCAAACAGTGCTCCGGCCAATCCAGCAATGGCTGCCCCCGCACAGAACAGAAGTGTCTTCCGCGCCCGAACGTCGTATCCCATCAAAGACATCCTGGTTTCATTTTCACGGATGCCGACTGCAATGCGGCCAAAACTTGACCTGAGCAGTGCTGATACAAGAAAGAAGACCACAGCCAGCAGGATCGCGCAGACATAGAAATAGCTGTCGCCCCAGATGTAATCGTCAGGGCGCCCGGGAATGTTCAGCGTCTGAAAGCCCGGAATGCCGTTGAATCCTCCCAAACGCGCATTGCCAATCACATATTGCGGTCCGGCCGTGGAATTTATGAATTTGAACAATATCAGGGTCACAACCAGCGTGATAACGCCGAGGTAGACGTCTGTGAGCCGCCCATAGAACATCATCGCGCCCAAAAGCGCTGCAAAAATCGCGGGCACCAAAACGGCAAGCAGCATGGGGATCGTGCTTTCGCCAAAGTTGATCGCCGCAATGGCATAGGTGTATGCACCAAGACCAAAAAACGCAGCCTGGCCAAAACACAAGATGCCACCGAACCCCCAGATCAGTCCGAGGCTCAATCCAAGCATTCCGTATATAATCAGTACCGTCAGCGTGTAGGTGCTGATGATAAACGGCATGATCCAGATCAGGATGGCGGTCACGATCGTGACCATTATGGCATCTTTTGACAGGCTCCCTTGCATCAGAGCTTTCCCTTGAAGATCTTGCCGGTAATGCCTTGGGGTAGCAGACGAAGCAGGACGACCGCCGCAACAAGTAGTGCGACTTCACCGATCACGGGCGAAATGGCAAAGGTGAACACCTGATTTACAATGCCAAACAATCCCGCACTTGAGAAAAGGCCAGCGATCAGGGAGGGCCCACCCGCAATGACGGTAATGAACGCTTTGGCGATATAGGCCCCGCCAGACGTTGGCACGAGGCCGACCAAAGGCGCCAGAACCGCACCGGCCAAACCGGACAGAGCACAGCCGCAAAAGAAGGTAGCCATATAGATGCGGTCGGGGCTATATCCCAATGCAGCCGCCATATCTGACCTTTGCATCGCACCGCGCGCGATCAGGCCTGCTCGGGTCCCCTTTAAAACTGCAAACATCCCGAACAACAAAAATACTGCGACCACAATAATAAAGAAGTTGTAGCCATTGATCTGGTAATTGCCGACGGAAAAGCCGGGAATTGGTGTCGAAATTCCTGTTGTTGTATTGCCGAAAATCATGGTGGCGAGACCAATGAAAAACAGGCTGAGACCCCATGTGGCCAACATTGTGTCGACCAATCGCCCGTACAGATGGCGGATGACCACCCGTTCTACCACTAGCCCTATCAAGCCGACAACAAGCGGGGCAATGATCAGAATGGCTACGAAAATATTCACGCCCCAGTTGACGGCCGTAATGGTCGCGTATCCACCCATCATCATGAATTCGCCGTGGGCGAGATTAATCACTTTCATCATGCCGAACACAACGGCAAGGCCCGCGCTGATCAGAACCAGTGAGGCGACCGCGTAGAGCATTTCAACAAGAATGACGACGGTTAAGTCCATGAGCACGCATTTCCGTTGCAAAGACGAGAATCTATCAGGGCGGTGTGGGGCGGCAGCACCTCCCCACCAGAAATCGCTCGTGATCAGATTTCGATTTCATATTGTGTGTTGTCATTCGGATTGGCAGCCAGATCGCACACAGCCTGCGTATCGATCGGTTGACGCTGGGGCAGTGTTTCAATCACTTTCATACCCTGATTTTCCATTTCCATGATGTGAACATCCAGAACCGCGTGGTGCGTTTTCGGGTCTACGGTGACCCTGCCCGCAGGACCGTCAATAGAAAGCCCCGATTCTAGTGCTGCAATCAGTGCTTCGCGTTCTATCGAACCCGCCTGACGAACGGCTTCGGCCCAAGTCATGATACCTTGATAATTCGACACAGCGATTTCGTGGATGAGGCTTGTATCCCCATAAGCGGCAGCCCACCGCTCCTTGAAGGCGTTGTTTGCAGGGGTATCAAGCTCCTGACTGTAATTGTAAGCCACCATAATTCCGTTGCCTTCCTCGGGCGTCAGAACCTTGTGCTCGTTTCCTACGCCCAAGGTGGTTGATGCAAGGGGAATCCGGGTGTTCATGCCAGCAGCTGCCCATTGCCGGAAAAACGACAGATGTGCGCCACCCACGAGCGGTGCAATCACAAGATCTGGACCCACAGATTGGATTTTCGCGATCGTAGAGCCGAAATCGCTGACATCTAGCGGAAAAAAGTCAACGCCCACGGTCTCGCCGCCGTTATCGGCGACGAATTTCTGAATCCAGCGGGCAGTGATCTGCCCATAATTATAATCGGCCGCCAGGATGTAGACTTTCTTTCCCGACTTGCCCATCGCGTAGGGGACCAGCGCCTCGACCTGCTGGGCAGGTGTGATACCATTTATAAAGATATTCCGGTCGCAAACACCGCCTTCATAGAGCACATTATAGAAATAGGGCGTCTTGGTTTTGCGCATGGTCTGACGGATCGCTTCTCGTGACGCAGACAAAATCCCGCCATGAACGACGTCGACTTTGTCACGACGCGTGAGTTGCTGACCATATTGTGAATACAGCGCCATATCGGATTGAGTATCATAAGCGACGATTTCGACCTGCTTACCCAATAAACCGCCATCTGCGTTGATTTCCTCCACGGCCAAGCGCATCCCCATGTTCATGGGCTTGCCGTAGGCATCAAAGATGCCCGAGACATCCAATATCGAACCCAGCTTGATCGTGTCTGCAGCCATCGCCACGCGGGGCAGCGCCAACGTCCCTGCGAGGGCTGCCGTGCTGGTCAGAAAATTACGGCGATTCAGTGACATATCAGTTTCCTTTCTAATGTCATTCCTGTTGGATTGTGGACGGCTTTGCCCGTCACTTATCGGTTTTTGTTTTGTTTTTGATCCGGTTGGCGTAATCGGCTGTCCGACCCGCAAGGTTGGAATCGAAATCCAGTCCGATTTCTTCGCCCATTTGCTTCATCGCAGGCAGGCGCACGGCCATTCCCAAGATCTGGTCCATTGCGGCGCCAAATGCGCCGTCCACGCCGTCACTTGTGCCTGAACCACCGACGCCACCAGCGCCAGAGATCTGGTTGATCTTGATCGAGTCGATCTTTTCAACGGGTTTCATCATCTGCGTCATGATTTCTGGCAGACGGTCAAGTTTGCGCTCTTCCAGCCGCATTCGGATCACAGCATCCCCAAGTGTGTTTTCGGCCTGATTCAAAGCAGCGCGGCCCGCGGCCTCGGCCTCCATGCTGACACGTTCTGCTTCGCTGGCTTTGGTTTTTGCTGTGGCGTCCGCCTTGGCCTTTTCTAACAATGTCTCAACGTCTCGCTTGACCCGTGCACTTTCCAGTTCCAACTCTTTTTGCTGTTTCAGGCTGGCGATTTCGCGTTCGCGTTCCGCGATTGCCCGTTCCTTCTGGGCTTGAACGTTTTCCGAGGCCAGAATGACCTGCGCGCGCGCTTTCTCTTCCTCTGCAAGTGCTTCGGCTTCCGCTGCCTTTTTTTGAGAAATCAAGATTCCGTTCTCGATTTTCTCCTCTTCCAGTGTGCGAATGGCGGCCATTTCGGCCTTGCGCAGGGTCTCGTCGCTTTCCACTTGCCGCACCTTCAACCTTTTTTCAGAGTCAATTCGGGTGGTTTCACTGGCGAGCTTTGCTGCGTCTCGGGCCATTTCTTCGCGAGAATTTGCATCTGCCTCTAGCTTGGCGAGATGTTCTTTCTGTGCAATTTCGGATTCGCGTTCTGCGCGCTGCAACTCGAGCTGCCTTTGGTGTTGCAAGAGGTGGCTTTCACGGACGGCAACCTCTGCCTCGGTTTCGATCCGAATACGTTCCTTGCGTTGATGCGCAACCAACTCCGCCAGCTGTCGCATGCCTTGTGCGTTAAAGGCATTGTTTTCATTCCATTGGCCCAAGTCGCTTTGATCAACCGTTATCAACGAGACAGATAAAAGGGTCAGGCCCAGCTTTGCGGATTGAGTTTCAATAATGTCTGCGACATCAGCGGAAAATCCTGATCGGTCGAGGTGTATTTCCTCTAATGTGCGCGCGGCGGCTGCGCGCTGAATGGCGTCGACAAGCGATCCGGCAAAAACATCTTTCACAGTCTCTCCGCCGCGTGCGATCCGCGACCCCAAGGCCTGTGCTGCTGTTGCTATGCCATCATCTGTGGGAGCCACTCGAAGTTCGAATTCAAACTGCACATCGGCCCGCATCTTGTCTCGTGTAAGGACAGCGTCGCGGCCCTCGCGACTGATGGAGAAGGCCAGTGCCCCCATGGAAACCTTTTGAATTTGATGCAGAATGGGCAAAGATAAGCAACCGCCGTCGGTAATGACACGACGTCCTCCAAATCCGGTTCGGACCAGCGCAGCATCTAAGGTTGCTTTTGCGTAGTATCTTTGCAGAAACCAGATTGCGATCAGTGCGACGACAACCAGTAAAACCAGCGTGATTACCCAACCCAAGGCAATTCCCCCCAGATGCTCAATGGTCAGACCTATGGCCCGCTATCTATTTGATCGCCAAAGCGTGGGGGATTTTCCTTTCCTTTTCAAGTAAATTATTTGAAAGGGAAAGTTATTTTAATTAAGATATTGTTTTATAGTTCTTTTATTACCTCTAGATTGAGGCCATCAGCTCGTGCAAGGTAGATGGGTGCCCGTTCACTTTTGTTGAACGATGGCTGTTTGCGCCCACTCCGGTAGATCACTGGCAGAGCATCAAACACATTATGTTCACGCCAGACGGCAGCGTGGCGCTGCATCAGGCCAGCCAGAAAATGGACCCCTTCATAGGTAGATTGACCCAAGGTGTTCAGAACCGGTGCCTGATCGCCATGCACCCTATAGTATTTTTCCTTAAAGGCTGCGTTTGCTTCGGTTGGCAGGCCGCCAAAATACGATGAGGCCGCGAACATGCGTTTGCTGTTGCTGGCCCCGCACCCAAGCAAACCGTTTTCATCCAGAGCGCATGACAAGCGGATCATACGATCGTCCAGCTTGGCCTTTCCAAATGCGCGATTGAACGTGACAGCATCTTGGCCAATCAAAGAGATCAGGACCGCTTCCGCGCCAGATCTCGCGATTTCCTCGACAAACTGGTTCATGCTTTTTAGGCCAAATGGCAGGTATTTTTCATACGTCAGTCCAACGGCCATTTCTTGAAGCTTTGCTTTGGCATAATTGTGGGATGTTCTGGGCCAGACGTAGTCGTTTCCTATCAAGGCCCAGCTTCGGGGACGATATTCGTTCTGGAGGTGTTCCATAGACGGACCAAGCTGTTCATCGGGTGTTTCCCCTATGGCGAACAAGCCGTCGGTGCGCTCTCCACCTTCATAAAGTGGCGTGTAGATATAGGGAATGCGTTGACGGACAATCTTGCTAAGCCTATGGCGAACAGAACTGAGGTGCATTCCCACGATTGCGTCGATCGATTCCGTTTCAATCAGGTCGTTGACGGTTTCTTCGATGGGAATACTGGCCTCCATGGCAGCGTCTATCATAATCAGCTGCACCTTGCGGCCGTCGATTCCGTTTGTTCGGTTCAGCTCTTCCACTGCGACCTGTGCGCTTGAGATGCAGGAGGGCGCCCAAAGTCCCGCAGCACCGCACAGTGGTATCAGAAGGGCAATCCGATATGTCCCCTTGCCGCGCAGTACAGGGTTGTCGCGCAGTTCCGCAAGTTCAGTCGGTACGGCCAAAAGCGGTGACAAAATGGCTGCCTTTTCCAGACCTCGTGGCAATCTTCACATACCATTTGATTTTACTTTCCAAGTCAAATAAATTCTGATTGAAAAATACAGGTGTTCCCATGCAAACGACCCCAAACTCCATTCAGGATTATTTATCCTACGCATTAGCTGCGGCTCATCGCAAAATGTCAGCGTCTTTGAACGCGCGTCTCAAGCAGCATGGTATCCAAATCGAAGCGTGGCGCATCCTTGAAACCTTGGATGCAGGCCGGCGCTTGACGATGGGGCAACTGGCCGAGGTCGTCCTGATGAACCCGCCGACCTTGACCAAATTGGTGGACCGGATGGTTTCCGACGGATTGGTTCACAGGCAGGTGGCGCAATCCGATCATCGCAAGATAAATTTGCTCCCTACTGCGTTAGGAAAAAAGCGCATGAAGCAAATCCGGCAGGAAGTGCAAGATCAGGACGCAGAATACCAGTCCCGTCTGGGACAGGAAGAAGTTGACAAGCTTATTGAGCTTTTGCGTGGAGTGGTTCAGTAACCCGTCAGGTTCGGATCAATCCATGCTCGACTTCTTGCAGTTTGTGCTGATTTAAAGAGCCACTGCGAATTCCGTCTGGTGACCAGACCTGTACGCACAGGATATCCTTCTGCTTGGCTGCTAGATATGGTTTGCAGCACATCATGCCTGTGGACCGCTCTAACTTTGCAGATTTTTTACAAGGCTTGGCGCTGTTGGGGGACTTGGAATGTGCGCAGTCAGGACTTAATCTGAAGACATGGGCCAAGTCACTTCACTCTTTGCGAGAAAGATTGTCGACGTTGCGGGCGATACAATTGATGCGCGGGCGGCACTCGCCTGTGTTGGGCTGGACATTGATGGTCCAGTGGATCCGCAGCATATGTTGGACGAAGATGACTTTTACAAAATGATAGAGCTGGTAGCCCTGCAAAGAGATATGATCTCTTGGCCCTTGATTATAGGCAAGGCAATGCGTCCGGATGAATACGGCGCACTTGGCCTTGCGTGGAAAGCGGCGCCCAATCTGTTGGGGTCATTTTTGCGTGTTGAAAGATATTGGCGTCTTTGGACCAGTGTCGCGCGATATGAGATACAGGACACTGAAGAAGGTGTGCTGTTTATCGAACACCGGGAGGGCGCGCGAAGGCTTGGCATGCGGATTTCGATAGAAGCTGACTTTGCCAGTGCAGTATCGCTTTGCCGGCAGGTTTCACCCAGACCCTTTGCGCCCTTGCAGATTTGTTTCAAACATCCCGCGCCTGAATCGGTGGAGCATCACGAAGCCTATTTCGGCTGTCCGGTTCAGTTTGGGGCCCACAGGGACGCAATGCTTTTGTCGCCTGAGGCCCTGTCGCAGCCCAATTTGCTTGGCGATGAAGGCATCACACGGTTTCTTGTGTCACATCTTGACCAAAAGCTTTCCCAGATTGATGCGCAGCCGGCTTTGCAGTCACAGACAAAAAGTGAAATTGCGCGGGCGTTGAGTGAGGGTTTGCCCAAAATGGCCGATATTGCCCAAAAGCTGGGACTGAGCGCTCGGTCCTTTCACCGACGCCTTTCCGAACAGGGCTTGAGTTTTCAAACGCTTACCGAAGAGACACGGCGCGAAATCGCGACGGCCATGTTGCAAGAGAAACGCTATGCCTTGTCCGAGATTGCTTTTCTGACCGGATATTCAGAACAAAGTGCGTTCAACCGCGCATTCAAAAGATGGATGGGTGTCACACCCGCGATTTACCGCAAATCCCTGAGATAGCAATTCCATTGGTCACAAGGCTTTTGGCATCGCAAATAGGTCCAAATCTGCGCGATTTGTCCGTTTTGGTGTGCGTGGTTGGCCATAGATGTCAAAATACTGGCGTTTGCTGTCAATACCGGAGCATGCCGGTTCTTCTAAACATTGGCCATCAACGACAACCAATGGATTAAGAAAATGACTGATCAACCCATCCTCATCATCGGCGCCACCGGCAAAACTGGATCGCGGGTCGCCCGTAAACTTGACGCAAAAGGCGTGGCCGTACGTCGTGGGTCCCGAGGCTCTGACATCCCCTTTGATTGGGAGAACCAAGCCACCTGGGCTCCGGTGCTTAGCGGTGTCTCCAAAGCCTATGTGACCTATTTCCCTGATCTGGCTTTTCCCGGCGCTGTTGAGAAACTGGATGCCTTTACCGCCGTTGCAAAACAAAGCGGACTTGAGCACATCGTGCTGCTTTCCGGCCGTGGCGAACATTTTGCAAGTATGGGTGAGGATGTTGTGCGCAACTCGGGTTTGCCTTTCACGATCGTGCGGGCCGCTTGGTTTGCTCAAAATTTTAGCGAAGGTTATTTGCGTGATCCGATCCTCGGCGGAGTACTGCCTATGCCCGGTGGTGATATCCTCGAGCCAATCATCGACATTGATGATATCGCCGATGTCGTCGTTGCGGCACTGACAGAAGAAGGGCATCTGGGCCAACGTTATGAAGTCACTGGCCCAAGATTGATGACTTTTGCGGAAATGGCAGGGGTTTTGTCGGACACACTAGGCCGTCATATTCAGCATGTTCCAATCACATTTGAGGACTTTCACGCAAATATTGCGGCCTCGGGTGGTGACTTTGTGGCAGATGTTTTTACCTCGATTGCCCGAGAAACTCTTGATGGACGGAACGCGCACACAAGTGATGGTGTCGAGCGTGCTCTTGGTCGCCCGGCCCGTGACTTTAAATCCTTTGCCGAAGTTGCGGCAAAATCAGGTATGTGGACCATCGCCGCATAGTCTTTGTAACCTGCGCAAGGGCAGTCTTGTGGCTGCTTATTCGTTTGAGAAAAGCCTGCGCCTCATGTCCGGTCTTTGATTGGGGCGATGATCATTGTGATGCCGTATGTCTTATATGCGGGCTATGGCCTCACAATTGGTAATAATCCGAACGTGTTGAGCGAGCTGCACAGGGCCGGAGCTGGCTTGGCTGCGACTGTAATGCTCGTTCTATTCTTGGTCTTTCCCGAAGTCGCGTAAGAGAGATTGCGTTCGTTGGCCTTTCCTCGCCCGATAACATCCAGGCGTTGATCTTGGAATTCGCCGGTCCGGCATTGTGTCACTTTGCTTCTGACGGGCGCCCGTTCGGTCTTACCGGCACAGCATAAAAAAACCGCCGTGCGCCCATATGGCGCGCCACAAACTCTTTTTTTTCAGACAAGGACAATCAAGTGTCACCCTTCATCTCTATCGCTCTTCAACTGGCCATCATTGCCTATGCACTTGTCAGTGGCGTTTTTCTTGCGTTTTCCGATTTTATCATGCGTTCTCTTGCGCTCACCGGTGGACATGGCGGTGTTGAAGCCATGCAAGTTATAAATCGGGAGGTCTTCCGATGGGTTTTTATGACCTTGTTGCTTGGAATGACCGCCGCATCATTGATTATCGCAGGCTACGGTGCTTTTGGGCTGTCTGGCTTGGGTGGAACACTGGTCATGATGGCCGGGCTTGTCTACATCGTCGGATGTTTCTGCGTCACCGTTTTCTTTAATGTCCCAATGAATGAAGCGTTGGCTGGCATGGAGACGACTTCAGGCTCCACGCGGGACTATTGGATGCAAACATATGTACCCCGCTGGACGTTCTGGAACACTGTGCGGACGATCGCCAGCGCTCTGTCAGCGGCGCTTCTTCTTTTTGGAGTTGTTTGGTTGACCCAAAACCAATTACACGCGAATTGATATTGATCATCGGGCGGGGGCCATCAGTAAATGGACCCTGCTTTTCGAGGCAAATGTCTGTTCCTGGCAACTGTTTGTCAGAATATTATTTGAAGCGTATCGTTGGGCGCCATGGTTTATGTTTTTTGTTTGATCCTCTTGGGGGCAATCGGCTTTCAGTTTGCATTAATCTTTGGCGCCCCTTGGGGGCGGCTGACCCAAGGGGGCCAGATCGACGGGGCTCTGCCACGTGCAGGGCGGATTGCTGCGGCAGTTTCTGTTATTATTCTGGGTGCAATTGCGTTGGCGGTCTTGTCGACAGAGGGGTACTGGCCACATTGGCCACGTTGGACCATATGGCCGGCGACGGGCATGATAGTCATAACGACCGTGTTGAACTGGATCACGCCCTCAGTTGCGGAACGCAGGCTCTGGGCGCCGGTTATGACGCTTGCTTTGATTTTGATTGTTGCGATCACATGGTCAGCCTGACGGCTATTTAGACAGTTGGGCAATCGTCATCAGACGATAGACAATTTGCGCAGCCGTAAAATCCCAAGCGGTGTTTCCGTTGGGTGCCAGTTCGACCACATCCAAACCAACACAGCGACGGCCTTTAAGTGCGTGTTCCACAAGATGCAGGGCTTGATAATAACCCAGTCCACCCGGTACCGGAGTGCCCGTGGCAGGCATGATGGATGGATCCAGTCCATCGACGTCAAAGCTGATGTAGACGTCTTCCGGAAAATCGTCAGGCAGATCCACGGCATGACGTCTGTTTGTCACAAGATCTTCTGCATCCACATAAAACACCCTATTTTTATGACGGTTTGCAACCTCTTGTGCGCAGAGTGCCCTGACCCCGAATTGCGCAAGGCGCACGCCGTCTTGAGCGAGCAAATTCATTACACTGGCATGGCTGTGCGGTTCACCCTGATATGCGATACGCAGGTCGGCATGGGCATCAATCTGGAGCACACCTACCGGACGGCCCAGCGCTTCGATAACCCCGGTTACGGCTCCATAGCTTAGGGAATGTTCACCGCCCAAAGTGACAGGGATGGCCCCTTGTTGCACTGAATTTTTAGTACGCAACGCCAGACGCGACATGACCTGAGGCAGCGGTCCGGTACAGTCAACCTCGGGTTCTGTAAATATCCCACGAGCGCAGGCCTCGGTGCCCATGCATAGTCTTTCCAACTCGTTTGAGGCGGCAAGGATTGCCTGCGGTCCTTTTGCCGTCCCTGAACCGTAGCTGACCGTCCGTTCCAAGGGCATCGGGATCACGCGAAAGCGCGCCCGGGGACCCCGTTCGTCTGCGGATAATTCGCTGTCCAGAAATGGGGTCATGACAGCCGTCCCTTGAAGTCGTCATAGTCAAATGTTTTCACAATTCTAAGATGATCCGTCTTGCTATTCCACAAGGCAATTGCGGGCAGGGGAACACCGTTGAATGTATTCGTTTTGACCATTGAATAATGGGCCTGATCCAAAAAAGCGATGCGCTGCCCGATGTTAAAAGGGGTGGGATATGTATAATCCCCGATGACATCTCCGGCCAGACAGGATGGGCCCCCAAGACGATATGTGTGGCCAGAGCTGGTTTCGCCCAAAAGGGCAGGTCGATAGGGGGCCTCGATCACATCTGGCATGTGGCATGTGGCAGAGATGTCTGTGATGGCCAGATCCATCTCATTATGAGGCAGGTCCAGAATTTCGCCAACCAAGATACCTGCATCAAGAGCAACAGCTTCACCAGGTTCGAGATAAACATCCACGTTGTTTTGGCTGCGTATGTCGCGCACAAAACGGATCAGTCCCTCGCGGTCATAATCCGGGCGGGTGATGTGGTGACCGCCGCCAAAATTCAGCCATTTGAGATTTGGAAGATAGCTTTGCACAGACGGTGCCACCGCTTTCCAAGTCCTCAACAGGGGCGCAAAGCCCTGTTCGCACAGCGTATGCATATGGAGGCCGTCGACCCCATCAAGGGCGTCGGTTGTCAGTTGATGGATCGGAGTGCCAAGCCTAGAGCCCTGCGCACAGGGATCATATTTGGAAATTTCCCCCTCTGAATGTTGGGGGTTGATACGCAGACCTATACTGACGCCCATAGCCTGCGCCCGCGACAGGAAACGATCCTTTTGTGCAGGGCTGTTAAAGATCACATGGTCTGATAAAGAGAGGATTTGGTCGATATCGCTGTCTTTGTAGGCTGCACAATATGTTGCGACGGTACCACCATAGGATTCCCGTCCCAGTCGGGCTTCATATATCCCGCTGGCGCAGGTGCCATGTAAATGTTGGCGCACAAGGGATGCCAAAGAGAACATGGAAAAGGCCTTGAGCGCCGCGAGCACATGTGCCCCTGAGCGGGTTTGGACCTCTGCGAGAATTGCAAGGTTATGCGCAATGGCAGCCTCGTCAACGACAAAACAGGGCGAGGGAACGCGGAACAGATCAAACCGTGCAAAGGCACCGGGGGCGCCGGCTTGGGTGGGCATCAATTCAGACATTGCAAAACCTCTGGTGAAGACGGGGTGTCGTTTCTTTGGAAATTGGACCAGTTACCCCGCCAACATTTATGCATCGTATACCGTTTTCAGTGGGTCAAAAGGTGACTGGTTCTGAAAGTTCATGAACCTGCCAGGGCAGACCATGCGCGTTTAGCATGTCCATAAAATCGTCTGGGTCTAATTGTTCCATATTCCAAACACCTGGCTGGATCCAATTGCCTTTTAGCACCTGAGCTGCCCCAATCATTGCAGGAACGCCGGTCGTGTAGCTAACCGCCTGAGAGCCGACTTCAGCAAAGCACACTTCGTGATCACAAATATTATAGATGTAGAAAGTCTTTTCTCCTGATCCGTCTTGGGCAGGACCGGTCGCGATATCACCGATGCATGTTTTCCCAGTTGTCTTGGCACCCAGATCGCCCGGATCAGGCAGCAGCGTTTTCAGGAACTGGATCGGAATGATTTCCTGACCGTCATGCATCACCGGATCGATACGGGTCATCCCGACATTTTGCAGGACGGTCGCGTGCATAATGTAGGCATCTCCGAATGTCATCCAGAAGCGGGCGCGCTCGATTTCCGGAAAATGGGTGGACAGGCTTTCCAGTTCTTCATGATACATGAGATACATATTTTTTTCCCCGACTTCGGGGAAATCATAGGCGACCTTATGGGTCATCGCTGGTGTCACATGCCATGCGCCATTCTGCCAATGCCGGGCATCGGCCAAGACCTCGCGCAGATTGATTTCCGGGTTGAAATTGGTGGCAAAGGCCTGACCGTTATCACCGCCGTTGCAATCCAGAATATCAATCTGACGAATGCCAGACAGCTTGTGCTTTTTCAGCCATGTTGCAAATACTGATGTCACACCCGGGTCAAAACCCGAGCCGAGAATGGCGGTAAGGCCAGCCTTTTGGAATTTTTCCTGATACGCCCATTGCCAGTGGTATTCAAATTTCGCTTCGTCTTCGGGCTCGTAGTTCGCTGTGTCCAGATAATGACATCCTGCTTGCAGGCAGGCCTCCATCAGCACCAAATCCTGATAGGGCAACGCAAGGTTGACCAGTAACTCTGCATTGGTCTGCCCGATCAGGGCAACGGTTGCGGAAATATCCATCGCATCCAAAGCGGCCGTTGCGATTTGCACGCCGGTGCGGGCAAGTACACTTGCTGCAATGGCATCACATTTGGATTTTGTACGACTGGCCAGCGTAATTTCCGTAAAGATATCTGCGTTCATGGCCATTTTATGTACTGCTGCATGGCTAACGCCTCCGGCGCCGACGACCAAGGTCTTGCCCATTTTGATGCTCCTCGTGGCTGGGATTATTCGTAATACGTGTAGCCCGTGATGGACTCGCGATACGCGGACATAATCTGCTTGCGTTCTCGCGGTGTGACTTGTTTGGCCGAGATTGCACTTTCTAGAATGCTGCGGAAAGCAGCGATGCAATCATCTGGATCAAATTCGACGTAGGCCATGACCTGTGCGATCGTATCCCCTTCTTGTTCGTGAAGCAGGTCGAACCCACCATCGCTGCGCAAGTCAATGGTAACGACATTGGTATCGCCAAAGAGGTTGTGCAGATCACCCAGTGTTTCCTGATATGCACCGACAAAAAACACCCCAAGATAATACGGCTGATCATCTGGCAAATCATGCACTGGCAATGATGGAGCCAGACCATCTGCGAGAATAAAGCGGTCAATGCGACCATCGCTGTCGCAAGTGATGTCGGATAAAATGGCCCGTCGATCTGGTGGTTGATCCAGCATTTGTAGTGGGGCAATTGGATGAAGCTGATCGATGGCCCACACGTCTGGTAGGGATTGAAATAACGAAAAATTGCAGTGGTAAATATCGGCAATCTGCGCCATCTGATCAGCCAGCGCACTGGTATCTTCGGCAGCCACAAGCGCCTTGATCCGGGCCATCAGCCGCAAGTATATTCGTTCGGCACGGGCCATCTGACGAAGATCCACATGACCACGTCTGAACAGCGCCCGCAGTTCATCACGATAAAAACGGGCATCATTCCAGCATTCCTGAACACGCTGAGCCGTCAGGTAACCTGCCACAGCCGCCAGATCATGGACAAGATGATGGTCATCCGGATCAACTTCTGGTGCATCGGGCGCATCATAGAGCGTTGCTTCCAACACGTTGAAAAGTAACATGGACGATGTCGCCACGACAGCCCGCCCGCTTTCAGTGACAATGATGGGATGGCTTATGTTTGCCGAATCCATCGCATAGCCGACTGTTTCCACAATATTGGCGGCGTATTCTTCTACGGTGTAGTTGATCGAATTCTCACCAGCGCGTTTTTCGCCCGTGTAGTCGACCCCGAGACCACCGCCCAGATCAAGATGGGTCAGGGGCACACCCTCTGCGCATAATTCCGTGTAATATCTGCACGCCTCGGTCACAGCGCGCCGCACATCATTTACATCGGACACCTGGCTGCCCAGATGACTGTGCTGCAGCTTTAGACAATGCAGGAGACCCTTGCCGCGCAGCATGTCCACAACCCGCAAAAGCTGGTCCGTGTTCATTCCAAATGTGGACCTGTCGCCAGAGCTTTCCTCCCATTTCCCACTGATCTGATTGGTCAGTTTGACACGCACGCCCAATAAGGGTTCGATGCCAAGCTGTTTGGTCACTTCGACAACAGTTTCTGCTTCTTTAGGGCTTTCCAGTACAATAACAGTATTGAAACCCAGTTTCCGAGACAGGATTGCCAGACGCAGGAACTCTGCATCTTTGACGCCATTACAGACAATCAGGGCGTCGCGCGACAAACGATGCGCTAAAGCAATGACCAATTCAGGCTTTGATCCCGCCTCAAGACCAAAGCCCCAAGGACGGCCGATATCAACGATACGATCAATGACTTGGGCCTGTTGGTTCACTTTGATGGGAAAAACGCCGCGATAAACCGCTTGATAGCCGGCTTTCTTGATAGCTTGCCCAAAGGCCGTATTCAAACGCGCAATTTCCTGTTCCAGATACCCAGCCACACGCAGCAGTACGGGTGATTTTATTCCGCGCTCGTTCAGCTCCTCAAGAATGGTCGGCAATGCCATAGGCGCCTGATCTGGCCTCCGCGGGTTGCATAGGCCAATGTCCCCCTGCGCAGTGATTTCTATCAAACCGCGGCCCCATTGCGAAACGCCATAGACGTCTTTGGTGTGCGTTGACGGCATGGAGACTCCTTTGATCAAGCCGTGCGCGCATAGCCTGCAAAACGTCCAAGTACCAGAGAAAAAAACCGACGTGCTATCAGGAAAAAATTGAATTCATAATGTATGTTTAAAGTGGTCTTGGGCACTTTACGCTGTCATCGCATATTCTGCAGGGATGAAAGCAGGTGAGCGGTGGAGGAAGAGCGGATCGGGCATACCAGCGACAAATAGCCTGCGATCGGATTCAATGTTATGCGGCTGTACTCAGTCCGTTTCGCGATGTCGTTCGCGGGTCTGGATCAGAGGTGGGTAGGCTTTCCTTGGGGGGCGGCCTGGGGCTGAGACGCCATTTGTACGGGCCATTAAACTTTTTGGGTTGCGATTGGAACGGGTGTGAGTTTGACTGATGCACTGTCCAACAAATTTGTCGAACTGAAGGCAACTATACATGCGCAATAGATTTAGCTTGCGCTTGGCAATCTTTGCAGGGGGCCAGCATGTCCATGCCTCTTCATCTATTTTATGTCTGACACGGGCATATCCCGCGCGTTTGATACCATTGCGTCTCATCCGCCAGTTCCGCGAAATATTCACTGGGAGCAAAACTCAGACAAGCCATAGGTTTGCTGGGCTGATCAAATTGCCTAATGTCGCCGATCTGGGCGATGCAGGTGGCAAAAGTGGCAAAGCCCATCCCGTGCATTGCATGTTGAGCATCCATAACTGGGCCAAGATGCCAATCTGGTGTCAGCTTTCCAACGTGGCAACCCAACGGATCTAAACGCTCTGTGGCATGTCGGGCCGCTTCCCAACTCTTTACAGGACTATCTGAAGCGCAGGATGTTCAAATTCCTTAACCTTGGGGAGACACCCCGACCACCCGTAGGATCCACTTGAGCGTAAACAGCCATAGGTCCCCCGTTTGCGAAGGCTTCTTCAGCAGCTTCTCAACATGGATCGGTGCGTTTGTGGTGGCGCAAAAACACTCAGTTTCATCGCGCATAGCGCGATTGGCGATCACGCCCGAAAGCTTTTCCTTCGACACATCAATCCGGCCGTATATTGCCAAGTTCATGTGAACCGTCTCATTCCATCGCACCTTTAGAGTTCGTGCCGCCAAACGATTAGAATACCAAGTGATACCCGACGCCTGCACCGCATGAAAAACACATCAGGGATCACGCCAGTTCTGAACACCAAAAGGCTATAAGTGTCAAAAACTGCAAGGCGTAATCCGTGTCCGGTTTAAAGGATGGCAAGCACGACTTATTGAAAGTCTCTTAGAGAAGCCATGACCTGGTGGCACTGAAATACGCGGCTGGACACGACCTTTGAAAAGACAGGCAAAAGTTATTTAGAAACTTAAAAAAGAAGGCGAGCGCCACCAGAAATAGATTTAGCAACAAGCCCGTGCCAGCCTAACGGAGCCTCAGTCGTGTGTTGTGTCTTAATATTCAGGCTCTGTTTATGCGTTTTCCCTACGGGTATTGTCGATTTTTATGTTGAGCTTCTTCGAGACCTGTTCACTGACGGCATTTGCCCTCTTCACCTCTGTATGATGACCAGCCACAACGATAACAGGCACATCTGGGGCAAGCTCTGCCGTCATTTTGCTGACGGCTTGGGCGGCACCACATTGGTACGTGTTGCAGATCGTCGAGCGCATTTCACGGGGCAGGGCACAGCCCGTAGAGGTGTGATAAAAACAGGAGTTTTTAACATGCAGTTTGGGAATATGGTCAACATAGGCATCTATGACTTTTGCAAGCGATCTCGTGCCCAAGTAGTGCGCTGCGCGATACAAGGCGTCCTCTTTCAGATAGGCCAGATTTTGTGTCCCACGCGAGCAGCAGGACCCCTGGCATGTTTCACATGTTTTTGCCAGCCTCAGGCTAACCTCTTCCGTCCCACTATCTTGGGGTGTCGCACCGTTTGAGAAGTATTCCTCAACAGCCAAGGGTTGGTCCGCTTCGCTGATCAAAGACCGGATTCGTGCCGTCAGGTTTTGCTGAACATCTGCGTCCACAGCGTCAATCTCGTTTTCAAACCCGGGAACTTGCATGATTTTCGCCGCAGGAACCGCAGAATTTGCGTTATATGAATGCAGAATTTGCCTAAAACCCTCGACCGTCGGGTTATTCACATCAAATGCTGTCTTGTCTGCAAACCAACGCACCAGTTTGCGAAATTTGTCCTGATCGATACAGTCCGTGCCCTGCGCCCAGCCATCCACCAATGCATCGATATGATCGAATTGCGGGCCGGGATAGGCTCTTAATAGGGCGCGCGCGGTCACCATGATGTCCCAACCATACGGACGCAGGGTCGACATCTCGAAATCTATGCCAAAAAGCTGACCATCGTCGGCACGGATAAAGTTCCCGAAATGGGGATCGTCCTTTGCAACCAATCGAGTGTCTAAGGCCAGATCTTCGAGAAAATCTGCTTCGGATTCCAAAGTTGCCTGTTCGATCACGCCGCCGTAATTTACGAGGTATTCACGCCAGTTTTTGTGTTGCTTGTTGCCAGCCTCTGTAAAGGCGTCAATCTTAAGTATCGCTTGGGTATATTTGGCAAGCCACTGACCAACCTCAAAGCTGATCGCCACGATATTGTCCTGGGTTACCGTTGCATGCAATTCCGACCCTACGACCCAATCGGAGATATACCAGTTCTCTGTTGGGTCAAAATCATAAAGATATGGTGCAAGGCCGGTCCCGTTCAGCGCGCCGAGCAACTTCGTCTCTCGACTGCAATAACCTGCCAAGTTTTTTGCATTCGAATTGTATGCTTTGATGCGCCTATGGAGATCGCCTGTCCAAACATGCAAGATAAAGCAATGGGCGTCAAAGGTTTGGATCTTGACATCCAAAGTGCCTACCTTCGAGATGTCTTTATTGAAAACCGCTTTGATCCGGTTTGAATTCGCAGAGAGCCAGTTCTGGATGTCTTGCGGCTCAAAATATCCTTTGCCGTTGGCCATATGAAACTCGCTCCTATGCTGCCGCTAGATTGCAATTTTTCCTCGGTGACGGAAGTGGCGCCATGTGTATCTATTCAGATGAAACTGTTACAGCAAGATTTTGTGGCGCGAAGCAGGCGTTTTTATGGTTAATAGCGGCAGCTTTTGTAAACGCCATCGGCCGGAGTACAGCGAACTTTATAGAGTTTTCTCTGTTTTGCGGTGCGACTGTAAATTCGGCGCTGAGATTTGAAAACAAATATGAATACCTACGTCTCACGGGTGCGCGAGTAGGTCTTGCGTGGATGAATGGTGCTGCACGTAAGTCTCCGCTGCTTCTTTTGCGGTGTCATCTGTTCACCAAGACGGACTATTGATTGAAATATCTGAAATCCGGCCGAAACGTACGAGCATCTGATCGCTAGGCCTTTGCTGACGAAAGCGTCTGTTTTGATGCGTTTGGAATGCACAGAAACAGAAACGGCGCTATATTGGGCAGCATGCAAAAAGCAAAAACTGAGATTGCTGATCGAGAGTTTTGATTTGGCGGAGTAGCGCTTGCCAAGAACCAAAAAATGGCTGCCAATTTGCATGTTTGGGCATTTGCACTTGGTGGATTGTGGTCTTTCTTAGAACAGGCTGCCAGGCGTCCCTGAGGCATAGGTCAGGGCGTGGGCGCATGACGCCCACATCATCATAAATCGCTGTTGGCAAGAGGAAAATCAGAGCCACGTGTCCGCATCGGTGTTCTGCGTGTGTCCATGGCCCTTCAATCAAAAAATAAATTCAAGCCCCATGGTTTTTGACCCAGCTTAGCTTTACGATTTCTGGGGGTCTAACTCGTGCAACACTAAAACATATCATGCACTGGTGAGGATCTGTCATATTGTTGGGCCGTAGTTTCAAGTCACTGCTGAATTCTGACTGCTTCAAAGGACCCGAATATGCTATTGATCCAGACAGAACCCGGGGATGGTGAAACCGGATGTAAAAAGGCGGCTTTCAGGGGACCGGCGACCAAGAAATTACTTGAATTTAGCTTGATATAAATTCTACGGAGACCAACCTTTGCAACCTGCTGACGCGTCATCCGCTGGCATCGCGACGGGTTCATGGTTTTAATATGAGGCCTTGGAATAGGACAATCTTTCGGAGAACCTATAAAGGGTCACCCAGCAAATGGGCGGCGTTACTGAAAGATCTGTCACGCATAGTTTTGGCACGTCGGGAAGATTGGAATCCCTTTAGCTGTTTGGTCAGTGCATGTTTGATAGACTATTGTGACGTTTTTTTGACCGGTTGCGCCACAGCAGCGCTTTGACCGATCTGTCTAAAAGATATCAATGCAAAATTCCTGAGCCAAACTTACATCGGAACCAGAAAACGCACCTAGTTCACGCATCAGATGTCTAAACCAGCTCGAACTGGAAACTTGATCGAGACACTGAAACTTAATATCCTGATAATGGTATATAGTCGAGAGGGGAAAAGTGCATGGGCAAGGTTCAGGTTTCTCAGGCCCATCGTCATGGGGCCAATGTCCTTGCCAAAGCCGCTGTCGCAGGATCGGCTGTTACTGGTACCACCAAAATTTTGCTTAGCTTTGGATCGGCCAATAATGGCTTTCAGTATACCATCGCATTGCGTGAAGCGATCATGGAAAGAAAAAGCTGGACTGATAAGTCATATGTATTTGTGGACGCCGTATCGGCAAAGGATCATAAACTGGCCGTGACGAAAGAAAACAGAACTTTGAACCCTGTTTGGAGTTCCCTGTATCTTGCTGCTATTAGACAGTGCAAGGCAATGACTTTCATAGTCACTAAGCCGTGGCTAGAGTCCCAGTGGTGCCAACAAGAGTTACAATGGTGGAAGAGAAACCAAGAAAGGACACCAATCATCGTCCTAATGTTTGCAGATGCTGTAAGTCATCCCACAAGCAACGCGTTTAAAGACCTGGTTTCTGACTCCAATGACTTCATTTCTGTGGCAAAAACACTTACTATGGACGAGATCCCAAGAGTCGGACCTGAGATTGAAGCGTTTTTGGGACGCATGAATAATTACCTTGCCTGAACGTTACGCAAGTACCTCGAAAAGATATCATTCCGATCATGACACGCACACTCGACAGGCGAGAACCCTGGGAAAAGTTGTTCGAAATCCTGACCGTACGTGCCGCCGGGTACAAACAACTGGGCATGACCGAACGGCTCTATCGAATGCAGCCAAGGCCGCATGGCTAACGCAGTACCTACCTTTAAATTTTCAAAACTATCACCAAGAAGACGCGGCGACGTGCTTTGGGGTCATTTGTCTGGCCCAGCCTCTGGTTTTCTTATTTCGTGGCTGGCCGCTCGGTTTATAGACCCAAGACTTATTGGTGCCCGCGTTTTTGAACGCGCTGCGCCAGAGATGTGCAATCTTTACTATCCATGTTGGTTAGATTGAATTTGCGCAGCCCGCTTGGGATGGCTCGAATGTTTTCAAAAGGGGCAAATTCAGAGGCATTAGTCGGAAAAATGACCAATCTAATGTCCGTCAAACGCCGCAGTCATGCCTTATTCGAAGGGCAAAGTGTCAAAGGGATGCACAATGAGACGGAGCGCGGTATGGACCGCCTAATGGAAATGGAAGCTTTTGCAAATGTCGTGGACCAAGGCGGGTTTACGGATGCAGCGCGGAAAATGGGTATTTCTAAGTCTGCGGTTTCGAAGCATATTTCCTCTTTGGAGGCCCGTCTTGGCGCGCGCCTCCTGAACCGAACGACACGGCGGGTCAGCCCAACTGAAATCGGATTGGCATATTATGACCGCGCAAGGCGGGTTTTGAACGATGCTGGCGAAGCGGATGCCTTGGTTGCATCTTTTCAAGCGGCACCGTCTGGATTGTTAAAAGTGGCTGCTGCAAATGATTTAAGCCCCCAATTCATCAGTGCCCTCGTTACCAAATTCCTTGCAAAATTTCCCGAAGTAAACGTCACGATGTTGGTCGCAGATGAGTCCGTATCCGGCAGTTCCGAAGATTTCGATGTCAGCTTGCGTATTGGTGAACCGGATGATCAAACATTCCGAAGCCAACATGTGACCCAAGCAACAAAACGGCTTATTGCGTCAAAAGACTACCTGCAAAGATACGGGATTCCAAAACGGTTGGATGACTTGAGCAGCCACCGCTTGCTTCACTATACCCATCCGAATTCTGATCATGTGTGGTCGATCAAGGCGCCATCCGGAGAAGTGCGTCAGATCAGAACATCCGGTACACTGGCGATCAACGATGACCATTCTCTTCTGAATGCCTGTATCGCGGGTGTCGGGATCGCGTATCTGCCATCGTTTATCTTTAAAGACGCCATGGCGGACGGTTCGGTGGTTGATATTATGCCCATGCTGCCTGTCGAAACTCTGTCTATCCACGCAGTGTACCACCCTAGTCGCGTCATTCAGTCCAAGGTGAGCGCCTTTCTGGACTTTTTGAAATTCAGTTTTGCCGAGGGTGGTGAAGTCGGGTGCTAGCTCAGGCTAATTGGTGTGCTTAGGTCGGACAGCGAGATCTCGTAATATTTTGCGAAGGTCTTGTGTTTTTTGTGGCGACCAACCGGCGACCAATGCTGTGTCGTAACTTTTGGCAACCTGACGCAAATCTTGATAGACTGCGACACCGGCGGGGGTCAGCGTCAAGACGGCCTCACGGCGATCTTTCGGGTTGATTGTTCGCCGTAGGTAACGGCGCGCTTCTAACGCGGCTACGGCCCGCGAAATTTTGGTTTTGTGAATAGAGGCACGGGTTGATAT
>JAYQEA010000012.1:0-4847 GCA_038138625.1 Roseivivax sp.
GATCAGCGATGCCCGTGCCAGCCAGCAACGCGTTCTTGTGGGTTTCGAATTTGCATTAGGCTATCACAAGGTGTTTGCCGAGGCATGGACCGTATCGCCGGACCCGTTTGGCGTTTGGCAAAAGCTGGCGCAGGGGATCACGGATACGGACAGCAATACCAACAACCGTTGGGATTTTGCGGGTGAGATCAATAAAAGCTTTGCTGCTAAAGGACCGTTTTGGGGCAATGGAAGCCAGAAAGACGTTCTTGGATTGCCCAGAACCAAGGTACCCCCACCGTCCCGGTTGTCAGAGTACCGCAAAGTTGAAACAGTCGCGCGGGCACGGGGCTTTGCGCCAAAGTCATGCTGGCAGCTGAGTGGCGTCGGCAGCGTTGGATCGCAATCCTTGACAGGACTTCCGCATCTGCATGAATTGCGAATGCGGTTTGGACCTGATCTGGCGGTGTGGCCCTTTGAAGCCCCCGTGGCCCCAATTGTTTTGGCCGAGATCTACCCGTCACTTTTGAAAGCAGTGATTGAAGCGCAGCGCAAGCCAGACGAAGTTCTGGATTGTGCACAGGTGCGCGTGATGGCGCAGGCGATCTGGGCGCTGGACCCGCGTGTGATTGACGATATGTTGCGTGCGGGTGATCCCGAAGAGGGTTGGATCCTTGGCGTTGGACATGAGGATGTTCTGGCGCAGGCAGCCCGAAAAAAGGACGACACATGACGGACGCGTTGGTTCCACCACGTCTGAAAGATGACTGCTTTGCCATGCCGCAAGGTGTGGCATGGGTGCCAGTAGATGCAGCGCAGGCACGATTGCAGGAAAATCTGCGATCCGTGGTTGGGCATGAAACCGTGGCCATAGGCGATACTGTTGGTCGCATTCTGGCCGAACCTGTAGCCGCACTGCGGTCTCATCCACCAATGGCAAACAGTGCTGTGGACGGCTTTGGCTTTGCGCATGCTGCCACGACGACGGGCGTGAACCGTTTGCCCTTGGTGGGTGGACGCGCCGCTGCTGGTCGCCCTTTTGCGGGCGCTGTGCCTTTCGGGCAGGCAGTGCGTATACTGACGGGGGCCATCCTGCCGACAGGTGTGGACAGTGTAGTACTGGAAGAAGACACTGCAAGTGATGGAACCCGCGTGGTGTTTGACGGCCCTGTCACGTCCGGTGCAAACACTCGTCGCGCGGGCGAAGATGTTATTACGGGCCATTCTTTCCTGTTGGCAGGCCATCGCGTGCGTGCGCCGGATTTGGCGCTAATGATGGCATTGGGCCTTTCGCATGTTCGGGTTTTTCAGCCGTTACGGGTTGGCGTCCTGTCGACTGGTGATGAATTGGAAGCGCACCCTGGTGCGCCTGTCGCCCCGCACCAGATTTATGACGCCAACAGGCCAATGCTGTTGTCAATGATCCGTGCTTGGGGTCATGAGCCTGTGGATTTGGGCAAAGCATTGGATGATCCGGATGCGCTTCGGGATCGTTTGCAACGAGGTGTGGCCGAGGCGGACGTAATCATCACCTCGGGTGGCGCATCTGCCGGGGATGAGGACCATGTCAGTCGTTTGTTGCAAGACGAAGCCAATCTTGTCAGTTGGCGTATAGCGCTGAAACCAGGGCGCCCGCTTGCCTTGGCCATGTACAGAGGGGTTCCCGTTTTTGGGCTTCCAGGCAATCCGGTTGCCGCATTTGTCTGCGCGCTTATTTTTGCCTATCCGGCATTGTCGATGATGTCCGGTGCCGGATGGCAAGCACCACAAAAGATTATGGTTCCTGCTGCCTTTACCAAACGCAAAAAATCAGGGCGGCGTGAGTATCTGCGTGCAAGATTGACAGACGATGGGCATGCAGAAACATTTGCATCTGAGGGTTCTGGGCGTATCAGCGGATTGTCATGGGCGCAGGGATTGGTAGAGTTACCGGACAGCGCGATGGACATCACCCCGGGTACTCTTGTCAGTTATCTTCCCTATAGCGGCTTCGGGCTATGACGCCCGCTTGATCAAAAAGATCGTCTGCGCGCCATCCTTGGACTGGTCCAGTAATTCATGACCAGCCTCGGTGCAAAAATGCGGAACATCGACGACCGCAGCAGGGTCTGTTGTGACAAGACGTAGGATCTGACCGTCCTGCATTCCCAAAAGCTGTTTGCGAGCTTTGAGCACGGGCAGGGGACATAGCAGTCCCGAAGCGTCTAAATCCATGGCACGTTTCATACAGGACTAGCTAGCGCGCTGCGATCACCATGTCCATCCATGGATCTATATTGATTTAAAAATCAAAGTAAGAATTTCGGTATTGATAGAATTTTTCTATCAATCGACGATATCGCGACATTGACGCAGTCATGAATATTCCGTCAAGACAGAGAAAGCTCGCACTGGGGCAAGCAAAACCGACAAGGGTCAAGCCATGGCGTTCGATCATAAAAACAATGACAATGGGGATGGTGTTTGGCGCGCGGGTCGCAGCGGTAAAAAAGGACGATCGAAACCAAAGGGCCGGGCCCTCTTGGACGATGCCTTGGACGAGGTTCAGGCGCTTGTGGGCAAGGATCCACTGCGTCGCGATTTATTGATAGAATACTTGCATCTTATTCAGGACGCCTATGGCCATCAGTCGGCAGGGCATTTGCGGGCGCTGGCTGAACTGATGCGGATCTCAATGGCGGAAATTTGGGAAGTTGCGACCTTCTACGCCCATTTTGACCCCATCCGCGAAGACGAGACCCCGCCGCCGGATCTGACCATTCGTGTCTGCGACTCACTGTCATGTGAACTTGCCGGATCCGAGGCTTTGATAGAGGCACTTGAGGCAGGTCATGATCCAGCCAAAGTGCGGGTGTTGCGCGCGCCTTGTATGGGGCGCTGTGACACTGCGCCGGTATTGGAAATCGGGCACCGGCATATTGATCACGCCACCCCCAAAACGGTCGATCAGGCGATCCTTGCCAGAGACTTTCATGCAGATATTCCCGCCTATGAGACGTTGGCCCAGTACCGTGCACAGGGGGGCTACGACACCTTGGCCAAACTGCGGGCCGATGGGGATTGGGAAACAGTTCAAGAGACTGTTTTGTCTGCTGGCCTGCGCGGCCTTGGCGGCGCGGGCTTTCCATCCGGACGTAAATGGGGCTTTGTTCGGGCAAACCCCGGCCCACGTTACATGGCAGTAAACGGTGATGAGGGCGAGCCGGGCACATTCAAAGACCGGTATTACCTTGAGCGCGTGCCCCATCTCTTCCTTGAAGGTATGTTGATTGCGGCTTGGGCAGTCGAAGCTACGCGCGTCTTCATCTATATGCGTGACGAATATCCAGCGGTGTTACATATTTTGGCGGCCGAGATCAAAGCCCTTGAGGCGGCCGGTCTGGTCACGCCGGGCTATATCGAGCTTCGCCGTGGGGCAGGCGCCTATATCTGCGGCGAAGAAAGCGCGATGATCGAATCCATCGAAGGCAAGCGCGGAATCCCCCGGCTTCGCCCACCGTTCGTCGCGCAGGTCGGGGTTTTTAACCAGCCTACGCTGGTGCATAATATTGAAACATTGCATTGGGTTGCGCGAATTTGCCGTGAGGGTCCTCAAATTCTTGCCGGGGTTGAAAAGAACGGTCGCAAGGGTCTGCGCAGCTATTCGGTGTCTGGTCGTGTGGCGCAGCCGGGGGTATACCTTTTGCCGGCGGGGTCCACGATCACCGATATCATCGCTGCGGCCGGGGGTATGGCTGATGGGCATGTCTTCAAGGCTTACCAACCCGGCGGTCCGTCCTCGGGGCTTTTGCCCGCTTCGATGCATGACATTCCGCTGGATTTTGACACCTTGCAACCACATGGCACCTTTATTGGCTCGGCCGCTGTGGTTGTGTTGTCCGACCACGACAAAGCCCGTGATGCGGCGCTAAACATGTTGCGCTTTTTTGAAGCGGAAAGCTGCGGTCAATGCACGCCATGCCGGGTGGGATGCGAAAAAGCTGTCAAGTTGATGCAGGCGGACAAGTGGGATGCAGATCTGCTGGAGGATCTCTGCACCGTTATGACTGACGCATCAATCTGTGGCTTGGGCCAGGCAGCACCAAACCCGATCCGGTTGACGATGAAACATTTCGGGGACGAGATATGAGCATGCGCCTGGGCGCTGTGTTGGTGTTTTGCGCGGCTCCGGCGGTGGCACAGCAATTGTGCCTGACGGATCACACAGAGATGATGGATCGCAATCCAGAAGGGTTCGATGCCGCGATACGATCTGTGACCATGGCCCATTTGCCGGTCGAACTGCGCAACAGCTGCGGTTTGCTGGATGAGTATGACGTGGCCTACTACGACGCCCTGGCGAAAACTTTGGCTTGCACAGGGTCGGAGACCTATCATCAGGTCTTTTCCCAGATCCTGACGCCGCAGAGCGAATTTTTGTTTGCGGCTGGTCCGGACGCCTTTCGCACAAACGGGATGCATGATGATTACTGCGCGCAGGTCGCGCAGATCGACATGCCGGGATTTGTGGATGCAAACGGCGATCTGGATGATACCCACCTGCAAGAGCAAATCCCCCTGATCCAAAATATTCTAGCCTTTGTGGCCCAGTTCCAAGTTCGCTGACCCATCTAAACGAGAGTTCATAACCATGTCGGACAAGATCACATTCACTCTCGACGGTCAGGACGTGACCGCGCAGCCCGGTGAAACCATTTGGGACGTCGCCAAACGCCAAGGCACCACGATCCCGCATCTATGCCATAAAGACCAGGTCGGGTATCGCTCTGATGGTAATTGCCGCGCCTGTGTGGTTGAGGTTGAAGGCGAACGAACACTCGCGGCGTCATGTTGTCGGGCACCTTCCAACGGTATGGTGGTACATTCCA
>JAYQEA010000012.1:4947-8217 GCA_038138625.1 Roseivivax sp.
TGCCGCGAAGTGCAAGTAAACGATGTCATAGGCATGGCTGGGCGCGGTCATGACGCATATCCCACATTTGATTTTGGCGATGACATGGGCGACAGCACCTGCGTGGCCTGTGGTGAATGCGTCCAGGCCTGTCCAACCGGTGCATTGATGCCGTCAACGGTCACGGACGCTGATCAACGCGGAGACAGCGCAGATTTTGATCGCGAGGTGAAATCGGTGTGTCCTTTCTGTGGTGTCGGCTGTCAGGTCAGTCTGAAAATCAAAGATGACAAGATAAAATACGTCGAAGGTATAAACGGCCCTGCGAACGAAGGACGGTTGTGCGTAAAGGGGCGCTTCGGATTTGACTATATCCATCACCCACACCGCCTGACAAAGCCGATGATCCGCAGGGACGACGCACCAGCCAAGGGGTTAAACGTAGATCCCTCCAACCCGTGGACCCATTTCCGCGAAGCGTCTTGGGACGAAGCTTTGGGCAAAGCCGCCGAGGGACTGAAGGGGCGAGGCAGGGAAGTTGCGGGTTTTGGCAGTGCCAAATGCACCAACGAAGAGGCCTATTTATTCCAGAAATTTATCCGTCAGGGATTTGGCCACAACAACGTGGATCACTGTACCCGTCTGTGTCATGCCTCGTCGGTCTCAGCGCTGATTGAAAACGTGGGGTCCGGCGCGGTTACAGCAACCTTTAATGAAATTGAAAATGCCGATGTTGCGATTGTCATCGGCGCCAACCCGATCGAAAATCATCCTGTGGCAGCCACGTATTTTAAGCAGTTTACCAAGCGTGGCGGCAAGCTGATTGTGATGGATCCGCGTGGACAGGCCTTGAAACGCTTTGCCACGCATATGCTTCAATTCAAGCCGGGTGCAGACGTGTCCATGCTGAATGCGATCATGCATGTGATCGTAGAA
Organism: Roseivivax sp.; assembly: GCA_038138625.1. Classification (GTDB taxonomy): domain Bacteria; phylum Pseudomonadota; class Alphaproteobacteria; order Rhodobacterales; family Rhodobacteraceae; genus JAQXDR01. Next base: position 5,863 of record JAYQEA010000012.1, read on the forward strand.
GAGGGGTTGTATGACGCACAATACATCGCAGGTTTCACCGAGAATTGGGAGGCTGAAAAAGAGCATCTGAAGGGCTTCGCACCAGAGCTCATGGCAGATCACTGCGGAATCGATGCAGCCACCCTGCGCGCGGTGGCCCGTGATTTTGCCACCTCTCGGTCGGGCATGATTTTCTGGGGTATGGGTGTCAGCCAACACGTCCATGGCACCGATAATTCTCGCTGTCTGATCAGTCTTGCACTGATGTGTGGTCATGTGGGACGTCCGGGTACGGGTTTGCATCCGCTGCGGGGTCAAAACAACGTTCAGGGCGCATCCGATGCCGGATTGGTTCCGATGTTCCTGCCAGATTATCAAACAGTCACGTCCGATGACATTCGTGGCAAGTTTACGGGTGTCTGGGGGTCTGAGGATTTTTCGAGCGAGAAAGGTTTGACGGTTACTGAAATTATGGATGCAGTCCATGCCGACGACATCAAAGCAATGTATATTCTGGGTGAAAATCCTGCCATGTCCGATCCCGATGTGACACATGCTCGTGCCGCATTGGCCAAACTTGATCACTTGGTTGTCCAGGATATTTTCGTAACAGAAACAGCGAACTATGCGGATGTAATCCTGCCAGCATCGGCATTGTATGAAAAATCTGGGACTGTTTCGAACACCAACCGCCAGGTCCAGATGGTCCGGCCTGCTGTGTCTCCTCCGGGACAGGCACGCGAGGATTGGGCAATACAGGTCGAGCTGGCGCAGCGGTGTGGATTGGATTGGGACTATAGCCATCCCCGCGAAGTCTTTGCCGAGATGAAGCTGACGATGCAGAGTCTGGACAACATCACCTGGGATCGACTGCAGCAAACTGCGGTTACCTACCCTAGCTTGTCTCCTGATGATCCGGGTCAGCCTGTCGTGTTTGGGGACGGTTTCCCACGCGCTGAGGGCAGGGCAAAGTTCACACCCGCCTCATTGGTGCCACCAGACGAACTGCCTGATGACGAATATCCGATGGTTATGACCACCGGACGTCAACTAGAACATTGGCACACCGGATCGATGACGCGTCGGTCCACCGTTCTGGATGCTATTGAACCCGAAGCCAATTGTTCTTTGCATCCATCCACCTTGCGCAGATTGGGGGTCGTGGCTGGCGGTAAGGTCACGATCCAATCGCGACGTGGCGAAATCACACTTTTGGCACGCGCAGATCGTGCTGTCTCACCAGAAATGGTTTTTGTCCCCTTTGCGTATGTCGAAGCGTCAGCAAATATTCTGACCAATCCCAGCCTCGATCCCTATGGCAAAATACCCGAGTTCAAGTTTGCCGCGGTCCGGGTGTTGGCCGCAGAAGCGATCGCTGCAGAATAGGTAGCGCGGGCGCCCGCGCCCGCGCTACGCGCTCACATCCGGGTAAAGACGTGGAATCAGACCGATATCTGGCGTGTGATGGTCTCTGCCAGCAACGCGGATTTTGAATTGTTTTCGCGCGCAGAACAATGTGTGTCGGATTGCGAATATTGTCTAATTTTGTGTTCTTACAGTGGCGAAAAAACGCCTAGATTCTGCAATTTGGGCAAAAATAATGGCACAAAAGCGCGTCTGATATGATATCTCTGAATCGTTGTATTGCGCTAAGTGCGATGTCTTTGGGCCCACCTCCCACCAGATCGTCTGCCGCGCGTGATAATCGGTCTTGATGTCAGAGTATTCGAAACTCTGCATTAAGAGCGGCGGTTTATGAGTGTCTGCGGCCTTTTTTTGAGGTCGCTGCGCGTGCGTTGATAATGGTGGTATCCTGATGGACTTGGTTGCTGAACTTGGCACTGCCGATGAGCTGGAAATAAATGTCCCGGATGAAGGCCGTTTGTCGACAGGGGAGCTGCGCGAATGGTATTATATCTCCTTGGTTGCGGGAACTGCCTATAAGATTACTCTTTTGGGCGATACTGTCGGAGGGTTGAGCCTGGATGATCCCGGGTTATTTGGGATCTATGATAGCAACGCCGATCTTTTGCCGGGCAGTAATCTGCAGAATAGTGGTGAAGGGGTAGATTACGCGTTCACGGTGCCGGCCAATGGAAATTATTATTTTGCTGTCGCAGCGCAGGGGACCGGTAAATATAGCGTTTCGGTGACCCAGGAAGGCGATCCCTCGGACCCTGTTGATGCGGACGATATTGGCCAGACGTTCGGCACCGCGCGCTACCTACAACAAGATCAGATAATTTCGGCCGAGATGAATTCGGCAAATGACATCGACTGGTTCCAGATTTACGTGGAACCGGACGTTCGCTACCGCTTTGATGTGACGGGCGCGGGCTCTGGCGATGGGACATTGACCGACCCGCAGATCTACCG
>JAYQEA010000012.1:8227-12237 GCA_038138625.1 Roseivivax sp.
CGTTTACAACGAAGATCTTGTGGCACAGACCAAGCCTGATGGCAGTGGTTTTTTGTCCAATAACAACGGGGGTGATGATGATCTAGAGGCGCGCCTGTATCACACCTTTGCAGCCGGCACGGAGGGGACGTATTATATCGCAGTGCGGGCCGCAGATAACGGGTTGGGCAGCTATCAGATCACTTATACAGCTACAGGCAATAACGGCGGTGGCGGCGGTCCTTCGAATCCTGCCGATATCGGTGATACGATTGCGACCGCGCAAACAATCGACGTGGGTACCAACGTTGCAAGCACCATAGAGTCCGCCCAGGATATAGATATGTACAAGGCCTCACTCATTGCTGGCCGGACGTATGTGTTTTATATGAAAAGCGAGGGCCTGCCTGATCCCTTTCTCAATGGGATTACCAACGCCAGTGGAACGCAGTTCAAGCCATTCAATAACAACGGTGGCAGTGGCCTTGATGCACGTATCACTTACACCGCCACGACCGATCAGACCATTTTTGTGGGGGCGCAGGCCAATTACAACGGCGGAACGGGTGACTACATCTTTCAGTTCTATGATCTCGCCTCTGGACCAGGCACGGGGGTTATCGACGGAGAGCCGGGTGATGTGGGTGACACCTTTGAAACGGCTGCTACGATGTCTCATGGAACAGCTGTTTCAGGCGGTATTGAAACAGGGTCAGACGAGGATATTTTTAAAATCACGCTGTCTGCGGGCCGCCGCTATCAGATTGATATGCGCGGGACTTCGTCCGAGGGAGGGACGCTCGCTGATCCTGAGATAGAGGGTATATACACAGATACTGGGAGTAAGCTGGATGCTGCGACAGGCGGGGGCGCTGGAACAGATGCCCAACTGATTGTCGATGTTTCTCCGCTGTCAGACTCCGTGTATTTTATCAAAGTTGCATCGCAGAATGATAGCACTGGTACCTACACGCTAAGCGCGACAGATATCGGCGCTGCCGATGATGGCGGTTTTGATGATGAAGACAACGACACTTGGCAAGGTGCATCTGCATTAGCTGTCGGTGAGACGGGGATATCATCGATAGATCAGGCCGATGATCAGGACTGGTTCAAAGTGACCTTTGCCGAGGCTGGTAGATATGCGGTTCAGGTGCAGGGTGCAGACAGCCACAATGGCACATTGCTTGATCCTAGGTTACTTGACTTGCGGGATTCCTCAGGAGCAGTCATTTCAGGGACAGCACGCGATAACGTGGACAATATTCACGATGCCCGACTGTATTACGACTTTGATGCTGCCGACTATTACTTTGGTGTGGGATCCAATAACGATGGGCATGGGACATACAAAGTGTCGGTTGTGCCGTCACCTGATGTCAAAAAAGACGATTACTCGCAAGATGGCACTGATCCGGGCCTTGTTAATGCCAACAGCACCTCGGCTTCTGTACAGGGTTCGATCGAAACATTTGATGATGCGGACTACTTTCGGTCTTTTATGAAGCAAGGCTACCGCTATCAAATCGATTTGACGGGTATTTATTCTGACAATGGAACGCTGCAAGATCCCTATTTCTTTGGTATCAGAACCTCTGATCTAAAGACTTTCGACGCATCATGGAATGACAATAGCGGTCTGGGATTGGAGGCGCGCATATTTTTCACTGCGCCCGCGTCGGATTATTATTTTCTTGTTGCCGGGGCACAAAGCGAGGCTGCGGGCAGCTATACGCTGACGGTGACCAATCTTGGACCCGATGCCAACGGGGTTCCAGTTGATCTGCAATTTGCCGACGAGGAAGATGTCCCAGGGGGGCATCCACCTCCACCTGACTACAGCGACGTGCCTGACGATTTTGGGCCCGAGCCACAGGATCGCGGCTCTCTTGATGTGGTCAGTGCCCTTTCTGTAAGGGTTGAGTTCCAAAGTGATCTTGATTTTTTCGAGATAGAGCTGTAAGCGGGTAAGCATTATCAGATCGATGTCAAAAGTGGGTCATCAGACGCGGCATTGTCGAACCCGATGATCGCAGGCATTTACGATGCCGATCTTGTTCAATTTATTGATACACAAAAGAAAGATGGCGGTGCCAATAAAGACGCAAGGCTGATCTATAGCGCGTTTCAGACCGGTACCCATGTCATTGCGATCAGTGGCGAAGAGGGCGAGACCGGAGCATACGACCTTCAAGTGGCGCAGGTTCAGAACGGCTTTGGCATTGGTGGCATTCCGGAAAACGATCAGCTGTTTAATCCGTTGGGTCCGGATGATGCCGCGCAGAATGTCAGACGAGCATCTGCGATTACAGTAAACGCAACCCAAGAGCGCGCGATCGACAGTGCCGGTGATGAGGACTGGCTAAAGGTCCTTTTGGAGGCCGGGCGAACATACCGCATTGATATGTTGGGTGTGTCTAACGGTGCAGATGCCCTATCGTCTCCGCAGATTGCTGGGATTTACAGGTCCAATGGCGTTAAATTGGAATCTGCGGATTACTCGGCCAGCGATTTGAATGATGGTGTTCGGATCACCTTTCGGCCGGATACGACCGAGCATTATGTGATTGCCGCAGCGGCTGAGGGATCAGCCACGGGCGCGTATAGCCTGCGCATAATTCCCGGTTCGGATCCGGACCCGAGCAATCCCGATGATGATTATGATGCCAGCCCCATAACCGTTGGAAGCGTGGGTGCCGATACAACGGTCGAAGGTGAAATCGAGGTCGTTGGCGATGTTGATTGGCTTGCGATGGATCTCGCCGAAGGTGTCAGTTACCGTCTGCAAGCGCAGAAGGGGGCGTCTGCAGACGCGATAGCTTATCCCGATATTCTGTTCGTATCAGACGGCACTTCACATTTGTCCGGTGTTGTCGATCTGACCGAGAACGCCAATGCAGACATCACATTTACCGCACCACGTGACGGATTGTTCTACGTCGCAATAGCAGGAGAGCAATCTGCAACAGGCACCTATGAGGTCAGTTTGCAGTCTTTGGGATCTGTTGATGACTTTAGTGCAGGTCCTGCCAACAGCGGGGCTATCTCGTTTGACGGGCTTGTACCGGGACGTGCAGATTTCGCCAATGATGCAGATTGGTTCAGCTTTGATGCGCAGGCTGGTGCGTTTTATATTTTCAGCAGTGATGCGCGTAGCTCTGGGATGGATGATCCGGTTATCGAGAGTGTTGTCACCAGTGACGGAACCATTCTGGCGCAACGCGATCCAACTGGGTTTGCGAACCGATTGGCGTTCGAAAGTACCTTTGACGGCACTGCCTATGTGACGCTGCGCAATGCCGACACTGATACAGGCTATTACGCAGTTTCCGCGACCGAGGTGACAACACCACCCGACACTGTTGGGGACGAAGGGTCACTGCCTGTCACCATGACGGGGGATGCGTATAGCGGCAGACTTGATCGTCCTGGCGATTGGGATGTGATCGGTCTCGACGTCATAAAAGACTATGTCTACGATGTTGAGGTAGAGGCGCGCGGTGAACCAATTGATGCCTTGGACGCACCGATTATAGGCGCCATTTGGGATACCTCGACCACAAACTTTCTCTATATCGATCCAAACGATGGCGGCGAGGGCACAAGCACAAGCTTTACTGCAACCGCCGATGGCACCTATTACATCGTTGTTGACAGCGCATTAGCCGATGATTTCGGGGACTATACTGTCTCAGCGGTTTTCAACGAACATCAGTCTTTGGATGTGGGTGGCACAATAGAAACGGCGGGCGAGATTACGCTTGGTGTAGATCTGCAGGCGACCATCGGCGTGGCGACAGACAGGGACGTCTATGGTGTCGATCTTGTTGCTGGTCAGTCCTATCACATCGTCATGTTGGGTGGGGACAGTGGCGCAACAGTTGAAGATGCATCATTTTTCCAGGGCGTTCTTGACTCGAACGGAGAACGGATCATTTCGACGGAACCTTACGACTTGGGATGGAGTGAGCGGTTTGAAACCCTGTTCACACCCGAGACGGATGGTCGGTATTTTCTTGTTGCGGATAGTG
>JAYQEA010000012.1:12327-50632 GCA_038138625.1 Roseivivax sp.
CCGACACAGTTGGCAGCTACACCTTGGGGATTGATACGCTGGACCTGCCGCCAGATATAGCGGGATCCGTGGCGACAACAGCCGTGATCGCTTTGGATGAAACCCTGAGCAGTGTGATTGCCACACCCGATGACGTGGACTGGATCAGTGCGACCCTTGAAGCCGGCCAAACGTACCAGTTGACCATGTCAGGTGCAGGAAACCCTGCGGTATCGGATGTGCAAACCGTCCGCGTGTTCAATTCTGTCGGGGCTTTGGTGGAATCCGTGCCGGAGGATCAATATGAAGGGCCGTATGCGACTTTGTTCACCGCAGTCGCGCCTGAGGTGAGCGGCACATATTATTTTGAGCTGTCAGGCTCGCCCGGGTTTTATGATGCTGAGCTAACCCTTGTTGATACAACGGATGACGTTGCCTCTGATGTAACGACCTTGGCCAGTGTGGCTGTGGGTGGGAACTATAGCGGTATTTTGGAAATCGCCGGAGACACAGACTGGATCGTACTTGCGATCGACGCACCCCAGACGGTCCGTATTGACCTTGGCTGGTGGGATTACGGCTACGGCAGTGTTGACCTGGTGATAAACGGTTTACGCGATAGCAGTGGGGTGCTCCTGGAAAATACCGCTGTCGATGACAGTGGCGGGTTGCTACCATCACTGACGTACAGCTTTGATACTGCCGGTACATATTATGTCGACATCGGTGCGGCTGATTTCGACTTTGGTGGGTATACGATCGACACGACCGAGTTGACGGTTTTGGATGACTTCACGTCTGATGTCGCCACAACCGGCACCGTCGAGGTCGGCGGCTTTGTAATGGGTTCGATTGAAACGTCCGGTGATACGGATTGGTTTGCAGTCACGCTGACCGCTGATCAATTCTACGATATCAGCCTGACTGCAAATCATACCAATTCAAGCGCTTTGCATGATCCGTTTATAACCGGTGTATATGACACAAATGGTGATAAATTATCCAATAGTAGCAATGATGATAATGGTGACAATACACGGAATAGTTCTGTCACGTTAAAGGTTGAAGAAACGGGGACATACTATGTTTCGACCGGTGCCGGGCAGGGGTCTGGCGATTATCTGCTCAGTGTGAGCGACTCTGCGATCGATAACCAAAGTCGAGATTTTGAAATCACCTTTGACACAACCGACGACTACGCGCCGATCTTGAGAAGTGCGGCCACCTGGTGGGAGGCGGCAATTTCAGAACCTTTGAGTCCCATCACACATGCCGACCATGGCCTTATCAAGGATCTCCATATTCTTGTCAAAACAGAGGCTCTGCCAGACGGGCAGATCGTGATTGGAACCCCAACGCAAGTTCGCGAAGGGGTGAACGGGCTGCCGTATCTTGGGACACTGCTGATAGATGCAGAGGCCTTTGCGGGCCTGACTTCTGACGCTGAACGGGCCGCCATTTTGGAACACGGGATCGGGCATGTTTTGGGGTTGGGCACGCTCTGGTCGGCGCGCGGCCTTGCAAGTGGTGCTCGGTACACCGGTCCGCAGGCTCTGGCCGAGTTTACGGCCCTTGGGGGGACAGGGGCGTTTATTCCTCTGGAAAACATCGCACATGGGGGTACTGGAAAGGAGTGGTCCGAGGACCATTTTGACAGCGAACTTATGTCAGCCGAGTTTGAGACGTCTGGTCCAATGCCAATGAGCCGCATCACCGTGGGCGCGCTGGCAGATCTGGGGTATTCCGTTGATATGGAAGCCGCAGATGATTATACCCTACCGTCCGAAGTCGATAATGCTCAAAACAACTTCCCAGACGCTCCCGAGCCTGTTGAAAAGAAAAGTGTCCCGGACCCTGGACTGCATGCCTCGCAGATATACTACCACCAATCCGATACCGCTTTAAATCTGACCAAGACGTTATCTGAACCCATCGATGGCGTCATTTTGTCAGCGGGCGTGAGTCAGATCAGCTTTGTCCAAAGTGGTACCCAAGGGCAAACTATCGTTCAGCTGACAGGCAGTTTTACAAAGCAGACCTTGACCTCTCTAACCGATGCGAAAGGTTTTGTGGATCGTGTGGATGTGTTTACCGGTGGTGTTTTATCAACGACATTATATCTTGGTCAGGCACTGGATGACGAGCTAGTGGATGTTGGTGATGTCCTGAAAAGTACTTATGGTATGGATCTCGACCTCGCCAACCATGTCGTGACACATCACACATCGACCCAAAATGACCTAATTGACCTGCGTTTGGGCGATGACGCCGCAGGCGGGGGAAAGGGAAATGACACGATTTTGGGTGGGCAAGGCAACGACACTTTGTCAGGTGATGCCGGAAATGACTCTTTGTTCGGTGGAAACCATGTTGACATACTTTATGGCGATGCCGGTCACGACACCCTTGCGGGTGGCCATGGTCAGGACAGGCTTTATGGCGGCATCGGCAATGACGTGCTTAACGGCGGTAAAAAACACGACTATTTGGACGGTGGATCAAACGACGACATCCTGATCACCAAATATGGGAATGACACCATACGCGGTGGTTCCGGCGAGGACACAGTGGTCGTCAAAGATATGGCTTTGTCTGACATTTCCGTATCTGAGGGTTTGGATAGGGTTATCTTATCGGGAAGCAAAAGGGTAATTGACATCGGTCTTGATGTGGAAACCTTTATTTTCAGGGATGCGGAGCTGTCCCTGTCTGACGTGCTAAATCTTGTTACGTTTCCAATGGTGCAAGGCACCGATGGTGACGATACCCTAAGCGGTACAGCCAATCCCGAGGTGATTGTTGGCTATGACGGGGATGATGAATTTCATCCGGCCGGTGGCAATGATGAACTTTTTGGTGGCGACGGAATGGATCAGCTGTTTCTGAACCAGCTGGATGATTTTGGCGTGCCGCCAAATGGCCACTACCGTTTCGATATTGACATGGCTTTGGGAAGGGCGACCAGCCACGATGGCACCAATGTAATTTCGTTCCAAGATATTGAAATAGTGCATGGTTCTGACAACAAAGATCGCTTCACGGGGTCCCAAGGTTCCGAAGTATTCAATGGCTTTAAAGGCTGTGATTTGTTCTTTGCTTCTGCCGGGGGTGATACGATTGATGGAGGCTTTGGAAAAGACACACTGTCTTTCATTAAGTGGCGGCCTGACGCAGGATCAAGCGACGCGAACGCTCTGGATTTAGTCTCCTTAGTCCTGAATGCAGAGGGTGCACCTCCAAGTGGTGCTGAACTGTCCGGCATGATCGTAGATTTGGATGACAGTGATAACGGAACACATTGGGCGGCTGGTCTTGAGGTCACCTCGGTCGAACGGATTATCGGAACAACGCAAAACGATGTGTTTGTCAGTAGTGATGCGTCGATCGATGTGCGTGGCAAGGCGGGCGACGACTGGTTTGTCGCGCATAAGGGTGTGAATGCTTTGTTTGGCGGCGCTGGTTTCGATGTAGTCACATATTATGCTGCATCTTCCGGTGTGACCGCATCCTTGACCATTGGCGGTACAGATGGTGCGGCGGATAAAGACAAGTACAATCAGATCGAAGGTCTTGTTGGCACGCAATTCGATGACGTGTTGACCGGAGCTAATGATAACAATTGGCTAAGTGGTCTGGAAGGTGCAGATGTTCTGAACGGTGCGGCCGGAGACGACAATTTATTTGGTGGTGATGGCAATGATACTCTGAACGGCGGAGAGGGGGACGACACGGCCTATTATACTGCAGACCGATCTGCCTTTGTCATTGAGCGTATTTCTGAAGAAGTGGTTCATATTGCCCACACGAAAAATGCCAATGTCGTTCAAACAGATGTTCTGAATTCTGTTGAAGTCTTTGTCTTCGCTGATCAGACGGTTCTGTTGGATGACCTCCTGCTTGTTTAGCCACGATCCGCCGCCTTCAGCCCAATTAACATTCTGAAATATAATATATTACTGGCTGTCAGAGGAATGACATCGCCGTTTTACTTGGGGAATGCGGGGTATCAAACGCTTAGCGGAAATTCTGATGGATTTGGGTGGCTGTGCCTTTAATCGTGAACGGGATCGGTCTCGTTTCCAATATTGAACTTCAATTCACCTTCGAATGCCCGTCTACCTCAATGTTAGGTCCGGCAGAATGCTTGTCCCAGTAGTCACAGAACCAAGCAACGCGCCCTATCCACATATTTGGAAACTCGCGTAACCTTGATACGCGGTTCATGGCCATATCCATGGGCCGTGGATCCCCGTGAAATGCCACAATCGGAGCCCAGCTCGGCGGTGGCATCGGATGCCTGAAAAAGCTCTGCCATATCGGGCGTCGCAAATGGTATTTGACGCTACAAATCGTTTTGTACGGCCAACCCTGCCAGTCTTTCAGATGGTTCTGCACAAAATGTTGTTCGTTACGATATAAACGCAGTGCGCGAGGAATGTCCGAACACAAAGCGTCCACGATGTCGGTATGTGCCCCGATATCAAAGGCAAAAATTCCGGTTCCCATATTCGTCGGAGCAATTTCCATATGCTTGCCGGTGCTCGGTAGCGGCGGTGGCGCCAATCCCAACTTGTGCTCCAACGCGCGAATTTTGGGTTTGAGCCAACGATAAACCGCAGGATGTTTTGCACGTCGCTTGGTCCACGACTTTGGGCCAATTGCTTGGAACGTGCCTTTGCCGTCGAAGAACGGCGCAAGATCACCGTTTATCATCGTATCAAGATCGATAAACAGAGCGCGCCCCTCGAAATCAAAGGCCTCTTTTGCAAAAACACCAATTTTCGGCCAGGCGCCCCTCGCCCAAGCCTGTTGCGGCAATCCAAGATACGGGATTGGGCGAACCTCAATGTCCGGGTGCAGCCCGACCGGTTCATCTGTAAAGCAGATAAACCGGAATGGGGGTGACAGGCACGTTTTGACCGCGCTTTACAATATATTTACATAAACGGCGGGAAATAAAGTGCCCCATCGCATACATTTAATAGCTTTCTGGTCGTCCTGCATGCGCCACCTTAACCGTCGTGTTCACCTGTAGCTGAAATTCCCCGAGTAGAACATCTTCCCGCCCACCTTGCCGCTGTTCGGGGCTCCTATCAAGCCGCTTGGACTATGGTCAAAATCTGGGCGTATTGAACCGGATATTATCCCGGCTCAGTTGGTCCAGGCTGGTAACACCCATCAATTTCATGTCTCGTTCGATCTCGGTCCGCAGGTTGCCCAGAGCCCGCTCTACACCCGCCTGACCGGCTGCAGCCAGCGCGTAAAGGTATAAGCGTCCACCTGAACACGCCTTGGCCCCCACAGAGAGAGCTTTCAGAACGTGGGTGCCACGCTGTATTCCACCTTCACAAATGACGTCGATTTTGTCACCGACGGCGTCTACAATCTCGGCCAATTGGTCAAAAGGACTGCGAGAGCCGTCCAGCTGCCGACCGCCATGGTTCGATACCATGATTCCAGTGCAGCCAATGTCAACAGCGCGCTTTGCGTCTTCGACACTCATGACGCCTTTCAACGCAAACTGGCCATCCCATTTTGCACATAGTTCCTCGGCATCTTTCCAGTTCATTGACTGGTCCAGCATTGTTGAGAAATAGTTGCCTACTGACACAGCTAGGTTCGTGCCCGCCGAGACATGCCCGGATAGGTGGGGCATATCGAATTTTTCCTTGGTGTAAAAATTCCATGCCCACATCGGATGGGTGGCGAAACTAAACACGGATGATGGGGTGAGCTTGGGGGGTGACGTGAAGCCGGTGCGGAGGTCTCGTTCCCTGTTACCGCCTGTGATGGTGTCAACGGTCAGGGCCATGACGTTAAAGTTCGCGGCGCGCGCCCGTTCCATCAATGCGTCGTTCAATCCTCTGTCCTTGTGGAAATAGAATTGAAACATCTTGGGGCCGGGTGCCAGCTTTTCGATTTCTTCCACGGTTACCGTGGCGAGTGACGACACACCAAACATCGTTCCATATTTGGTTGCGGCCCGTGCCACCGCGCGCTCGCCCTCGTGGTGAAACAAGCGCTGTAATGCGGTAGGTGCACAATAGATCGGCATGTCCAGTTTTTGGCCCATGACCTCGACGGACATATCGACGTTTTCGACACCCGCCAACACATTGGGTACCAAATCCACGTCAGCGTAGGCTTCTGTATTTCGGCGATATGTCAATTCGTCATCTGCGGCGCCGTCGATGTAGTGAAAGATCGGGGCAGGCAAACGTTTTTTTGCCAGAGCCCGAAAGTCCTGGAAGTTGTGGCAGGAATTTAATCCCATAATAGGTCCCTCGAAGGTCTTTTGGTCTTGCGCGACGGTGTCACTTTTAACGTTAAATCGATCATCCGCTAGTGGAAACGGCGCGACATCTTTGCTGTGTGGTAGAGTGTCACGCCATCATCAGGCCGCCAACCGCCGCGCCGGCTATAGCCCATCCACCGTCAGCGCCCAAGATCTGACCATTCACATATCCTGCTGCATCAGAACCCAGATACAGGCAGGCCCGAGCGACATCCTCAGGGGTGCCGAGCCTTTTTTGTGGGACGGTTTTTGCGATCATTGCTTTGGCTTTGTCGCCAGGGGCCAGCCGATCCATTCCTTCGGTCCCGTCGATGGGGCCGGGGACGACACCGTTCACGCGCAATCCCTCGCTTGCCCATTCAAAGGCAAGGCATTTTGTGACCATGTCGACGCCTGCCTTGGCGGCACAGACATGCACCTGAAATGGCATGGCCACGGTAGATTGCGGGGCAGAGATATTGATCAGGCTGCCGCCGGGTCGGATCATATGGGGGTACGCCGCCCGCATCACGTGAAAAGTGCCCAGTAAATCTATATCCACGACGGATTTAAACCCATTTGGGCTAAGCTTGTTAGCAGGGGCTGGAAAATTTCCTGCAGCCCCTGAAATCACCACATGAATTTTTCCGACTTCAGCCGTAAAACTGTCGAATGCAGCACTGACATCGTCAGGGTTTCTGACGTCAAATGCGTATCCCAAAGCAGGTCCTGCTGCCGATCCAAGGGATTCCACCGCATCATCGACTTTGGACTGTTTTCGGGATGCCACACCGATGCGCGCGCCCGCGGATGCAAACGCTTGGGCAATGCCCAAGTTTATACCGCTTGTGCCACCGACGACAAAAACGTTGGTTCCATTGTAGTCAAATTGCGCTTTCATCATGGGACCCCTGTTCTCCATCCGCATCAGGCCTTCGCGCCTGCGATCCACCGATGATTATCGTTGTTGTTGTGTTCAATCAACGGTGACGCAATATAACGTGTCTATTGGGTTCAATTAGACAGATTTTGGTAGTTTGAAATTTTTGTCCAGTTAGAACAAACTTGGAAAAACCAAGCAGGATATGGGCAAATATGGAACTAACCTTCGAAATGGTCGTTGTCTTGTGTGTTTTGGCCGTGACCGTAACATTGTTCGTGACCGAGGTTTTTCGCATCGATTTTTCAGCCATTTTGGTGATGGTAACGCTTGGTATGTTGTCGCTTTTGCCCGGTCTGGGCAATCTGGCTGATATCAATCAGCTTTTTGACGGTTTTTCATCTAATGCCGTCATGTCGATTATCGCAGTTATGATTATAGGGGCGGGGCTGGATAAAACCGGCCTAATGAGCAAGGTTGCGGCGACCATTTTAAAGTTCGGGGGCCGCACAGAGGTGCGGATTATACCGATTATTTCCGGAACGGTCGGCTTTATCTCCAGCTTTATGCAAAACGTGGGTGCGGCTGCATTATTCTTGCCAGTTGTCAGCCGGATCTCTGTACGAACCGATCTTCCTTTAAGTCGTTTGCTTATGCCTATGGGTTTTTGCGCAATCCTTGGCGGCACAATGACAATGGTCGGGTCTTCGCCACTGATCTTGCTGAATGATCTTATTGCCAGTGCTAACGTAAACCTGCCCGATGGTCAGAAAATGCAAAGCTTCTCTTTGTTTTCCGTGACACCCATCGGTGTTTGTCTGATTGCCACCGGTATTTTGTATTTTTTACTTCTTGGCCGTTGGATCCTGCCAAAACGTGTCGATCATGACCAAGGCAGTTCGGCGCAATCGGTCGCAAATTATTTTAAAAAGATATATGGACTGAAATCTGATCTTGTTGAGGTCGTTGTACCGGAGGGATCTATTCTTCGGGGCCAGACATTTGCCGACATCATGGTTGCGCACAATCTGTATATCGTTGGCTCCTATCACAAGGGCCAACGTTGGTTCACACCCGTCCTTTCGACGCGTGTTCAGGATCCGTGTCGGCTTGCAATCCTCGGAAGGCGTAAGGTTATCCAGTCAATTGCCGATGATTACGGGCTGACACTCTTGCCTGAACTGGACATCTTTGCAGAAGCCTACGCCCCGACTGTGGCAGGAATTGCAGAGGTTGTCTTACCTCCGGATTCCGACCTGATCGGAAAGACCGCACGCGATGTGACCTTGCGAAAAACATACGGGCTGGGGTTACTGGCCATTCATCGGGGTGGAGAAACCCTGAGCCTTGTGGAAACCGATAACCACGCAGCGACCGACATTGCGCAGGTCCCTTTTCGCGCCGGAGATACCTTGGTGTCGTTTACGTCTTGGGAAAGGCTTGCGCGACTGACCAAGGACCGTAACTTTGTGGTGGTAACGACAGATTTCCCGATGGAAGAGTTGCGCCCGAACAAGGTCGCATTTGCGCTGCTTTTCTTTGGTATCGCGCTTGGTCTGATCCTGTTTACGGATGTCCGTCTTTCATTGGCTTTACTGGTTGGTGCCGTGGGCATGGTGGCGACCAATGTGTTGCGGATTGATGAGGCCTATGCTGCGGTAAGTTGGCAAACCGTGTTTTTGTTGGCCAGTTTGATACCGCTTGGACAGGCGGTGCAAAACACAGGCACTGCCGAATGGATCGCACTTAAAATTCTGGCCCTATTGGATGGATGGCCAGTTTGGTCGTTACAAGCAGGCGTTGCAGTGCTGGCGACCGTCTTTACGCTTGTTATGTCAAACGTTGGGGCCACTGTCTTGTTGGTACCCTTGGCGATCAGTATTGCTGTTGCATCTGGTGGCGATCCAGCAATCTTTGCATTGACGGTTGCCATATCAACTTCAAACTCGTTTTTGATTCCGACACATCAGGTCAATGCGCTGATTATGGGACCTGCGGGCTACACTGTTCCAGATTTCATTCGCAGCGGGGCATTGATGACAGTGTTATTCCTGATCGTGTCTCTGGGCGTTATGAATTTATTGTTTTAATGCCGATTATGCGTGTTGTTCCGGGGCGTATGCTTTCGGTCTGCAAATTGCGCCGGCGGCGTCCGCATCAGGTATCAAGGTAAGTTTGCAGGACTTTGCAAAACCGTTTGCGCCGTTCACCTGTTTTATCAATTTGCATCAAGTTTGCTGTCGTGCACGGATGATTGTAACGGGTTCAGAAAGCTGCAATCCGTTGCTGATAACAGGGGGTTGCAGATGTATGTCCGCTGGCCGTTGTCCATCTGGTTGCAAAGGTGTGGCTCAGCGAGTTGAAAATCTCCGATATCTCTGCGCAGCTACAGGTCATTCCACTGTGATGCATTTTACCCCTGTCCGGTGGGGCTGCTGTGCCGGGTCATTTCTTGGCCGGCCGCAATGGCAAGCTGTTCGGCAATATAGCTGTGGTTCAATGTCGGCACGCCCATACTTTCTGCCAGGGTGGTGTGAACCGTGGTATCGATCCCGTCTAGTCCCAGATCTTGATGCAAGGCATCTACTGCCAAGGCAGATGGCCGCGTATCACCCTGTATCAGGATCAGAGCATGGGCCAAAACGCGGATATTGCCATGGCCAAGGGGGCGACGCCTTTGCGCGGTTCCAACCAGTTTACGCCCATTGATCGACAGGTTCCAATCGCCATCACAAAAGCTGCCCGGCGTCGCGCCGGTTTCGAGCAACGGGCCGGCCGCGCCCAATCCATTGCGCAAGACGCGGGTCAGGGCCTCATATCCGTCCTGAATTGAAAACCGGCTTGTCTGGGAAAAGGTCAGGCAGATATTCATCACATCCGGACCAAGAGGCACCACTCCGCCCCCTGTCCGGCGAAGCGCAACCGGCCAGCCTCTGCGTGAGGAAGCATCTGCCGCATCTGAAAAGCCAGGTCTGCGCGCGTAGGCTGCTGGACAAACAAGCGCGTTATTGTGGCACACCCAAATCGCGGTATGTGATGTTTGCCGCGAAAATAGCGAGATTTCATGGTCCAGCCCGTCAGCGGCAGTATCAAAAAATTGAAGGGTAGCTGTCATAACCGCACCTCACCGTTGAAATCTGCTGGCGCCCAAATGCATCTGTAAAGGGGGCTTAGTGTTATTGAACAGGCATGTCTATTGCGGCACGGCGCTACGCCTGATCCCACCACCGTTCGGAGTTAAGGTCCGTCAATTCCATGGTCCATGCAGATCATGTCCGCCGCCTTTTCGCCAATCATCATTGCGGCCGCATTGGTATTGGATGAAATGAGTTTTGGCATGATCGCATTGTCCACGACACGCAGTTTCTCGATTCCGTTAAATCGCAGGCGTGGATCGACTACGGCGTCTTGATCCACACCCATGCGGCATGTGCCGGCACAATGGTGCGACGTCTTGGAGTGCGCGCAGATAAAATCAAAGTATTCTGCATCGGTGTGCACGTCAGGCCCTGGCAAATGCTCGACCTTGATAAAAGGCTCTAGTGGTTTCTGCGCCAAGATCTCTTGGGTCAGTTTCAATCCACGCACGGACATCGCCCGATCCCATGGATCATCAAGGTAGTTCGGGTCGATCAGGGGGGCAATGTTTGGATCGGCACTGGCCAGCCGCACCGAGCCACGCGATCGCGGTCGCAAATAGCAAGAATTCAGGGTCACGCCTCCATTCGGCATGGCCGCAACGCCCTTTTCTATACCTGTGCCCAATCCAAGGTGCAGTTGCAGATCGGGCGAGCGTGCCTGCGGGTCGGCATACCAAAACCCTCCGGTTTCAAAAAGGCTTGAGGCGACAGGTCCCCTACGCGTCAGCACATATTGGACCAACGCGCGGGCAGAATGAACAGGTTTGGCATAGCGATCATACGTGTGATTGCCGGACACCTCGCAAATGCAATAAAGGTCTAGATGATCTTGCAAATTTGACCCGACTTCTGGTTGATCAAGCACCACGTTAATCCCGATTTTGGTCAGGTCATCGGCAGGTCCGATGCCGCTAAGCTGCAACAATCTGGGCGATCCGATGGCCCCTGAGCAAAGCAAAACTTCGGTGCGCGCGATGATCTGTTTGCCGTCCATCAGTTCTACACCCTGTGCACGTCCAGCGATGACGCTGATTTTGCGAACCTGAGTGTTGAGCAGGCAGGTCAGGTTTGCACGCTGCCGGACCGGCGCCAGATAGGCCATTGCGGCAGAAGAGCGGCGCGCCTGTCGCTGGGTCAACTGGTAATAGGCTGTACCGTCTTGGCAGGCCCCGTTGACGTCCATGTTTCTGGGTATGCCCATGGTTGCAGCGGCATCAAAGTATGCCTCGCAGATTGGCAAAGGGGCAACGGGCTGCGAGACCCCCAAAGGACCACCCGTGCCATGATAAGGTGCGTCAAAGCTGTCGTTATCTTCGGCTTTGCAAAAATATGGCAGGACTTCGTCATAGCCCCAACCGGTACATCCCATCCGTTTCCATTCATCATAATCTTGCGGGTGTCCGCGGGTATATATTTGCGCGTTTATAGATGATCCCCCGCCGATGACCTTGGCTTGTGTGTAGTTGAAAATACGGTCTTTCATGTTGCGCTGTGGGATTGTTTGCCAACCCCACGAGGCAATTCCTTTGGTCATCCTGGCAAAGCCTGCGGGTAGATGAAACAGCACATTGCGATCGCTGCCACCCGCTTCGATCAACAGAACCTGGACGTCTGGATCCTGACTTAATCGTGCTGCCAGAACGCAGCCCGCAGATCCCCCTCCGACAATGATAAAATCATAGCTGTCACGCATGAAGACCACCAAGACGTGCCCGCTGCACCACGCATCTTGGCGACACAGACGTGGCCACTGTGCGCGCGATTGGTCCGTAATACGGGCCGTATTTATTGCCCATCAGATCCACCACCGAAAATATCCTGCAAAATACGCTGGAAAACACTTGGCTGGCTGATTTCTTGGTCTTGGGGCAGGGGGGCGGCAGGCGCAATTGCTGGCAGGGGTTTGACGGGCATGCCGACGTGGATGCGGTCCATGACCTCGTGCCAGATCTCGGCCGGAAGACCACCTCCGGTCACACCGGTCAGCGGCGTGTTGTCATCGTACCCCATCCAAACACCGGCGACATAATCAGCCGTGAAGCCGATGAACCACGCATCGCGGGCCGCCTGTGTGGTCCCGGTTTTGCCAGCGGCTGCACGACCATCCAGTCCTGCGCGCATCGCCGTTCCGCTTGTCACCACGTTTTCCAGCATCCACACCAATTGCCCTGCGGCTTCGCGTTGTAACACCCGCCGCCCGATACCGGTGCCGGCTGTCATCAAAGGCTCTGCTTCACCTGCCAATCGCAATTCAACAAGCCCGTATGGCGACACAGATGACCCACCGTTCAGGATGCCCGCGTAGGCACCTGTCATCTCAAGCAGGCTTGCCTCGGATGCGCCAAGTGCAAGCGCGGGACCTGCGGCCAGTTCAGACAGGATGCCAAAGCCTTCTGCCACCATCCGTACTTTGTCACGCCCGACATCCTCGGCCAGCTTTACGGCTGGTATATTCAGCGATTGGCTCAGCGCTTCGGTCAAGGTCACAGGTCCGGCAAAATCTTTGGAGTAATTACGCGGACACCATTCTCCGGACCCTACGATCTGCATGCAAAACGGGGCATCTTCGATCTGGTCATAGGGACTGCGCCCCATTTCCAATGCTGTGCCATAGACAAAGGGTTTGAAGGCAGAACCGGTTTGTCTTTTGGCGTGGGTCGCGCGGTTAAATCCACCCGGATTGACGGATTTACGTCCGCCCACCATCGCCCGTACAGCGCCATCGGACGACATAACGACTATTGCGGCCTGTGCTTTACTGTTTGGTCTGACTTTGGTTTCAAAAATATGATCCAGTGCCTCTTCTGCCATGGTTTGCACGCGCCGATCCAGCGTAGACAGGATTATCACGTCTTCCGTTGTGGTGCTTGTCAGAAAATCTGGCGTGGCCTCCATTAACCAATCGGCAAAGTAGCCGCCGCTGTCCTCACGGGCCTGTTGGGACAATGTTGCGGGCGTATTTTGGTAAAAAGAGACCTCTTCGGCTGTCAGGTAGCGTTGCTCGCCCATCAGCCGCAGTACGGTCGCGGCCCGATCCTGAGACCGTTTCAGATTGGTCGTTGGAGCCAGCCGTGATGGTGCCGTCAAAAGACCGGCTAGCATGGCGGCTTCGGCGGGCGTCAGTTGGGAGGCACTTTTTGAGAAATAGCGCTGCGATGCAGCCTCTGATCCATACGCACCGCCACCCATATAAACGCGATTGAGGTAAATCGATAGGATTTCGTCTTTGGTGAACTTGGCTTCGAGGGCAAGCGCATAGACGGCTTCTTTCAATTTACGTAGCAATGAGGCGCTACGGCAATCTCGGACATAGGCTGCCTCGGATGGCCAATCATCAGGGTTGTAAGATTGCCCAAGGCATAAAAGCTTGGCGGTTTGCTGCGTGATAGAGGAGCCGCCATGCCCCTGGAACGGGCCGCGTCCTTCACGTAGATTGATACGTACGGCGGTGAAAATTCCTATGGGGTCCACACCAGGGTGATACCGGAAACGCTTGTCTTCTGTCGCAATTATTGCGTCTCGCAGGTGCGGACTGACGCTCGCGGCGGTCACAACACCGCCAAACTGGTCGCCACGTCGTGCAAACACGCTGCCTGATCTGTCCAAAAGCGTGACAGACCCGCGGGCACGGTCATCCAGAAGTTGTCCCAGATCTGGTAAAGAGATCATAAGCACGCCGACAGCGACACCGAGACAGAGCCCCCCCACCAGCCCTAAACGCCACAAAACCTTCCAAATCAAACGTAAAACCCACAATATCATGCGCGTGATAATGCTGGGGCGACCGCGCGCTTTGAGTTTTGTCGTGGGCTTGCGTGGTCCGGATTGGCGTGCCTGAGCCTTCAGCACAGTCCCGCCGCCACGCACAGGTGCGTCACGTCTGGCTCTTAAAGCGCCTTTTGATGGTGTTGATTTCATTGTGCCTGCGCTGCCTGTGGCTTGTTTTGACCTAGACTACACCTTTTGCGCAGATGCCCCAACGGTCAGCTCATCAAATATGTACAGTTTCTTAACTGTCTAAAAAATAGGCACTTGACGCAAAACGCGCAAAAAATAACCACAAATGCCAAAATCGGATCTGATTTGATGGGCTCTCCCCTTTGTATCTGCAAACGGCGGCGTTTGGTTGGTCTTCGTGCACGACAACACTGCACATGCCAATGGAATCGAAAGGGACGCGTGTGAAACTCATCATCGCAACGATCAAACCGTTCAAGCTCGAAGAGGTCCGCGAAGCGCTGACCGAAATCAGTGTACGCGGAATGATGGTGACCGAGATCAAGGGCTTTGGCTCTCAATCCGGCCACACAGAAATCTATCGCGGTGCAGAATATGCCGTGAACTTTGTGCCTAAGATCAAGCTGGAGATCGTGGTCGAAGACACCATGGCAGATCAGGTGGTCGAGACGATCGTCAAGACTGCCCAGACCGGCAAAATCGGCGATGGAAAGATTTTCGTTCTGGATGTCAGCCAAGCGATCCGCGTGCGGACTGGCGAAACAGATGCCGACGCGCTTTGACGCTTGGCCCCCTAGATAAAAGAGAGACAAGACTATGAAATTGATCAAGACGCTTACGGCGAGCGCAGCCCTGATCGCGTTGCCCGGGATGGCCTTGGCGCAAGAGGCCTCGCCGGACATCATGCCATATATCTTCACGACATTGCTGTTCTTGATGGCAGGGTTTTTAGTGTTTTTCATGGCGGCAGGCTTTGCCATGCTCGAGGCAGGCCTTGTACGCGGCAAGAACGTTACCATGCAGCTGACGAAAAACGTTGCCCTGTTTTCGGTGGCTTCGGTTATGTACTGGCTCATCGGTTTCAACCTGATGTATCCTGCCGAGTGGACAGTAGACCTCTGGATTGGCGAAATCTTTTCGTTGACACAGCTCGAGCCGGTTGGACTGGCTGCTGCGGATGCGTCGCTTGACTACGCGTCTGTCGGTTCGGACTTCTTCTTTCAATTGATGTTCGTCGCAGCAACCGCGTCTATCGTGTCAGGAACGTTGGCAGAGCGGATTAAGCTATGGCCGTTTTTGATCTTTGTCGCCGTCTTGACAGGCGTGTTTTACCCGATCTCCAGCTCTTGGCAGTGGGGCGGCGGCTGGTTGTCTGAAGCGGGTTTCTCGGACTTTGCGGGTTCGACAGTCGTACACTCTGTCGGTGGCTGGGCAGCTCTCGCGGGTGCGATGGTGTTGGGCCCACGTATTGGTAAGTACAAAGACGGCCGGACTGTTCCCATGCCGGGATCCAATCTGGCACTTGCGACACTGGGTACGTTCATTTTGTGGATGGGCTGGTTCGGGTTTAACGGTGGGTCGCAACTGGCGATGGGCACCGTGGGCGATGTAACGGATGTGTCGCGGATCTTTGCCAATACCAACATGGCGGCCGCGTCGGGTGCTGTTACTGCGCTGATCCTGACGCAGCTGATGTACAAAAAGCCCGATCTGACCATGATTTTGAACGGCGCACTGGCGGGTCTGGTGTCGATTACTGCCGAGCCGTTGGCGCCTACCTTGGGCCTGTCCTTGTTGACTGGTGCTGTCGGTGGCCTCATCGTGGTCTTTACCGTGCCAATGTTGGACAAGTTTAAGATTGACGACGTCGTTGGCGCCATTCCGGTCCACCTGATTGCTGGCATCTGGGGCACGCTTGCTGTTGCTTTTTACACCGGAAACTGGGGTGCGCAGATCACTGGTATTGTCGCGATTGGTGCATTCACCTTCGTCGCATCCCTGATCCTGTGGTATGTCCTCAAAATCCTGATGGGTATTCGCGTCAGTGAAGAAGACGAGATCACCGGTCTTGATATGTCCGAACTGGGCATGGAAGCCTACCCCGAATTTTCCAAAGGCTGATATCCTCCCTTTTTAGCCTGAAACTATCCCGGCCACTTGCGTGGCCGGGCTTTTTGTTTTTGATCGTTTAAAACCAGCAGCCATGTTGGTAAACATGGCCGGATGTGCAGTCAGGCTTGACGCCCCTTTGGGACGCTGCGCCCGACCGCGCAAGCCGCTATTTCGGCTTGCTGGCACAGGTGGATAGGCATTTCCAGAATCGGCCTAAGCGTGCTAGGTGTTGTGGTATGAACATCTCTTCACGCTATATCCGCCCTGACCCTGCCCAGGATCAACGACCAAAAATTCACCAGCTGGATCAATCTGCGATCAACAGAATCGCAGCAGGCGAGGTGGTTGAACGTCCCGCATCCGCAGTAAAAGAGTTGGTTGAAAACGCCATTGATGCCGGCGCGTCCCAAATCGCGGTGGATATTGCGGACGGTGGTAAGACATTGATCCGCGTGACAGACGACGGATGTGGTATGTCGCCAGACGAATTGCCGTTGGCATTGACCCGTCATGCAACGTCTAAGACGGACGGTTCGGATCTACTGAACATCCATAGTTTTGGATTCCGGGGCGAGGCGTTACCATCTCTCGGTGCGGTGGGGCGATTGTCGATTGCCAGCCGGGCGCGTGGACATGAGGCGCACGAGATCACCGTTGCCGGAGGAGAGTCTGGTGCCTTACGTCCCGCAGTACAGTCACTTGGTACGACTGTGACCCTGCGGGATTTGTTTTACGCCACGCCTGCGCGTTTGAAATTCATGAAAACGGACCGGTCGGAAAGTATGGCCGTTGGGGACACGATCAGGCGGCTGGCGATGGCAGAGCCTGCGGTCGGCTTTATCCTGCGCGATGTGACAGACGGGCAGGTCAAGGACGTATTCCGGGTGCCTGTTGAAAACGGAGAGCTGTTCGAGGCGCTGACCCGTCGTATTGGGCACGTCCTTGGCAAAAATTTTACTGATAACGCCATTGCTATCGACGCTTCGCGCGATGGCCTGAGATTGACCGGACTGGCGGCTTTGCCGACATTCAGTCGGGGCAATGGGATTTCGCAATACTTGTTTGTGAATGGACGTCCGGTTCGGGACAAGCTTTTGACGGGCGCCTTGCGTGCAGCCTATATGGATGTCCTGCCCAAAGACCGTCATGCCGCTGCGGTCCTGTTTGTGGATTGCCCACCCGAACTGGTGGACGTCAATGTGCATCCTGCCAAAACAGAGGTGCGGTTTCGGGATGCGGGTTTGGTGCGTGGATTGATCGTGTCCGCCTTGCGACACGCCTTGGCCGACTCCGGTCACCGGTCGTCAACCACGGTGGCCGGTGCAACACTTGGCGCCATGCAAACACCCTTGCAACCGCGATCATACCAGATGGATCGCCCCAGTGCGGGGGCACGTCATACCAGCTTTATGGGGCAGATGCCGTCTGTGGTGACGGACGAACAAATGTCTGCTGCTCCTGATGCCCTTGGTTTGGGGGAAGAGGCCAGCGCCTACGTCCCTCCGCCATCAGCAGACGACGTCAGCTTGCCGCTTGGCGCTGCACGCGGACAGCTGCACGAAACGTATATCATTGCCCAAACCCGGGATGGGATTGTGCTGGTTGACCAGCATGCTGCACACGAGCGGCTGGTTTATGAAAGGCTCAAGGCACAATCGGCTAAATCTGTGGTAGCAGCACAGGCGCTGCTTATTCCGGAAATTGTTTCTCTGGATGACGAAGATGCCACAATATTGCTGGAGCATGCCGACGAGCTGGCCAAGTTGGGGCTGCGGCTAGAGCCGTTCGGATCCGGTGCAGTGGCAGTTCGCGAGACACCCGCAATCCTGGGGGAGGTGGCCTGCAAGCTCCTGTTGGCAGATATTTTGGACGAGCTTAAGGTTGAGGGCGATTCAGGGATTTTGCGCAGTCGTATTGACGCTATTTTGTCGCGCATGTCCTGCCATGGATCCATCCGCGCAGGGCGTCGGATGCATGGCGACGAAATGAACGCCCTGCTTCGTGAAATGGAGAGCACGCCTCTGTCCGGGCAATGCAACCATGGACGTCCCACATATGTCGAGCTCAAGCTGGCCGATATTGAGCGACTTTTTGGTCGATCTTGATCAATCCTTGTGAGTGGCCATCAAATCCGGTTTTTTTGTTGTTTTTGCGATTGGTCGTTTAACTGGTGTCCAATGGCTTTGAGCGGACATTATTCGCGTGTTCTGAAGGCTTTGCCCCAGTAAAGTGCCACGATCCAAATATTTTAAAAATTAGTTTAACGATAAACTTTTATTTTCTGCACTGAATGCATAAGAGCTATGCATTGAGGGGTCTGCCTTATCGCTGCCTAAGATGGTATCCACCGCTCCAGAACAATAAACTATGAACAAAAAGCTTCTGATCCATAGGCCAACAGATAGATGGTTTAAGGGTGAGCGAAAAGCAAAAGTCTCAAGAAGGGATACCGGCATATGAAGGATATCGACCCCATCGAAAGCCAGGAATGGCAGGATGCGATTGAAGATGTCATCCAGAGTGATGGTGCTGATCGTGCGCATTATCTGTTGGATCGGGCTGTGCAGCAAGCGCGTGCCGCTGGCGCAAAGCTGCCGTTTTCATCCACCACGCCGTATCAGAATACGATTGATACCGATGACGAAGTGGACATGCCCGGTGATACCGAAATGGAATGGCGCATTCGAACAATCAACCGCTGGAATGCAATGGCTACCGTTGTCAAGCGCAACAAAGTCAGCAGCGAATATGGGGGGCATATTGCATCGTTTGCGTCATCTGCGGCGCTATACGATGTCGGGCTCAATCATTTCTGGCGGTCAAAGTCTGCGATTCACGGTGGCGATCTGGTCTTTTTCCAAGGGCATGTGATCCCCGGTATTTATGCACGCAGTTTTATGGAAGGCCGCATCAGCGTCGAGCAACTTGAAAACTTCCGGTCCGAAGTCGCAGGTGGTGGGCTGTCCTCTTATCCGCACCCTTGGTTGATGCCTGAATACTGGCAGTTCCCAACAGTGAGCATGGGACTGGGACCGCTGATGGCGATTTATCAGGCCCGCTTTATGAAATACATGCACAACCGCGGCCTGATTGACGCGGGCGACCGCAAGGTGTGGTGCTTTCTCGGCGACGGCGAAATGGACGAACCCGAAAGCCTTGGCGCTATTGCGCTGGCAGCCCGTGAAAAGCTGGATAACCTGATCTTCGTGGTCAATTGCAATTTGCAGCGCCTTGATGGTCCTGTGCGTGGAAACGCCAAGATCGTCCAAGAACTTGAAGGCAATTTCCGCGGTGCAGGCTGGGATGTCATCAAACTGCTTTGGGGACGCGGTTGGGATGAGTTGCTGGAAAAAGATACCAGTGGCAAGCTTCGCCAGCTGATGGAGGAAACCGTCGACGGTGATTATCAGACCTTCAAATCCAAGGATGGGGCCTACATACGCAAACATTTTTTTGGGACATATCCCGAAACAGCGGCATTGGTCGAAGATTGGACCGATGATCAGATCTGGGCTTTGCGCCGGGGCGGTCATGATCCCAAAAAGGTCTACAACGCCTTTTTACGTGCCTCAAAAGCAGACGGACAGCCTACATGCCTTTTGGTCAAAACCGTCAAAGGGTACGGAATGGGCACAGCGGGCGAAGGTCAGAACACCACGCACCAGCAAAAGAAAATGCAGATTGATCAGTTAAAGGCCATGCGGGATCGGTTCCAAATCCCTGTCACAGACAAAGAGCTTGATAACGATATCCCCTTTGTCACTTTGAACAATGCGCAAAAGGCTTACCTTGCAGATCGTCGCAAAGACTTGGGCGGCGAATTTCCCAAGCGGTATACCGGAGCACCTGCGCTAGATATCCCGGCTCTGGAAAAGTTCAAAGCACAGTTGGAAAGCACGGGCGACCGCGAGGTTTCAACCACTATGGCGTTTGTTCGCATTCTGACAACGCTGCTCCGGGATAAGAAAATTGGCAAAAATATTGTCCCAATCGTGCCGGATGAAAGCCGTACATTCGGGATGGAGGGGCTGTTTAGGTCTGTAGGTATTTATAATCCTCTTGGGCAACAATACACGCCCGAAGACCGCGAACAGATGATGTTCTACAAGGAATCTGTCAGCGGTCAGGTCCTGCAAGAGGGTATCAACGAAGCGGGTGCCATGGCCGACTGGATTGCTGCGGCAACAAGTTACAGCACGCATGGCGTGCCAATGGTGCCTTTCTATATCTATTACTCGATGTTCGGGTTCCAGCGCATTGGTGATCTGGCTTGGGCTGCGGGTGATTCACGCGCACGGGGGTTCATGCTGGGCGGCACGGCGGGCCGGACGACATTGAACGGTGAGGGATTGCAGCACGAAGATGGTCACAGCCATATCATCGCCAGCACCATTCCAAACTGCATCACTTATGATCCCACCTTCGGCTATGAGGTTGCCGTCATTGTGCAACACGGAATGCAGCGGATGTATGGTGATCAGGAAGATGTGTTCTTCTATCTTACCCTGATGAATGAAAATTACAGCCATCCCGGAATGCCTATGGGCGCCGAGGAAGGCATCATAAAAGGGCTGTATCGCTTTAGCAAAACTGCGCGGCCCGGGAAAAAGCATGTCAACCTTTTAGGATCGGGCACGATTTTGGTGCAAGCGATCAAGGCGGCTGAACTTTTGAAAGAAGACTTTGGTGTGACCGCTGACATCTGGTCTGCGACAAGCCTGAACGAATTGGCCCGAGATATGCAAGATGTGGAACGCTGGAACCGCCTCAATCCATTGCATGATCCAAAGGTTCCCTACGTCACAGAGGCGTTGTCGTCAGCAAAAGGTCCGGTTATCGCAGCCACGGACTACATGAAAAATTACGCAGAACAGATAAGAAGCGCTGTACCCGGTCGCTATACGGTTTTGGGTACCGATGGATATGGTCGATCCGACAGCCGGGTCAATCTGCGTCGCTTCTTCGAGGTCGATGCAAATCACATTGCAGCGGCCGCCATGGTTGACCTGTATCGCGACGGTGCGGTCAGCAAGACAGATCTGGAAACGGCTTTGGCTAAATATGACATTGATGGCGCCAAGCCGAACCCCCGCCTGGTGTAATCGCGGGTCCGAGGAGAATATAAAATGACTGTAGAAGTAAAAGTTCCGGACATCGGCGATTTCACGGATGTGCCAGTAATCACTGTTTTGGTCAGTGTTGGCGATACGATCGCAGAAGAAGACCCTTTGGTAGAGCTGGAAAGCGACAAGGCCACGTTAGAAGTGCCCTCCACGACATCGGGTATCGTAACGGAAATCAAGGTGTCCGAAGGGGACACGGTTTCCGAAGGTTCGTTGCTGCTGATTATAGAACCGGTGACTGCGTCGTCTGCTGCGCCCAAATCTGAAGACACGGCTGCCTCGGCTCCGGTTCCACAAACCACTCCGGTGGATGTGGCAATGCCAAAGGAAACGCCTGCTCCGGTTACTGATGCGGGTTTCTCCAAGGTACATGCCAGCCCGTCGGTGCGTGCGTTTGCACGCCAGCTGGATGTCGATTTGAACACAGTAAACGGCTCGGGACGCAAGGGCCGTATTCTTCGTGAAGATGTTACCAAATATCTCAAATCGTCAGTCGCATCGGTTCCTGCCAAAGGGGCAGCCCCGGCCGCAGGGATGGGGATCCCGCCTGTTCCTGCTATCGATTTTGCCAAGTTCGGTCCTGTCGAGAACGTGGAAATGTCGCGGATCAAAAAAATTTCGGGACCTGCGTTGCACCGCTCTTGGCTCAACATTCCGCATGTCACCCACAATGATGAGGCTGACATCACGGAACTGGACAGCTATCGCAAAGATATGGACACGATGGCCAAAGAAAACGGGTATCGGGTTACCCTGCTCTCTTTTGTCATTAAGGCCTCGGTCAGTGCCCTGAAAACCCATTGGGAATTCAACAGCTCAATCCATCCAGACGGCGATAAACTGATTAAAAAGGCGTTTTATAATATCGGGTTTGCGGCGGATACTCCGAATGGTTTGATGGTTCCGGTCATAAAGGACGCTGACCGCAAAGGATTGGTCGAGATTTCCAAGGAATTGGGCGAGCTGAGCGGTAAGGCCCGTGCAGGCGAGTTGAAGGCTGCTGACATGCAGGGTGCGACTTTCACCATCTCGTCGCTGGGTGGCATAGGCGGTACCAGCTTCACACCCATCGTGAATGCCCCAGAAGTTGCGATTTTGGGACTGACACGCTCCAAAATGGCACCGGTCTGGAACAAAACGACCGAGACCTTTGAACCGCGTCTGATGCAACCGCTGTCCCTCAGCTATGACCACCGCGCGGTGGACGGGGCTTTGGCCGCACGTTTCTGCGTCACTCTCAAGACTTTGTTGGCCGATATGCGCAAGCTGATGTGGTAGGGAGATCAAAAATGGATGTGAAAGTACCCGATATAGGCGATTTTACGGATGTCCCGGTTGTGACTGTTTTGGTCAGCGTGGGTGATGTCGTTGCCGCAGAGGATCCATTGATTGAGGTCGAAAGCGACAAGGCCACGATGGAGGTTCCATCGCCAGCAGCAGGTAAAGTGACTGCGCTATCAGTTGCCGAAGGCGACACGGTGTCCGAGGGCTCCGTCATTCTCAGCCTGGACAGCCCCACTGGCGCGGCGGACGCCGAAGCCTCCTCGCTTGACGAGGGGGGCGAGAAGACCGCCACATCGTCTGCCCCTCTGGCAGTCGCTCCACAAGGAACGGCAACCGGTCTTGGTGATATCCATGCCGAAGTTGTGGTTCTGGGGTCTGGTCCCGGTGGCTACACGGCGGCGTTCCGGGCTGCGGATCTTGGCAAAAAAGTCGTTTTGATTGAAAAAAACCCAACGCTGGGTGGTGTGTGTCTGAACGTGGGATGTATCCCGTCAAAAGCTTTGCTGCATGTGGCCAAAGTCATCACCGAGGCTGAGGAAATGGGCAGTCATGGGGTGACATTCGGTAAACCAGAGATAAATCTTGATGAGTTGCGCAGCTTTAAAGACGGTGTTGTCAGTCAACTGACCGGGGGACTTGAGGGGCTGTCCAAAGGCCGTAAGGTTCAGGTTGTACGCGGTCACGGACGTTTTAAGGTGCCGAAAATGATCCATGTTGAAAATGATGGGGTGACATCTGCCGTCAGCTTTGATCATTGTATTATCGCGGCAGGATCTGAACCGGTCGCTTTGCCGTTCTTGCCACACGAGGACCCCCGTGTCATCGATAGCACAGGCGCATTGGAGCTTCAGGATATTCCCGAGCGCATGCTTGTTCTTGGGGGGGGTATCATTGGGCTCGAGATGGCGTGCGTGTATGACGCTCTGGGATCCAAGGTGACCGTGGTCGAATTGATGGACCAGATCATCCCTGGCGCTGATAAGGACATCGTCAAGCCGCTGATGACCCGGATCAAGGGACGCTATGAAAATATTTTCCTCAAGACCAAAGTCACCGCCGTCGAGGCGCTGGACGAAGGGCTCAGGGTCACATTTCAAGATAGCTCCGGGGCGACCTTTTCGGATATGTTTGATAAGGTCTTGGTCGCGGTTGGGCGCACGCCTAATGGCAAAAAGATCGGGGCCGAGCAAGCTGGTGTGGCTGTGGACGATCGAGGCTTTATTGCTGTGGATAGTCAGCAGCGTACGGGTGTTGCACATATCTTTGCGATTGGCGATCTTGTAGGGCAGCCCATGTTGGCTCACAAAGCAGTGCACGAAGGCAAAGTCGCCGCCGAAGTTTGTGCCGGACAAAAGCGTCACTTTGATGCCAAGATTATTCCCTCGGTTGCCTATACGGATCCAGAGGTGGCGTGGTGTGGCGTGACCGAAACAGATGCAAAAGCCAAAGGGATTGCATTTGAAAAAGGCGTGTTTCCTTGGGCTGCCTCGGGAAAATCATTATCTAATGGTCGGTCTGAAGGTGTAACAAAGCTTTTGTTTGACCCCGAAGATCAGCGTGTGATCGGTGCCTGTATCGTTGGGTCAAATGCGGGTGATCTGATTTCCGAGGTCGCCCTGGCGATTGAAATGGGGGCAGATGCAGTGGATTTAGGACACACAATACACCCACATCCCACGTTGTCAGAAACCGTAAATTTCGCCGCTGAGATGTTTGAAGGCACAATCACCGATCTGATGCCGCCAAAGAAAAAGAAAAAACATTAGGTCGTCTGAGACGATTTTAAAAAAGGCCTGCAGTGATGCGTGGGCCTTTTTTGACGCCTAGTGACGCCTGTGGGTTTGATCGACGTCCGGGTCTGGCAGTCTAAGTGAAATATATCCGGTGCCCGCGCTGGTCCAACGAAAGATATGATGCCTGCGGAGTATTTTGCCACCTGTTCTGTGCCGCCAAGCGCAACCACATTTTCAATGGTTTGGATAACGGGCACAGTTTTAGCTTTGTAGACAGGTGCCTTTGTCATACCAGTCACATGGCACAGCGGCATTTAGCCAAGGTCAACCGTCCTATCAGACACAACCTTGAATGCCGTTCCTGATATGTTCGGACTACGGAAACAAGGCACTGATCGTCAGTCCAAAAATGACGTCAAACCTGACCCAATCTTACCAGTATCGCCACGGGTCGCAGTTGGGTTACGACTGGCCAAGTGCGCGCAACCTATTGAAGCGAAATGCCCTGTAATTTGTAAATCGATCGGAATAGCAATACGACGCCGACGCAACCTGAGACGTAGAAAGCCCCCGCTTATCGCAGGGACTTTCACGGTTTCATAGGCCTAGCCAAACACTCTGTTCAAGGCACCGTCTACTGCAGAAAGGATCTGGTCGATATCGTCTTTAGTAGCGATCAATGCGGGGCTGAAGCACAGGGTGTTGTTGTATCCTGGAAGCGACCTGTTGGTTGCGCCAATGATCACGCCTTGCGCCATACAATCACCGACGACGGCCTGAACCATCTTTTCCTCGGCTGGTGTGCGACTGTCGCGATCTTGAACAAGTTCGGCACCAAGAAACAGACCCTTGCCGCGGACCTGACCGATCACGGGGTGCTTGTCCATCAGCGCGCCCAACGAGTCGAGCATATAGTCACCCATCGCGGAGGTATTTTCCAACAGGCCCTCATCCTCGATGATGCGCATATTTTCGATCGCGGCCGCGGGTCCGGCAGTGCAGCCGCCAAAGGTCGAAATATCACGGAAATAGTTCATAGGATCGCTGGCATCGTCTTTGAACATGTCAAAGACCTCTTCTGTGGTTACCAGACAGGCAATCGCGGCGTAGCCTGATGCGACGCCCTTTGCCATTGTGACCATATCGGGCTGTACACCATACTGCTGGTAGCCGAACCACTTGCCCGTGCGGCCAACGCCGCACACAACTTCGTCGATGTGGAGCAGAATATCATATTTTTTGCAGATTTCCTGAACACGGTCCCAATAGCCTTGGGGCGGGGTGATGACGCCGCCTCCCGCAGTAACGGGCTCGAGACATAGTGCGCCAACAGTATCTGGGCCTTCTCGCAAGATGACCTGTTCAATCTGATCCGCGGCCCACTCACCATAGTTTTCGACAGGCGCGCCCTGATCGCCGGCCCGATACTCAAGGCAATGCGGGACGGACACGAACCCCGGCGTATAGGGCCCGTACTGCGCATTGCGTTCCTGCTGCCCGCCAGCAGACAAGGCTGATATGGTCGTGCCGTGATAGTCCCGGTCGCGGTATAAAATTTTGTGCTTTTTTCCACCGTAACGTTTGTGCGCAATCTGGCGCACCATTTTAAAGGCCTTCTCATTCGCCTCAGAGCCGGAATTTGTATAATACGTGCGGCTCATACCTGGCATTTTGCTGATAAGTTTTTCCGCAAACAAAGCCCCGGGAATAGATCCGGCCGAACCTGCAAAATAGTTCAGCTTGATGAGTTGGTCATAGACCGCCTTGGCAATCGATTCGCGACCGTAGCCAACGTTTACGGTCCAGACTCCTCCGGAGACAGCATCCAGATGCTCTTTGCCCTTTTGATCCCAGACCCGCATCCCCTTGCCTTCAATAATGACGCGTGGATCGCCTTGCTCAAAGGGTTTATGCTGGATCAGATGATGCCACACATGCGCTTTGTCAGCCGCTACCACATGGCTCAGATCATTTTCTTTCAGCGCGCCGTCCATAGGTGTCCTCCATAGAAAAACGGGCCACCCTCGCGGCCGCAGGAATTTTTGATCATATTATAGCAGTATTATCACCGTTTCATCGTGAATTCGACTGACTATGTGTCGTCAGCGCCGCCATTGTGTATCAAATCATGTACCCACAAGCGAATATCGTCTACAAAATTACTGTAGGCGGCCAGTGGTTGTTCCAGTCCGGGCATGTCACGCGCGATCGACGACGCGTTCGTGTAAATCAGAGCTGCCACAATAACCAAAGCCAGTCCCCAAAGGACCCCAGCTTTCAGATGTGATGGTTTCGAGACCTCGTCTGATTGCGCTACAGGCGTGGGTTCTTTTCTGTCTACGGAGTGTTGGTCTTCTTTCGCTTGTAGCCCTCTGCGTTCT
This sequence comes from Roseivivax sp., assembly GCA_038138625.1. Taxonomy (GTDB): domain Bacteria; phylum Pseudomonadota; class Alphaproteobacteria; order Rhodobacterales; family Rhodobacteraceae; genus JAQXDR01. The sequence goes on from JAYQEA010000012.1 coordinate 38,972, forward strand.
GACGCAGAGCGTAACGTCGAATTGATTTCCTCCACATCCGGGAATGGATCGTTACGCGTTGTGTCACGTCGCTGGCGCGTAGGCTGTTCAAGACCCAATTCGGGCTGACTCTCCAACGGGTTTCTCTCTTCCGCGCGTGCACGGGTTTCGCGTTCTGCCTCTTCACGCAGAACGTCTTCTAGCGCTGGGTCCAATTTACGAGGTCGAGGAGGCGGTGCCGCGGGCGGGACCGACATATCCTCGTCCAGAACCAGAGCAGAATCTTCTGCCAATACGGGTGCCTGAAACCAGCTGTGGCCGCAATTCGAGCATTCTACGTCCCGTCCTTCCGGAGGGATTGCAGTGTCTGGCACTTCGTATTGTGCCCTGCAATTCGGACAGTGTAGCCGCATAGTAAGTCTCGATCCTATTTGCATATCATGGCAGATATCTACCACCTACAGCATAGGCGGCAAATACGTAACGGAAAAGCCCGGATTGAAACTGATCGGCCTATGCGTCAGAACGGTGTGACGCGATAAGGAGAACGCGCAGTGATCGAGCTGGACAAAGTGGCTTACAGTTATGGTGGTGCTGATCTGCTCACTGGCGTGTCGTTGACACTGAACCCGGGTAGCTTTCATTTTTTGACGGGTCCGTCCGGCGCTGGTAAGACCACGTTTTTGCGTTTGGCTTACGGTGCTTTGCTTCCCAAATCGGGACATGTTCGTTTATTTTTGCAGGATCGTATGACAATGACCGCTGATGGGTTGGCTGATTGTCGTCGGCGGATAGGGATTGTTCAACAGGATTGCCAGTTTCTGGATCATCTGAGTGTTGCGGAAAATGTGGCCCTGCCGCTGACTGTTCAAGGCGGTCTGGACGCGGCCGCACAAGAAAACCTGCGTGACCTGCTTGCTTGGGTAGGGCTGACCGAACGCGCAGAAGCGCGTCCTCCGGAATTGTCGGGGGGTGAACGTCAGCGCGCCGCCCTTGCCCGTGCCGTCATAATGTCGCCTGACGTTATTTTGGCTGATGAACCCACGGGCAATGTGGATTTTGACATGTCCCAACGTCTTATTCGTCTTTTGGTCGAACTTAATCGTATGGGCAAAACGATCATGGTGGCAACGCACGACCTGACGCTGATACGTACAGCAAAGACCCAAGTGCAGGCACGGGTCCTCCGTATTGTCAACCGTCAGGTGCAATCGGCAGGTGCAGATCTATGATGGTACGACCGGCATTAAGGGCTGTTTTTTCGCGTGATATTGCTGCGGACCGTGTTGTACCGCCGTCGGGCTTTACCGCGCAGCTGGTATTATTTTCTGCAGCAGCGATGGCGGTGCTGGCCGTTTTTGCACTCGCGTTGGCTCTGGCCGCAGGACGTTTGGCAGATCGTTGGGGATCTGATCTGGCGTCCGCGTCAACCTTGCGCATTTCGGCGCCCGCGGACCAACTCGGGGTGCAATCTGACCGGGCGCTGGCGATCCTTGCATCGACACCGGGGATCGAATCCGCGCGCGCGTTGTCTATCGAGCAGCAACAGGCGTTGTTAGAGCCATGGTTCGGCCCCGATGTGCCCATTGGCAGCCTGCCGATACCGCGTTTGATTGAAATAACCGAGACATCCGGTGGATATGACGCCGCTGGCCTGCGCCAACGTTTGGCCGCCGAGGTTCCCGGGGCCGTGTTGGATGATCATCAGCGCTGGCGGAAACCTCTTTTAGCGGCTGCACGCGGATTATGGGCCCTTGCCGCGGGCATTATCGTGCTGGTTGGTGGAACAACAGCCGCTATTGTGGCTCTGGCAACGCGGGCATCGCTGGCGGCGAATGCCGGCGTGATTTCGGTTTTACGTGGCGTCGGAGCGACGGATGCATATATTTCGCATGCATTTGTCAGACGTTATACTGCACGCGTGGCGATGGGGGCCACGGCAGGGACGTTAGTGGCCATAGCAGTGCTGATGGTTCTGCCAAAAGGGGGCGACGCAAGTGTTATGACCCAGATTGCGCCTCAGGGCTTGCAGTGGATATTGGTTGCCTTGGTTCCGATATCTGCCGCCATCGTCGGATTCGTGGCAACCCTGTGGGCGGCTGCACAATTGTTAAGAGGCCTGTCGTGATGTGGCTCCGCAGTTTGCTTTTTGTTGGACAAATGTATGTAATGATGGCGTTGCTGGGGATCCTATTTCTACCTTGGGCATTGGTTTCATCAGGAGGGGCCACATTTGCGTGTAAAACCTATTGCAAATGGGTGAGATGGACCGCGCGATGGATGGTGGGGCTTCACAGCGAAGTGCGCGGTCCAATCCCGCAGGGCAATGTGCTGGTCGCTGCTAAACATCAATCATTTTTTGATATCGTCATTCTTTTTGGTGCCTTGCCTCGTCCACGATTTATTATGAAGCGGGAACTGATGTGGTTTCCTGTGATTGGCCAATATGCGCTGCGTTTGGGATGCATTCCGGTGGATCGTGGCAGACGCGCCGAAGCGATCCGCAAGCTTGTGCATGATGTGGCCAAGGGTGCGGAAAAACCGGGCCAGTTGGCGATTTATCCGCAGGGTACACGCGTCGCGCCCGGCGCGCAGGAAAGCTACAAGGTCGGGACCGCGGTGCTTTATAATCAATTCGACCAAACATGTGTGCCGGTGGCAACGAATGTGGGTGTTTTTTGGCCCCGCAAAGGTATTTTGCGCAAACCTGGCTTGGCAGTGATCGAGTTCTTACCAGTTATAGAACCGGGGCTAAACAATGCAGATTTCATTGACAGGCTGGAAACAGAAATTGAAACCGCATATAATAATCTGATTAAAGAGGCAGTGTTTCATGCAAAAGATTAACGATATGGCGGCGCTTGAAAAGCTCTATGGCGTGGCTGCGCCGCTGGCCATGACCAAGGTCGCGCCTCGTCTGACGCCTCTTTATCAGGCATGGATCGAGGGTTCTCGGTTTTGTGTTCTGTCCACTGTCGGTGCGCGTGGTGTCAACGGTAGTCCGCGTGGAGATGACGGGCCCGTGGTCCGTGTAGAGGGATCCACCCGTCTTTTGATGCCTGATTGGAAAGGAAATAACAGGTTGGATTGCTTACGCGATATCGTGGTTGATGGGCGGCTTGCGCTCCTGTTTCTTGTGCCTGGCAGCACCACCACGGTTCGCGTCAATGGGACGGGGTGGTTAACTGACGATATCGATCTGCGCCGATCCTTTGCGCGCAAAGACATTCTGCCGGCCACGATCATTGGGGTAGACATCAACGAGGTCTATACGCAATGCGCCAAGGCATTGATGCGATCCGGCCTTTGGGAGCGGAATGACAGAGAATCGGTCCCAAGTGTTGGCGACATTCTGGCCGAGATGACAGCAGGTGCGGACGGTGGGCCAGAGTATGACCGCACCTATCCAGAGCGCGCCCGGAACAGGATGTGGTAGCAGGGCGCTTGAGATGCCCACAGCAAAAACTGCCGTTAACTTAAAAGGTCCCTCAACCGGGTTCCACCTCTGGTATTCGCAGCGAGGCTTGAAGAGATTGCTTTGCAGCGGCTGGCAACCTCAACAGTAGACTTTTATTTTTAGCCAGTGCCCACGGGTAAAGACGGTCCTATATGCTGAACCGTCTAAGCATGACGTTGTCAGCTGTGGATTGCACCGTCCCCACAGGCAAGTGCTGCCTCGCGGACAGCTTCGGAAAAGGTTGGATGTGCATGACAGGTCAGGGCCAGATCCTCGGCCGAGGCGCCGAATTCCATGGCCACGCAAATCTCGTGGATCAGATCACCGGCCGCTGGGCCGATCAGATGGGCCCCAAGGATCCGGTCACTGTCTTTGTCGGCAAGAAGTTTGACAAAGCCGTCACCTGCAAAAACCGCCTTGGCCCGGCCATTCCCCATAAAACTGAATTTGCCGATCTTATAGGCGCGGCCTTCTGCCTTGAGCTCTTGTTCGGTTTTGCCAACGGATGCAACTTCGGGGTGGGTATAAATCACACCGGGGATGACATCGTAATTTACGTGGCCATGCTTGCCTGCAATCACCTCGGCTGCGGCCATGCCTTCGTCTTCGGCCTTATGGGCCAGCATGGGGCCTTCGATGGCGTCACCAATCGCATAGACGCCGGGTATATTGGTGCGCCACTGATGATCGGTTTTGATTTGGCCACGATCGGTCAATTCAACGCCAAGGGCATCTAGACCAAGACCGTCGGTAAACGGACGCCGCCCTGTAGCAACAAGCACAACATCCGCATCAATCGAATGCGTGGTTTCTTTTTTGCGCGACGTATACGTCACTGTGCACTGTTCGCCCGAGGTGTCCACGCTTTGAACCGCAGCCCCCATGGTAAACCCCAGCCCCTGTTTTTTCAGCATACGTTGAAAGGTTTTCTGTACCTCGGCATCCATGCCGGGTGTGATGGCATCCAGAAATTCGATGACCTGCACCTTTGTGCCAAGGCGGGCATAGACCGACCCCAGCTCCAGTCCGATGACGCCTGCGCCGATCACCACCATGGACCCCGGAATCTTATCCAGTTCCAGCGCACCGGTTGAGGTCACAACCCGCTTTTCATCAATTTCGATACCGGGGAGCGAGGAGGGTTCCGATCCGCTGGCGATGATGACGTTCTTGGCCACGTGGACCTCGTCCCCCACCTTGACCTGACCGGCGGCGGGGATACTCCCCCAGCCCTTAAGCCAGTCAATCTTATTCTTTTTGAAAAGAAACTCGATACCTTTGGTGTTCTGACCTATCGTGTCGCTCTTGTAGCCCAGCATCTTAGCCCAATCGACCTTTGGTGCTTCGGCCATCAGGCCCATGGTGGCAAAGTTGTGCTGGGCCTCGTGCAGCTGATGGCTGGCGTGCAGAAGCGCCTTGGAGGGGATGCAACCCACGTTCAAGCAGGTGCCACCGAGGGTTTCGCGCCCCTCGACACAGGCAGTCTTCAGGCCCAGTTGCGCGCAGCGGATGGCGGCGACATAGCCGCCGGGGCCGGAACCGATGACGATGACGTCGTAATTAGCCATGGGAATGGTCCTTTTGAGTTGGGAGTTGGACGGGGCGCGGCCCCTGTGCGCAATGCGCATCTACTCCGGAATTTGTGAGATGGGGAGGAACGGATCGGGTCATAGCAGCGCCGCGATCAGCATTAGGGTGGTGGCGGCGAAGCCCGAAAACCAGATGAGTGACCGCCACGGGGTCCAGCCAAAGGCATAGGCCGGGACGTAGAGGACACGCGCGATCAGGTAGGTCCAGGCGCAGGCCGCGGTAAAGGAGGTGGACTGGTCGGTGAGGGTGATCACGAGTGTGGCGATTGTAAAGAGGATGAGCCCTTCGAAGTGATTGTTCATCGCCCGGTAGAGCCTTGCAATGACCGGGCTAAGCTGGGATTCAAGACTTGCGCCGTCGCGTGGGGCGAGAGTTTTGGTTGTGCCAAGTTCGAGGTTGGCCGGAACAGCCATGAGGCAGAACTGGACGACCTGCAAAAGCGCGGCGAGGGTGAGGGCGGTGAGTTCGGGGGTCATGCGGTTTCCACAGGCTCGCCTTTGGTTGGGGCGATTGCAATGATCTCCTCAAGCCGGTCATTGATCGCGTTTGGTCCAAAGAACAGGACCAATCCTAAAAGGATTCCCGCGGCAACCGTTGGCTCACCTGCATTGGGCTCATTTGGAATAGTCATGCGCATGGCGGAAATGACGAATGCCAACATCACAAGAATGCCGAACCACATCGGGAAAATGACGGTGAACGTGCGGCGGTTTTGGAATTTCCCAGAAAGAAACCGGTATCGAACACAGGTCCTGCACATGTGAAAATCGGTTTTGTTCCATCCGCGCCACGGGGTTGTGCTCTCAAGCGCTTTTGGGGACTGAACTCGCCTGCACTGCGAGTACCGCATACCGCACCAGTGCGCCCAGATGCTGGGTCTTTCCCCAATTCTGGGCGCGCTGACTTTGAACGGTTTGCGGGGGTCGCGTCGCAATGTCTTACAGATCCATTAACAACCGACGCGGATCCTCGAGCGCTTCTTTGACGCGGACGAGGAAGGTCACGGCGCCTTTGCCGTCGACGATGCGGTGATCGTAGCTCAGCGCCAGATACATCATAGGACGGATCACCACCTGACCGTTGATGGCCATCGGACGGTCCTGGATCTTGTGCATGCCAAGGATGCCGGATTGCGGGGGGTTCAGGATCGGCGAGGACATCAGCGAGCCGTAGACGCCGCCGTTCGAGATGGTGAAGGTTCCGCCCTGCATCTCTGCCATGGACAGCTTGCCGTCGCGTGCGCGCTTGCCCTTTTCACCGATCTGTTTTTCGATCTCGGCAAAACTCAAACGATCTACATCGCGGATGACGGGCACAACCAAACCTTGCGGGGTTCCCGCTGCCACACCCATGTGGACAAAGTTTTTGTAGACGATGTCCGTGCCGTCGATTTCGGCGTTCACCTCGGGCACTTCTTTCAAGGCATGCACACAGGCCTTGGTAAAGAAAGACATGAAGCCCAAACGCACGCCGTGCTTCTTTTCGAACTGGTCTTTGTAGGTTTTGCGCAGCTCCATAACCTCGGTCATATCCACCTCGTTATAGGTGGTCAGAATAGCAGCGGTGTTCTGTGCGTCTTTCAAACGACGGGCAATGGTTTGACGCAGACGGGTCATCTTGACCCGTTCTTCGCGGGCAGCATCATCGGCTGGAACTGGCGCGCGCGGGGGTGTCGCCGGCGCCTGTGCGGGCGCAGCCGCCGCCACAGCCAAAGCGGCGGTCACATCGGATTTCATAACGCGGCCATCGCGGCCCGTACCAGTAACTGAGCTGGCGTCAAGGCCAGCCTCGGCCATGGCTTTCTTGGCCGAAGGCGCGTTTTCGACGTCTTTGCCAGCAACAGGCGCGGCAACGGGGGCCGGTGCGCTGTCGGTAACAGGAACGCTTGCGCCACCGGCAATCACGGCAAGTTTTGCGGATGCATCTACGGTTGTTCCTTCGGGGGCTGTGATTTCGGCCAACACACCTGTGGCAGGGGCGGGGACCTCGACACTCACCTTGTCAGTCTCCAGCTCGCAGAGCATTTCGTCCTGGGTGACGGCATCACCTACGGCCTTGAACCATGCTGACACTGTGGCTTCGGTCACGGACTCTCCCAAGGTGGGGACCATGACATCAACGGCGCTTGTCTTAGGCGCGAGTTTGGACGTTGGTGCGGATGATGACGTGTCGGAGGCAGCCGCGGAGGCTGTGGTTGCGCTTTGGGCGCTGATCGTTGCCAAAAGGGCGTCAACACCAACGGTTTCTCCCTCGCCGGTGACGATCTCTGCCAATACGCCAGAGGCAGGCGATGGCACTTCGACAGTAACCTTGTCGGTTTCCAATTCGCAGAGCATTTCATCCACGGCCACTGTGTCACCGATCTTTTTGAACCAGGTGGCCACTGTGGCTTCGGTCACGGATTCCCCAAGTGTTGGGACACGGACTTCGGTCGTCATGGATCAGTTTCCTTCGATTGTCAGCGCTTCGTTCACGAGCGCGGCTTGTTGCGTTTTATGCTGGCTGGCCAGACCCGTGGCAGGTGATGCCGAGGTCGTGCGTCCCACGTAGCGTGGGCGTTTGTAGGTGGCGCCTGTGCGGCCCAAGACCCATTCGATGTTGGGCTCGATAAAGGTCCATGCCCCCTGATTTTTGGGCTCTTCCTGACACCACACAATCTCAGCCTGCGCGAACCGGTTCAATTCCTGCACCAAAGACATTGCCGGGAAGGGGTAGAACTGTTCGATCCGCATCAGATACACGTCGTCTATGCCACGGGCATCGCGTTCCTCTAGCAGGTCGTAATAGACTTTTCCGGAACACATCACCACGCGCTTGATCTCTGCATCGGGCTTCAGTTCTGTATCGCTGTGACCCTTTTGCGCATCATCCCAGAGAACCCGATGAAAGCTCGACCCTTCGACAAAGTCCTCGGTATCCGAGATACAAAGCTTGTGGCGCAGCAGCGATTTCGGCGTCACAAGGATCAGTGGTTTGCGAAAGCTTCGGTGCAGCTGGCGTCGCAGGATGTGGAAGTAATTCGCAGGTGTTGAGCAATTTGCCACGATCCAGTTGTCCTGACCACACATCTGCAGGAAACGTTCAAGACGGGCCGAACTGTGCTCCGGTCCCTGACCTTCAAAGCCATGGGGCAACAGGCACACCAGTCCGGACATCCGCAACCATTTGCTTTCACCCGAGCTTATGAACTGGTCGAACATGATTTGTGCGCCATTGGCAAAATCGCCAAACTGCGCCTCCCAAAGGGTGAGTGCATTCGGTTCTGCCAGTGAAAAGCCGTATTCAAAGCCCAAAACAGCATATTCCGACAATGCGCTGTCGATAACCTCAAAGCGGGCCTGTCCTTCGCGGATCCCGTTCAACGGGTAATAGCGTTCTTCGGTTTGTTGGTTCACTAGGCCCGAATGGCGTTGGCTGAAGGTTCCGCGCGTGCTGTCCTGACCAGACAGTCGGACCGGATATCCTTCGGTCAATAAAGATCCAAAGGCCAAAGCTTCGCCCGTGGCCCAGTCAATGCCTGTGCCACTGTCAAACATCTTGCGACGCGTATCCAGAAACCTGCCAATTGTGCGGTGCAGGGGAAAGCCCTCGGGTGCGCGACATAAGGCATTCCCGATCTGGTCAAAGGTGTCAGGCTTGATCGCCGTGCTGCCGCGCTGGTATTTGTCTTTTTCGTGCTTGTCGAGATGGCTCCAGCGGCCATCCAGCCAATCGGCCTTGTTTGGTTTCCACGCCTTCCCAGCCTCAAACTCTTCGTTCAGTTTGGCCTGAAAGGCGGCTTTGAGATCCTCGACCTCGCCTTCGGGCACCAGTCCGTCCTTGACCAGTCGCTCGGTATAGAGTGAGAGCGTGGTTTTGTGACCTTTGATCTTGTTGTACATGATCGGGTTGGTGAACATCGGCTCATCGCCTTCGTTATGACCAAACCGGCGATAGCAGAATATGTCGATGACGACATCGCGCTGGAATTTTTGCCGGTATTCGGTTGCAACCTTGGCGGCATGGACCACGGCTTCTGGGTCATCGCCGTTGACATGGAAAATGGGCGCCTCGACGACCAGAGCATTGTCCGTGGGATAGGGGCTGGACCGGCTAAAATGCGGGGCGGTTGTAAAGCCGATTTGATTGTTCACAACAAGGTGGATCGTGCCACCGGTCTTGTGCCCACGCAGTCCGGACAATGCGAAACATTCCGCAACGATTCCCTGTCCTGCAAAGGCTGCATCACCATGTAGAAGAATAGGCAAAACCGCGTTGCGATTTGTGTCGTTCAATTGATCTTGTTTGGCACGGGCCTTGCCAAGTACAACCGGGTTCACGGCCTCAAGATGGCTTGGGTTTGCCGTCAGGCTCAGGTGCACGGAATTTCCATCAAATTCGCGGTCGCTTGAGGCCCCTAAATGGTATTTTACGTCCCCCGATCCGTCGACGTCCTCGGGATTGAAGCTTCCGCCCTGAAATTCGTTGAAAATGGCGCGATAGGGTTTTCCCATCACATTTGCCAAGATGTTCAGCCGCCCCCGATGTGGCATGCCGATGATGATATCCTTGACGCCAAGCGCACCGCCGCGTTTAATGATTTGCTCCATTGCGGGGATTAGGCTTTCTCCGCCGTCCAGACCAAAGCGTTTGGTGCCCATGTATTTTACATGCAGAAACTTTTCGAAACCTTCCGCTTCTACCATTTTGTTCAGGATTGCTTTGCGCCCCTCGCGGGTAAAGCGGACCTCTTTTCCGTATCCTTCGATCCGTTCTTTCAGCCACGATGACTGCTCGGGGTCCGAAATATGCATGTATTGCAGCGCAAACGTACCGCAGTAGGTGCGTTGAACGATGTCTATGATCTGCCGCATGCTGGCGATCTGCAGTCCCAGCACATTATCAATGAAAATCGGACGATCCATATCCGCTTCGGTGAAGCCGTATGATTTCGGATCAAGTTCGGGATGCGGATTTTGGCCATGCATACCCAAAGGATCAAGATCAGCGGCAAGATGCCCCCGGATCCGGTAGGCGCGGATCAGCATCAGGGCCCGAACGCTGTCCAAAACTGCGCGCTGTATCTGATCATCTGTCAATTGGACGCCCACAGCTTTTGCCTGATCAGCGATTTTCTTTCCCGCGGCCTTGGTTTCAGCGGGCGCGACTGGCCATTCCCCTGTCAGCGCGGCCGTGAGATCGTCCTGCGGTTGGGGTGGCCAGTCACTGCGTGCCCATGAAGGGCCCGAAGCTTCCTGTTTGATGACAACATCATCATCGCCCATCGCTTTGAAAAATGACTGCCACGCTGCATCAACGGCATCAGGGTCGTTGGCATAGAGCGCATACATCTGTTCCAGATATTCTGCGTTCGCCCCCTGCATAAATGAAGAGGCATGAAAAAGGTCATTCGAGCTTTGATCGGTCATGGGTGTATCTCTTGCAGGTTGGCACCATTTCTTGGGTGGGCGGGACTGGTCCGACGCGCGGACAGGACCTTTGAATGGATTACGTCACTCATGTGAAAACGTCCTGAAAACGGGTGCGATTACAGCTCCATGTGGCAGAGCCAGACCCGCCGTGAACGAAGCCTGAAAACAATGTATCAAACACGTGCCGCCAATTTTCTAAAACTAAAGATGGCAAAGCGCTGGTCATGACGGCTTCTGTTCGCGCCCAATCGACAGGCGTGCCTAGGGCACAAGTCTGATCAACCGGCCAAAATATGCGATCATTGGCACAGTTCATATCGCCCATCCGTTGCCCACCAGTTCTGGCACGGTGATCGAGACGTCTGATGTCGACAGTACGCGTCACTTGAATTTCCTTATATTCGGGCGGGCAAACACTGCCCGCCCCCCAAATGGGCGTTTATCCAATCGCCTCTAGCACCGCCTCGCCAAGGGTGGCGGGGCTTTCGGCGACAACGATGCCCGCAGCGCGCATGGCTTCGATCTTGTCTTCGGCGCCACCTTTGCCGCCAGCGACAATAGCACCTGCATGGCCCATGCGACGGCCCGGAGGGGCTGTGCGGCCTGCGATGAAACCCGCCGTGGGTTTCCAGCGGCCCTTCTTTTTCTCATCGGCAAGAAACTGTGCGGCTTCTTCTTCGGCCGAGCCGCCGATTTCGCCAATCATGATGATCGACTGCGTTTCGTCATCCGCCAGAAACATCTCGAGCACATCGATATGTTCGGTGCCTTTTATCGGATCGCCACCGATCCCGACCGCGGTAGATTGGCCCAGACCGATATCCGCCGTTTGCTTGACTGCCTCATAGGTTAGCGTGCCGGAGCGTGACACAACTCCGACGCTGCCACGTTTATGGATATGCCCGGGCATAATGCCGATCTTGCAGGCATCAGGCGTGATAATACCTGGGCAGTTCGGGCCGATCAGGCGCGAAGACGAGTCCATCAGTGCGCGCTTTACGCGCATCATATCCAGCACCGGAATGCCTTCGGTTATGCAAACGATCAATTCGATCTCGGCATCGATCGCCTCAAGGATACTATCGGCGGCAAAGGGAGGCGGCACATAGATCACCGATGCGTTTGCTTCGGTGGCGTGTTTGGCTTCATGAACACTGTCAAAGACCGGTAGGCCCAGATGTGTCTGGCCGCCTTTTCCCGGTGTGACACCACCAACCATTTTGG
>JAYQEA010000012.1:50642-51265 GCA_038138625.1 Roseivivax sp.
CCATAGGCCTGCGCCTGTTCGGTGTGGAAGGTCCCTTGTGACCCGGTCAGGCCCTGACAGATAACTTTGGTATTTTCGTCGATGAGGATGGCCATTTATTTGGATCCCTTATTAAAAAAGTTTCTTTGAAAGCGAAACCGCAAGGCTGATTAGACCCCAAACGCCAAATGCATACCCAATGGGGATCGAGACAGACCCAAAACCGCCATAGACGTTGAAAAAGACGTTCGGCAGAAACGGCCATTGGTCTTTGTGGGTATTGGCGCGCGCCCTCATCAGAATTGTCCACGGATTTTGCTTCGATATTTCATGCATTTGTCCGCCGCGTTGAGCGATTTCTTTGATTGCTCTTTCTGGCATCCGAAACATCAGCGCGGCACCTGACACCACCAATGCGTGCACTGGAGTGTCAAAAAGATGCAAGGATGTGGCGTTTGGATGCGATGACACAGCTTAGCCTTTGACTGCTTTCACGATTTTTTCGGCACCATCAGAAAGGTTATCAGCCGCAATGACATTAAGGCCGGAAGTGTTGATGATGGATTTGCCCTCTTCAACATTCGTGCCCTCAAGGCGCACCACCAAGGGCACCTGCAATCCGACCTCTTTGACAGCGGCCACAA
>JAYQEA010000013.1:0-6541 GCA_038138625.1 Roseivivax sp.
GGCCGCGCCGCGCGCTATCTCTATGTCTGTCTGGTAACCCATGGTGCTTTCGTCCCTTATTGCCGCAGCGATCTCGGGTCTCGGGATACAGGCGTCTGGCGATGGGATATGGTGCTTTTCCGACCCTTCCCAGCCAAACTGCGGCGGCAGGGAAGAGGGCTGTTGCGGATCGGAAACCTATTGGTGGCGCTTTATTGTCGCGCCGCATCAAGGTGAGACCAGACAGGTTGATCCGGTATGTGCAGACGCACTTTATCCCCAACAAACAACTGGCCCGGTCTTTCTATCCACGCGGTGACACCACGCCGCATCTGGGCTGCGGTCTTGAACCGCGATCCAAATCCTTCGAGGGCCTTGTCGATTTCGCGTCCTGGCAAATGGCAAGGGCGATTTTCCATGTCGATAATAATGGTCACTCCATCCGGCCCCTGCAAACGAGACGACGGAGGGACATGTGAAAAATCGGGAATGCCCTCAACTACCATGGTTGCGCCAAGCCATTCGGGATCAAGCGTTTCAATACCCATCTGGGTTTCGATCATTGCGATTTCTTCGGCTGACAATATGGACATTTGCCTTACGTTGGCAATTTCTGTGCCGTTGGCATGTTGAGCTGCGACCCGGCTGCATGATCGCCGGGTTCGACCACTGTGCGCCTCGCCAATGGGGCCATCAAAATCCATTTCAAGCGCGTCGCAGGCGGCTGCGCGCAAACCGCTGTCAGCCGAGACAACTCCCAACCACGTCACTTTGGCATAGTACTCCGTGGGCTTTAGAGCTGGCATAATAACGTCCTTCAAGAATGGTTTTGGTACAATGAATTTGAGGGCAATTTGTATTATCGTCGCGCAAACGGGATACCATGAATTTATTATTCAAAAAAAACCCTCGAAGACAATGCCTTCGAGGGTTTGCGCATTAGGTGCTGGGCTCTGGTTCCAAATCGCCCTGATCGGTTGGCTTGGCCCTGGGCTTGGTCTTGGGTATCGCTGCCAGAGACGCTGCCGGTGTCGATGCCTCACCTGCATCACTGTTACCCGGATCGGTTGGGGGATCGCCCCGCATGACGCGCTTTATTTCCTCACCCGTTAGTGTCTCGTATTCCAACAGGCCTTGGGCCAAACGCTCCCATTCATCCTTACGCTCGGTGAGGATACGATGCGCCCGGTCATAGGCGTCCTGGATCAAGGTTCGAACCTCTTCTTCAATGGTCTCTTTGGTATGTGCTGAAACGGACAGACCAGCAGTATTTCCCTGATAGCCCTCGTGCGCCTCGGAGTAGTCAATATTGCCCACTTTGTCAGACATGCCCCAGCGTAAGACCATCGCGCGCGCCAGCGCGCTTGCTTGCTGGATATCTCCGGCAGGACCGTTAGAGACGTTTTCGTCACCGTACTTAATGATCTCTGCCGCCTTTCCGGCCATGGTCATGGCCATCTTTTCCTCGCACTCGGATTTGTGCCAGTTCAGACGGTCGATCTCCGGAAGGCTGACCACCATCCCAAGTGCACCACCACGCGGGATGATCGTTGCTTTGTAAACCGGGTCACATTGCGGCAAAGCCAAACCGACGACGGCGTGACCCGCTTCGTGATACGCCGTCTTTTCCTTTTGATCCTGCGTCAAAACCATGGACCGGCGTTCGGCCCCCATCATCACCTTGTCTTTGGCGTTTTCAAAATCTTCCATGGTTACAAATCTGCGCCCCACACGGGCTGCCATCAGGGCGGCCTCGTTCACAAGGTTGGCAAGATCTGCCCCAGAGAACCCAGGCGATCCCCGTGCAATGATACGCAAGTCAACATCCGGACCCAAAGGTGTTTTGCGTGCGTGAACTGCCAAAATCCGTTCACGCCCTTTGATATCTGGATTTGGCACAGTGACCTGACGGTCAAAGCGACCCGGACGCAACAAGGCCGGGTCCAAAACGTCACGCCGGTTGGTTGCGGCGACGATGATCACGCCTTCGTTTGCCTCGAACCCGTCCATTTCGACCAGCAACTGGTTCAACGTCTGTTCGCGTTCGTCATTGCCGCCCCCATAGCCAGAGCCACGGTTACGGCCTACCGCATCGATTTCATCGATGAAGACAATACAAGGCGCATTTTTCTTGGCCTGTTCAAACATATCGCGCACACGGCTTGCACCGACACCCACGAACATCTCGACGAAATCAGATCCCGAGATGGTGAAAAAGGGAACACCGGCTTCACCTGCGATGGCACGCGCCAGCAGCGTTTTACCTGTTCCCGGGGGCCCCACCAACAGCGCGCCTTTGGGAATTTTACCACCAAGCCGGCTAAACTTCTGAGGGTTGCGCAGAAACTCGACGATCTCTTGCAGCTCTTCTTTGGCCTCATCGATCCCTGCGACATCCTCAAAGGTTACGCGGCCCTGTTTTTCCGTGAGCAGTTTGGCCTTGGATTTCCCAAAGCCCATGGCACCACCTTTGCCCCCGCCCTGCATGCGGTTCATAAAGTAGATCCAGACCCCAATCAGCAAAAGGAAGGGCAGCAGCGACAGGATAAACGATTGCAGGCCTGACTGTTCCTGACGTTCCGCCTGAACGCGCACGCCATTGTCGACCAGCAATTGCGTCACTTCGGCATCGACCGGCCGGATTGTTACGTAGTCAGACCCGTTTGTACCTCGAAACTGGACCTGTTCCCCATCCAGAAGCACAGACGATACCGTGCCGTTCTGAACCGAAGTGACAAATTCCGAATACGAGACTTCGCGTGACTGAAGCGAGTTGCTATTGCCATTAAACAAGCTGAGAAGTGCCAAGAACAAAAAGATCAGCACAACCCAAAAGGCGACGTTGCGATAGTTTCCCAAGAGAGAACTCCTGCATAGGACCACCTGCGCACCAGTGCGCAGGACTTACGTATAACATAGACGCCCGACAGGCGCGTTCAATCCGATTCCCCCAATCTTCGACGCATAGATCGTAATGAATCTGTAAATGACTGCTTAAACAGTGGTAATTTTCCATTAAATTGGCATCTTCCGCCTGCCAAGTGCCCGATCGACGGGCAAGAGACCAAAACCTCTTGGTCAAAAAGAGCAGGCAAACTGCGCGCGGCATGATAGGGAACGTTTCGGTCACCTTTTGGAAGTTGTAACCAACCATCGTCCCCAAGCGCGCGGACCTCCGTGCCCGGACCAGTCAGCCGAAAGCGACAGTCCCACATGTCACCGGGTTGTGCGGTGATGTTTTTCACAGCACCATATTCCCGCCATATCCGGAGATCATCGCCATAAATACGAACTTCACAGCCATGCAACGTGCCGCCCCCACCTGACAACACACGGTCCAACAGCTTTTCCAGCGGCGCAATCCGAGGCCGATGTTCCGCTTGCGACACCCATTGCAAAGCACGTGCGAGCAAACGCAGTTGCGTTTCTTCCTCGACACCGGCCAGCGCCTTTCGATCCATTAGGATTTCACCGGAGCCTGCCAAAGGTGTCATGATGCGATCTGTGACATCCGCGGCTCGCGCTTCAAGAGCCTCGCTCGCGCGTGCCAGAGTGGCGGCCGTTCCAGCCAACCGCGGCACATCCAATCCCAAAGAGGCCAAATCCGGCATCGCCTGCCGCCAGCGCACCCTTTCAAATCGAGGATCTGTATTTGAGGGGTCCTCGGCCCAGGTGCCTTTCAAAACGCGCAGGTAATGTCGCAAATCCTCGCGCCGTTCCTGTAGCAAAGGTCGGATCAACCGAAACCCTGACGAATAGGCGGGCACTCCGGCAACACGTCTGTGTGGAAGCGGTGGGGCACATGTTTGCGTGACCTCTTCTGCGGCCAACTGTCGTTTGGATATCTGCTTATGGGGCGTCACCCAGCTGCTATCGGACATGGCTGACAGACCTTCAACGCCCGACCCACGCGCCAGTCTCATCAAAAAGCCCTCTGCGACATCATCGGCCGTATGCGCCATAAGAACCGTCTCCAAACCCATACGCCATCGATCGATCAATTGCAGACGCGCCATTCGGGCGGCTGCCTGCAAATTGCCGGCTCCGTCCCAATGCCAGCGCAAAATCGCATGAGGATGTCCCAGTTCCTTGCAAACGCGCGCGACCATATCGGCTTCGTCACGAGCCTCTTCGCGCAACCCATGGTCGACAGTGACCACCCACAGCCGCAGCCCCCAGATCCGCGTCCAATTATGTGCAAGGGTCAGCATGGCCATACTGTCCCCACCACCGGATACTGCCAAGGCGATATCGGATGGGAAATCCGGGCCTAAAAGCGTCCCCATGCGGCCTGCAAAGCGGGTCTCAAGGCTCACGAACACGCCATGTTTTGAAACGCCAGATCGGCTGCGGCCTGTGCAGGCGTTCCAGGATAGCGCACACCAACCTCGGATAGCATGACACAACCTTCAAGCACCTTGCCCAACCGTGCAAGGGCTTGACCCAGATAGATCAAGGACTGTCCCGCCAAACGCCCCTCAGGATAGCCGGAATACGCCGCGAGATAAAAGCGCGCGGCCTCGCGGACATCTCCTGCCCCTTCAAGGGCCTGTCCTCGTCCCATCAGCACCTCTTGTTCAAAAGGTGATCCCGGGTAGCTTTCCTGAAATGTCCGGAACCTGTCGATGGCGAGGCTGAATTGCTGCGCCTCTAGCGCAGTCATCGCGGCTGCAAAATCGGCACGTTCACCGACAGCCAGTTGTGGATCATTTGTACCCACGTCTCCCGCAGGGCCATCGGACGGGTTCCCACCATCGAGGACGGGCGTTGGCCCCAAGGACGACGGATCACACGCGGGATCCAGATCACAAACCCGAAATCTAAGATCGCCCAAGCGGTTGTTGGCGTCAGCATGCATCTTCGAGACACGGAATTGGAGCTCTTCGGCGTGACCGGTCAGCCGCTGCAATTCACGTTGAAGCGCATTCAGGCGTGACAGCGGATCACTATCCCCTGTCAAGGTCTGCCCCGGTCCAGTAGACTGCATATCACTTCGAAATGCCTGAAACTCTGCCTGAAGCCGCTCAATCGACGCGCGTAAATCCGCAAGACTTTCTGCAGACACGGACGGCGCCGCAATGCACATCGTTCCAGCCAGCACCAAAGCACGCCACACTTTAGAGCCCAGTTGCATAGCGCACCTGTGTTACAGCACGACGATTACGCGCATAGCAAACCTCTTGCGAGCACACCTCGGCCGGACGTTCCTTGCCATATGGGATAATTTGCAATCGGGCAGATCGAACTCCCTGTGACACGAGGTATTCCTTCGCCTCATTCGCCCGCCGCGCACTGAGCGCAAAGTTGTATTCACGCGTGCCCTGCTCATCAGCGTGACCTTCTATCACCGCTGCAAAATCCTGATGCCGCCGCAACCAGTCTGCCTGCAGATCGAGCTGCGCACGCGCCTGCGCTGTCAGATCATGTTTGTCGACATCAAAATAAACTGGCGCCCCGACAATATTTCGGAAGTATTCAGAGGTTCCCTCTGAATTAGACGATGACGGCGTTTGCTGGCCTGATTGCGGTGCGCCCTCGACTGAGGGGCTGTAGACGACCGGTGCCAATGGCGAACAGGCGGTGATGACCAAAAGGGTCAGCATCTGGAAAAAAAATCGCATGGGATGTGTCCTGCTCTGAATTATATTCCTGAATTAACATATCATAGTCCGGCGGGGGGCGGTACTCACTGCAGCGGCCCCCAACTGGGATCAGATCCACCGTCCGGCGTACGCACCCGACGCAGGTTCCGTCCGGAAACATCCACCGAATACAAAGAGGCTTCACCGGCGCGTCCTTGTGTTTCGCGTGTGAACATAATGACACGACCATTGGGGGACCATGTCGGACCTTCGTCCAGATATGACGACGTCAAAAGGCGTTCGGCACTGCCATCAGTGCGCATAACCCCGATGTGAAACCGTCCATTATGTTGTTTGGTAAACGCAATAAAGTCACCACGTGGGCTCCAAACCGGGGTAGCATAGTTGCCTTCCCCGAAACTGATACGTTTTGCCGCTCCACCGCGTGATTGCATGATATACAACTGCTGAGACCCCGACCGGTCACTTTCAAAAACGATTTTGGACCCGTCCGGGCTAAAGCTGGGGGCTGTTTCGATGGCCGGGCTGTTGGTCAGCCGCCGCTCTTGTCCGGTTTCCAAGGTCATGGAATAAATATCCGTATCTGCACCTGTGGTCACGGAATACACCATCGTTTTCCCGTCAGGCGAAAAGCGGGGGGCAAAGCTCATGATTCCGGCCTTAATGTCAAATTCACTGCTATCGGTGCGCAACACGTCCAGGACATGGATCCGCGGCAAGCCGGATGCATAGGACGTGTATAAAATCTGCTGCCCTTTCGGGTCAAAGCGCGGCGCAAAGACAATACTGCTGCTGTCGGTCAGATATTGTAGATTGGCCCCATCATAATCCATGATTGCCAACCTTTTGCGACGCGCCTCTTTAGGCCCGCTTTCCGCTACAAAAACCACACGGCTGTCGAAATACGGGTCTTCTCCAGTGATGCGTGTATAGATCGTATCTGCCACTTTATGCGCCAT
>JAYQEA010000013.1:6641-11621 GCA_038138625.1 Roseivivax sp.
CCGGTGCCGGTTAAATCAGCCGCAACGACCCGAGCAATCTGAATGGCGAGTTCATCAACATCGCCTGCTTCCACAGAAAAATCGGGCACAGCAAAAGGCAGCGGCTCCACCACGCCTTCGGTGATCGTCAATCGCAGTGGCCCCTGCGCCAAAGCAGGCGAGACCAGAAAAGCGACAGTCAGGAGTGCAATCAATCGTACAATCATCAGTACCCTACCGTATAACAAAAATTGTCCGGACGTCAGTTTCCTGATCACAATATACATCATCAAAACAATATATCATCGCAACCTCATCTGTTGTGGATCAAACGTGATCTCGATGTCTTTCCAATACGCATATTTCTCAGGCGGCAAATCATATCCGCCAAGCTCGGTTTCGCATCTGCGCACAGCACGGCTTGCCGTTTGAAACGCCGCATCAATCGACGCCTGGGGTCCACCACTATTGCCAACAAGCCGCACGCTTGATCCGCGCAGCGTCCCGTCTTGCGTCAGGGAAAAGGCGATGGTCACTGTAACAAGACTGGCACCTGATCCAGGGTCTACGACCCAACAGTTCTGGATAGCACGGCGCAGGGCCTCGGTCTCGGATACGGTCATGGGCGGGCCCGACGCCTGAATCTGTGTGCCGATTTCTGCCAGCACCTCAAGCAAAGCCGCGCTGACCGCATCATCTGTCGCGACCTCATCTGGCAGGTCTTGGGCACCAGCCAGGTCCGGATCAGGTTCGATTGCTGCCATTTGTGAAACGTCAGATGCTGTCTGCGCATCGGAAACCGTCTCGGATGGCGCGTCCACCTGCGTCTCCACAACCTGAGCTGCGCGTCGCGCCCGCGGGCGCACTGATGTGCCAACCGCGCCGCTGGCATTGACTTGCGCATCCGGTGTGACCCGCGTGGTCGCCTCTGCACTCTGGGTTGGTTTTTCGTCTTTCAAGGGCACTGTACTTTGTGCATCCCGCGTCGGCGTGGCCTGTTCGACCGGCGCAATCGCAACATCAAGCACCGGTTCCGGTGCCGCCTGTGGGGCAACCCGTGGGGCTGCGCGTGGCACTGAAATCGCATTGAACTCCGGCGTGCCATCGCCTGTTTCTGGAACAGGGGCGATGCTGTCGGGCAGCTGTGCGATAACGGTTGGCTCGGGGGCAACAAGATCCGGAACGATCGGCAGAGCATCGCGATCACTTGGCTGTGGTTGTGAAAGATCAGCCCGCACCACGGAACTCTCTGACCGCGCAACGGGTTCGGGCTGAGCAGAGACGCCGGGCTCGACAGGATCAGGCGGCGTGGTGTCGGGAGGGCCTGGCACTGGTAATGGTTGCGGTGGCACCGGGCCTGTCTCAGTCACCAAGGGTTCGGTTTCAGGCCTGTCGATACCAGAGAGGGCATCAAACTCGGCAGGTGTGATAACATCAACGGCTGTAATGACCAAATCCTCAGGCCGTTCGCTAAGAACCTGACCAAAGAGGATCCACCCCACAAAACCCGCGTGGACGACCCCTGAAATATAGTGCCCGACATGCACCTCAACGCCCTAGCGATCTGCACCGTCAAAAGACGGTCCACCGATGTCTGTAACAAGCCCGATAGACGTGAACCCGCCCGCATTCAAGGCTCCCATAACCTGCGCCACGACCTCATAGGCAACTGTCCCGTCAGAGCGCAAATACACGCGGTCATCGCTGCGTTCTTCGGCAATTGCGCGCAATCGCAGTATCAAATCGTCCCGTTCAACAATCGTTTTCTGGATCATGACCTGACCATCTGCTGTGAGGGTGATTGTCAGCGGTTCTTCGGTTTGGGAGGGCAGCGCCGTGGCAGCTGTCTTCGGCAAATCTACAGGCACCCCGACCGTCATCAATGGTGCGGCCACCATGAAGATTATCAAAAGAACCAATAACACGTCCACAAAAGGTGTGACATTGATCTCTGCCATTGGGCGTGTACGGCCCCGGCGGGTACGCCTTTGATTGCGTCTTGCCATGTCATGTTGCACACGTCCCGCCACCATATTCAGGTCCCAACCTGTCGGCTCAAAATCGTCGAGAATTCATCTGCTAGCGCTTCATATCCTGCAATCACACGATCCGAATCTGCGCTTAGCTTATTGTAGAAAATCACAGCCGGTATGGCGGCAAGCAGACCAAGCCCTGTCGCGAGCAGCGCCTCGGCAATACCCGGTGCAACAACCGCCAAAGAGGTGTTTTGTTGCTGCGCAATCTGCACAAACGCATCCATAATGCCCCAAACAGTGCCGAACAATCCCACAAACGGGGCCACGGACCCAATTGTTGCCAAAACCTGAAGACCAGACTGAAGGCTATCTGCCTCTTTCGTGATAGCAATATCCATGCTGCGGTCTACGCGGCTTTGAACGCCGGCGATCAGGCCGCCGTCCTTGGTGTGACTGCGACGCCATTCGGTCATCCCGGCGGCAAAAACACTTTGGGCGCGACCGGCAGACCGTCCGCTTATCTCATCGTAAAGGTCATCCAGTGGCGCCCCGGACCAGAAGCGCGCCTCAAAGCGCGCTGCCTCGGACCGAGCCCGCCGAAAAACAATCAGCTTTTGGACGATGATAGACCATGCCCAGAATGACGATACCACCAGCAGAACCATCACCGACTGTACGGTTAAAGATGACTGCGCAAACAATTCCCATAGGGACACGGCTTTGCTCCGACTACTCAATGCAATTACTCAATGGACAGGGTTCTTATGACCCTTTGCAGACATATTACTGCAATTAGACATAAAGACCAACAAGCTTGGCATTTTGAGGCGTAGGTTTGGGCAAGGGTTAGCCGATCCGCCCCCTAGCCAAGCCTCCGCACCTCTTCCGGCAACCTTGCAGGTGCCCCAGTCACGGTCAAACAGACCACTGTGACAACCGCCGAAAACAAAACGGTGTCGCTGCGCAGAACCTCTTGATCCATAACCAGCCGCGCACCCGACACCGAGCGAACCGACGTCTGCACGGTCAGCAAATCGTCAAGCCGCGCAGGTGCTTTATAATCAGCCTCTACCCGGCGCACCGCAAAGACATATCCAGCGTCCCGCATAGCCATCTGATCCACACCGATATCTTGCACCCAGACGCTGCGACCACGTTCGATATACTTCAGATAATTGGCATAATACACGATGCCACCCATATCGGTGTCCTCGTAATAGACACGAACCGGAAGGGAATGGCTCATTCAAAAGCCCCTGAATACTGCAAGGTTTGGGTTCACTTGGCCAACATGCCACAAACCAGATCATCACACGAGAGCAAAGACAGCAAAATAATACAGCGGTGAAGGGTCACACCAGCATTTCATATTTGTTTGGAAACGCTGATCCGCGCCATAAGCCGCAGCGCATGGCTGGGGTCGTGCGAGGCGACAGGCATCACGGGATCATAGGCAGCCCGGATCAGAGCCGCTATATCCGGACGCAGGATAACCGGACCGTCTCCTGCCTGACCCAATGGTGATGTG
The DNA here is from genome assembly GCA_038138625.1 of Roseivivax sp. Classification (GTDB taxonomy): domain Bacteria; phylum Pseudomonadota; class Alphaproteobacteria; order Rhodobacterales; family Rhodobacteraceae; genus JAQXDR01. Next base: position 10,125 of record JAYQEA010000013.1, read on the forward strand.
TTGTCAAAAGCGGTATCGGACCACACCAACATGGATTGCGTGATTTGACCTAGTGCGAGGGTTTCCGCAGGGATCGCCGCCAATGCCGTATCCATACGCAAAAACACAAAGCAGGCTCTGATTCCACCATCGGGATCAAAACGGAAGACCCTGTATTGATTGGCATCTGCAGCCTCAAGCCGGGAAACCAAAGGCAACAATCCTTCGATCAAACGATCCAGATCCGGCACATCCCGTAATTCTGCCCATTCCTGAAAGAAAAAAACCATGCAGTTGACGCCAAGTTCCGGGTCCGTTTCGGCCATCTGGTGTCCTGCCAGCGCACAAAGTGCTTCGAATGCGCCTTTTACGATCGACAGCGTTTCGTCTTGAACCCCGAACACCACTGGAACAATCGGACGACCCCAACGGGCAAAAAAATACTCGCCTGTGCTGCGGGTGAAAAAGGGTAAAACGTCAGTCGTCATAATGATGGTTTTGCATTACTTGGGGCCGGGTTCAAGGGTCGGGGCACTAGTCAAACAGCTGTGGTTGATCCAAACCGGCCACCGGCGCATCCAGACCTAAATGCCGCCAGCCTTTATGGGCCAACATACGGCCGCGTGGCGTCCGCTGCAAAAGCCCCTGCTGCAGCAGATAGGGTTCAATCACCTCTTCTAGCGCATCGCGGCTTTCTGACAGCGCCGCTGCTATGGTTTCGATTCCAACCGGTCCCCCACCATAATTCTCGGCCAACAGGCGCAGATACCGCCTGTCCGCGCTATCTAACCCCAACCCATCGACACCCAAGCGAGTGAGTGCGCTATCAGCAAGTGCTTGGGTGATGATGCCGTCCCCTTCGACAACCGCAAAATCGACGACCCGACGTAGCAAACGGCCCGCAATCCGAGGAGTGCCACGCGCGCGCCGTGCAATCTCGTGCGCGCCGTTCGGCTCTGCCTGAACACCCAACTTAACCGCGTTGCTCGCAACGATTGTGTGCAATTCATCGACAGTATAAAATTGAAGCCGCGTGGGTATGCCAAAACGATCCCGAAGTGGTGTTGTTAAAAGGCCAAGCCGGGTCGTCGCACCAACCAATGTGAAGGGCTGCAATTCGATCCGTACCGTTCGCGCGGCGGGGCCCTCACCAATAACCAGATCCAGTTCAAAATCCTCGAGCGCGGGATACAGCACTTCTTCGACAACGGGATTCAACCTGTGGATTTCGTCAATGAACAAAACATCCTGAGACTCCAGATTGGTCAAAATTGCCGCAAGATCTCCGGCTTTGGCCAGAACCGGGCCCGAGGTCATTCTGAACCCAACGCCCAGTTCACGCGCCATGATCTGCGCGAGGGTTGTTTTGCCCAATCCCGGCGGGCCGTGAAAAAGGGTGTGATCCATCGCCTCGCCCCGTTGTCGGGCGGATTGGATGAACACGCGCAAATTTGCGCGTGCCTCGGCTTGGCCGACAAAATCCTGCAACATCTGCGGACGCAATGCACGATCATGGTC
>JAYQEA010000013.1:11631-16723 GCA_038138625.1 Roseivivax sp.
GTTGGGCGCAGTACGGGGTCAGGATCAGACATAGGTTATCCTTTTGGCGCCAAAAGACGCAAAGCTGCACGGATCAAATCAGCTGTTTTTTCGACGCCATCCTGTGCCTGCGCCTCGGCCACAGCGGCCGCTGCGTCGCCGGGACCATACCCCAGATTTGACAGTGCGGACAGGGCCTCGGATTGGGCAGCCGCAGTTGACGCCACAGGAGACGGCGTCAAAGGTGGTGCCGCAGCAGGCACATCGTTGCTGTCGACAACGACAGCTGGATTGGCCGTGACGGGAACCATGGCCATCACAGAATGAGCCTTGTCTTTCAGCTCGTTGACCACACGCTGCGCCGTTTTCGGACCAACACCTTTTGCAGCCTTGATTGCGTTCCAATCCCCCAAGGCCACAGCCCGCGCCACACCTTCAGGGCCAAGCGCCCCAAGGATCGCCAGCGACGCCTTTGCACCGATACCTTGAACGCTTGTCAAAAGACGGTGCCATTCTTTTTCTGCCAGCGTTGAAAATCCGAACAGCTGCAACAAATCCTCGCGCACCACAAGATCTGTAAAGAGCGACACCGCCTCGCCTGGCCCAGGCAAAGCCGCAAGAACCCTGTCGTTGCAGTAAACGACATATCCCACACCCCGAACATCAACCAAAAGGTGATCGCTGGCTTTATAGTCAACTCTGCCCGATATCTTACCAATCATGCGCGAATCCTCAGACCTGAATTGCGGATATTCCATGCATGACACAATGCGATGGCAAGAGCATCCGCAGCGTCTGCACTTCTGAACTCTGCCCCTGGCAATTGCATGCGCACCATGTGCTGAACTTGTGTCTTGTCGGCGTGGCCCACGCCGACAACCGTTTTTTTGACCGCATTCGGGGCGTATTCACCGATTTCAAGCCCAAATTGAGCAGGCACCAACAGGGCGATGGCGCGCGCCTGCCCCAGCTTGAGCGTGGCCACGGCGTCTTTGTTTACAAATGTCTGTTCGACCGCAGCAGTTTCAGGCGAGTAGCGATGAAAAATCTCAGTCAATTGCGTATGAAGCGACATCAATCGCAAGGCAAGGTCAGCCCCCTGTGAATGAATCACCCCGTTGGCAATGTGACGCATCTTGTTACCATCCGCGTCAACAACGCCCCAACCGAGGTTTCGTAACCCTGGATCAATTCCCAGCACACGCATTTGTTCTGCCTTTTATAGCGTCTGACCACCAGTAGCACGAAACGCGAACATGAGGAAAGCCATAACGACGGATGTCCGTTTCCGACATCTGTGCAATCAAAGCGACGCGAACGTCAGAAACCGTCATGATATCCGTCTAAAAGCGACGCCTCATATCACCAAAATTCATATATATTTCAATATTTTGTTAATATTAAATGACATGCAATTCCTGCATGGGACCCATGCAGTTTTTGCCGCTTGTCAGTACAAAAAAACAGGCCTACGTGCCCCGTCATACAGCGCACCCTCACACATCAAAGGATTCTAGATATGGCTGCATACGACACCCCACAGGCCCCGCTTGTTTCAACTGGCACGATCGGCCGTATCGGCACATTGTTCACCTCAATTATGGCAGGTTTAACCGCCTGGAATGACGCGCGGGCCACACGCAAAGCGCTAAGCGGGCTGAGCCAGCGCGAACTTGATGATATCGGTCTTACACGTGCTGACGTGGACCGCTTGACTGGTTTCTGACCAGCCTGCGGATTGATGCAAAGGCATCCTTCCATCGAGGTAGAAAGCTGCAGGATGCGCGTCATAGTTTGGCGCGCATTTTATTTGGCAAACAACGTGACAACCGATCTTCGTTCGTCTGTCTCAAGCGTCGGATATCGCACATGATGCGCGTTCGTTGCTGCATTCACATGACGTTGGAATTGTTCCAAAAGCGCCAGAAAAGCCTAGGTTCGCTTAACAACCAAGGTGACCCATTCGCCCACATCTTCGCGCTGCTCCAGTGGCAGGCCAGCCTCGGCATAGGCGGCAATTACATCGTCGGCTTGTCGGATCAACAATCCAGAAAGCACCGCCCGTCCACCGCTGGCAATAAACCGTCCCATATCCGGTGCCAAATCAATCAACGGTTGCTTTAAAATATTCGCAAAGACCAGATCATATGGTGCGCGCTGCTGTAATGCGGGGTGCGCAAACCCCACCGATTCCAGACACTGAACACGCTCGTTCAGGTCATTTGCACGCACGTTGGCTTTAGCAACATCAACAGCCACAGGATCAATATCCGATGCCACCACCGGATTTGGCCAGATGCGGGCCGCGGCCATTGCCAAAACCGCGGTTCCACATCCGATGTCGGCCACATTTTTCCCTATAACCCCCTGTGCAGACAGCCGGTCGAGCGCGCGCAGGCATCCGACTGTCGTTCCATGATGCCCGGTGCCAAAGGCCATTGCTGCCTCGATCAACAAGGGCTCTGCATCATCAGGGATTTTGTCTGCATCATGGCTGCCGTAGACGAAAAACCGCCCTGCATGCACAGGTGTTAATTCCCGACGCACCTTATCGACCCAGTCCTCGTCCGGGACCTCACTGATCACAAACGGCTTGCAGTCATGCGCTGCCGCAAGCAGGGCAAGGCCGATGTCATCGGGCTTTTCTGTGAAATATCCCCCAACCTCCCACAGACCACTGTCATCTTCGATTTCAAATACACCAACGCCCGCGGGAACCGGATCCAGATCCTCAAGGGCATCGGCAAGTGCATCTGCCTGAGGCTTGCCGTCAAGAATGGTAAATGCGGTAAAGGTGGGCATTGGCATGTCTCCGTTCGGCGTGCACAAGGCGTGGCAGTACGCCCGGCAAAGGGATAAGGTCAACCCCCGTCAGTCTGCCAATACCTGACGGCGAAACGTGGCAAAGATTGTCTCATTGCCCGGTTCGGGCTGCCGCGGGATCAATAATGACAACAGAAGCGATACGAACGCCATCGCGGCGGCCAGCCCAAACACGGCCCCCTGCGATTGCACCCAAAGATAACCAAGGGGTAGTGGCAACCCCACTGCTGCAATGTGGTTTATTGTAAAAGCGACGGCAGCTGTCGGTGCAATATCCCCCGGATCGGCAATCTTTTGGAAATAGGTTTTAAGAGACAGCGCCAAGGCGAACAACAGGTGATCGATCACATAAAGCGCCGCAGCCAAAGCCACACCCCAGCCGAACCAGTAGATGCCGCCATACGCAAAAAACACCAACGTCAGCCCCGCATATTCGACCACGAGGGCATTCCGCTCGCCAAAGACACCGACCGCACGTCCCACCAAAGGGGCAAACACCATATTCGCAACAAGCGTCGCCAACATCAAAGCAACCTTTTCGTCCGGCTGGTAGCCAAAGTGTTCGACCATCATAAAACCGGCAAAAACCACAAAAATCTGGCGCCGTGCACCAGACATGAACTGTAACGCATAATACAGCCAGTACCGTCGTCTGAGAATCAGTTGCTTGCGCTGAGGACTGGGTGCCTGGAACTGTGGAAAGGCAACCAAGCAGTAAAGCGCGATGAGCGCCGTTAGACCACCGGCGACCATGAACACACTGTTGTAGTCCAGCTGAAAACGGTCCCATGTCACAATAATGATCCCATAAGCGATAAAGGTCGCGGCGGACCCCACTGCAATCAGCATACCCAGCTTACGCGGCGCACTATCCTTATCCAGCCATTGCAATTGCAGGCTTTGATTTACGGTTTCGTAATAATGAAAGCCGATGGAACTTAGCAGTGTGACCCAAAGTATTCCGCTAAACGATGGAAACCAAGCTGTCATCGCTGTCGCGACACCCAGTCCCAGCAAGGCCACCACGCCAAGAACCTGTTCGCGCATGAACAAGATTATGGCAATCACACCCACCGCAAGAAAACCGGGGATTTCGCGGATCATATGCAGATTGCCAATCTCGACCCCGGTGAATCCAATCGCCTCGATCGTCCAGTTGTCCAACAGGGCAGACCACGTCATAAAAGACAGCGGCATTGCAATTGCGGTCAGGGTCAAAAAGGCTTCGGGTCGACGCCAGAATGGCAAACGACGGCCTTCATCAAGAGGCAGAATACGGGTCATGGGAATGGTTTAGGCCTTTCTGCATCAAACGATGCAAGAGCGCGGTAATGATTCAGGATCAAGAAAAAGGTGCACCGCCACAATTTTAGCTCCGAATGCGCCAACCTGTTTTAAAAATCCACCAGATTATTCCGATACAGATGACCGTAAACAGGCTGATGGCGAGCAAACTGATACCTATTGGCACATCTGCCATCCCAAAAAACGACCAGCGGAATCCCGAAATCAGATATACGACCGGATTAAAGAGCGTCACAGTCTGCCAAAACGGCGGCAACATGGAAATCGAATAAAACGAACCGCCCAGAAACACCAACGGTGTGACCACCAGCAACGGGATCAATTGCAATTGCTCAAAGTTGCCTGCCCAGATCCCGATGATAAAGCCCATCAACGAAAAAGACAGGCAGGTCAGCACTAAAAATGCCAGCATCGCCAACGGCGCCTGAATTTTCAGATCAACAAAAAGCGCAGAGGTCCCAAGGATAACCAAACCAATGAACATGGATTTGGTCGCAGCGGCACCAACATAGCCGATCACGATCTCGATAAAATTCACCGGCGCTGACAAAAGCTCGTATATCGTGCCGATAAATTTGGGAAAGTAGATCCCAAAACTGGCATTCGACAAAGCCTGCGTCATGACGGTCAGCATGATAAGCCCCGGAACGATAAAAGCCCCGTAGCTTACCCCGTCCACTTCTTGGATTCGCGAGCCGATCGCCGATCCGAAAACCACAAAATACAACGAGGTTGAGATCACCGGCGACACGAAACTTTGCGTAATGGTCCGAAAAAAACGCGCCATTTCAAAGCTATACATGGCGTATACAGCCTGCCAGTTCATGCCGCGTCTCCCTCTTGTTCTTTCACAAGCCCGACAAAAATATCCTCTAGCGAATTCTGTCTGGTCGATATGTCCCGTAATACGAGACCTGCTGCTCCGAAATCACTGATCAATCGCGTGATGCCGGTACGTTCTTTGCGCACATCATAGGGGTAGACC
>JAYQEA010000013.1:16733-50859 GCA_038138625.1 Roseivivax sp.
TAGACCAGTGTCAGGCCATCGTCTTGTAGGCGCAAATTATAGTCTGACAAACTCTCCGGGATGGCAGCCACCGGCTCGGATAAGTCAATCCGCAGCTCTTTGCGCCCCATCCGGTTCATCAACGCGGTTTTCTCTTCGACCAGAAGCAGCTCACCTTTGTTAATGACACCGACTCGATCAGCGATTGCTTCGGCTTCCTCAATATAATGGGTGGTCAGGATAATGGTCACACCATCCGCCTTTAGCTGGGCCACGATGTCCCACATGTCCCGACGCAATTCAACATCCACACCAGCGGTTGGCTCGTCCAGAAACAGCACCCGCGGTTCATGACTAAGAGCCTTGGCGATCAAAACCCTGCGCTTCATACCACCGGAAAGTTCCGAGATCCGAGCATTGCGTTTGTCCCACAAGGACAGACGCTTTAGAACCTGTTCCAAAAAGGCATCGTTCCGCGGCTTTCCAAAAAGACCACGTGACAGCCGCACACTGTTTATGACCTTCTCAAAAGGCTCAAGGTTAATTTCTTGTGGCACCAGACCGACCAAACGTCGGGCCGCGCGGAAATCATCGATAACATCATGACCTCCCACCTTGATCACACCCCGGGTCGGGCGACTGATGCCGCAAATGCACGAAATCAGTGTGGTCTTTCCAGCACCATTCGGGCCCAGCAAAGCAAGAATTTCACCTTGATGAATGTCCAAAGAAACGCCCTTCAACGCCTCAAACCCACTGGCATAAGCCTTTCCAACGGCATCGATAGAGACCATCGTGGTCATGAACGACCCTTTCATTCAAAATAATCAAAGACCCAAGAATAGAGCGCCACGAACGAATTGCCAACGGCGGCCCCATGCATGGGTCTTATTCAGAATTTTATATGCCCCGAGACCTAGCCGTTACGCACAGTGTCAATCATCAACTGAACATTCTCGGGATCTGCATCTGGCGTGATGCCATGACCAAGGTTGAAAATATGTGCCCCACCACGAAGAGCATCAACAATCTTGCGTGTATCCGCCACCAAGGCATCGCCCCCGGTCACCATATGACGGCTATCCAGATTACCCTGCACGCACCCGTCGACCTGAACATGCGTTGCAGCCCACACAGGGTCAACACCCGCATCAAGCGCAATGCAATCTGCTCCTGTCGCACGGGCGAACCCCGCGTAGGCGGCGCCAGCCTGACGTGGAAAGGCAATGACAGGGATATCAGGGTGACGCGACTTAAGCTCGGCTGTAATGACGCGCGCGGGCTCTAGGGCGTAGCGTACAAAATCGGCGGCATTCAATGACCCAGCCCAGCTATCAAAAAGTTTGACAACCTCGGCCCCGGCATCAATCTGCGCCGACAGGTAATCAATCGTCGCCTCGGTCAGCCGCTCTATCAAAGCGTCAAAAACCACCGGATTTTCGGCCTTAAGCGCATGTGCAGGTCCTTGATCCGGCGTACCACGGCCTGCAATCATATAGGTGGCTACAGTCCACGGCGCTCCTGCAAATCCGATCAATGTGGTTTCAGATGGCAATTCGCGGCGCAGAATACGCACAGTGTCATAGATCGGGGACAACGTCTCGTGTATCATTTGCCCACGCCCCAACTTGTCGAAATCAGACTGGGACTTGATTGTTGAAAGCCGCGGCCCTTCGCCCGTGACAAACCAAAGATCCGCCCCCAACGCCTGAGGAACCAACAAAATATCCGCGAATAAAATCGCAGCATCAAAGCCATAGCGTCTGATTGGCTGCAAAGTCACCTCGGCCGCCAAGTCAGGATTATAGCATAAAGACAAAAAATCTCCGGCCTGCGCACGCGTCGCTTTATACTCGGGAAGATACCGTCCCGCCTGTCGCATCATCCAAATCGGGGGCGTCGGCAACGCCTCACCAGCAAGCGCCCGCAAAATTAACTTGGTCATGCGCTGTGTCTCCATGTGATCTTTTCCGCCTCTGGTGTGACACCCATTGATCATATGTCAAGCCCGCCTGTCACGCGAAAGCTTGTCCGTCGCCGCTCATACCGCTATGCGTTGGGGTATGAAAATGCCCTCGCCTTCCACCCCGCTTAAAATCGGCACACGCGGCTCGCCCTTGGCTTTGGCCCAGGCCTACGAAGTTCGCGCCCGCCTGTCCCGCGCCCATGACCTGCCACATGAGGCCTTCAAAATCATTGTGATCAAAACAACCGGAGACGATCGTGTATTAATCGACGCGGACCGGCCCTTGAAAGAAATCGGTAACAAGGGACTGTTCACGCGCGAAATCGAAGAACAATTGTTGGCAGGCAGTATAGATATCGCGGTACATTCTATGAAGGATATGCCGTCTGACCAACCACTTGGTTTGGTTCTGGATTGCTACCTGCCCCGCGTTGACGTGCGTGACGCACTGGTTGCTGACGGCATCCATAGCCTAGATGATCTGCCTCAAGGGGCTGTCGTCGGGACATCCAGCTTGCGGCGACGTGCACAACTTCTGACCCGCAGACCTGATTTGACTGTCGTGGAATTCAGGGGAAACGTTCAAACCAGATTGAAAAAGCTTCATGATGGCGTTGCCAGGGCAACATTTCTGGCGATGGCTGGACTGGTCAGACTGGATGCCCAGAATGTGCCAATGACCCCACTAGAGCCTGATGAAATGTTGCCGGCAGTGGCACAAGGTGCGATCGGGATCGAACGGCGCGAAGACGACGTTGATACGGCGAATCTACTCGCGCCGATTCACCATATTCCAACAGCCCAAAGGCTGGCCGCAGAACGGGCATTTCTTGCAGCCTTGGACGGAAGTTGTGAAACGCCCATTGCCGGACTGGCCGTGCTAGATGGGAATACCTTGACCCTGAGGGGCGAAATCCTGCGCCCAGACGGCAGCCAGAGCTTATCTGGAAGCCGTGAAGGCACGCTTTCTGAGGGCGCAGACCTAGGCCGCGATCTTGCACTTGACCTAAAATCGCAGGCTGGCCCGGACTTTTTCGACTGGCGCACTGGCTGAGTGCCTTTTCCCGCCAATTCGATCTGTTGACAGCCGCCCGTGCGGCCCCGCAAGGGGCTGTTCGGGCATACCCTGTGCGCCGATTAAGGCGCTCATTTTGACAAGACGCAGAAAAGATCAGCGTTCGTCAGGCACTGCGAATGTGAGAGACGCCCAAAGCGTCTCCCAACTCGGGTCGTTCAAGGTGGCCGGCTGCATTGGCAATACCGCGACCGCATCGACGAGATAACTATGCCCTGCGCTGACCGGAATAATCGCGCGCCCCGATGCATCTGCGGTCAGGATACTGACGCTTACTGCCCCATCCGGATCCTTGTCAAAGACTTCAATCTGGGCAGCAGCCCTTGGCGCGCCATCCATCAAAACGGTGACGGGCATCCCGTCTTTTAGATCGTCAGTATACGGGTTAGCACCGGCAACAATCTCGGTTCTCAAACCAATGGCAGTATCAGAGCCCCGCCCGTGACCCACGGCAACAAGGCTTTTGCCGAAACGTGCATATTGTTCGACAACTCTGTCGGTGTTGAGTCCACGCTCTTTGTGCGCGTCAATAGCCCAGGCTGCGCCTTTATGATTTACAAAGTCTTCAAACTTCGACCATTCGGTATACGTCAGCCTGTAATCGCGGGTGACATGCCCCACGACTGCCAGACCTTCGGCAGGGGCTTTCATACGCAGTGCAGGCCGATCACCAGCGCGGCCCGGCACAGCCCAGACCTGCCCATCCATAACCAAATCAAACCGGCGGAAATTCGGGGGAATATACGGCTGGCGCACACCGGTCATATTCTCTCCCACCCGAAGCGACGCCACAATCTCCGCGTCAGCAGGCACGGAATACATTTGCGGTTCAATGAAGAACTCATGTGCAGCCACTGGCCCCACCATCATCCAAAGCACAGCAAAGCCATTTCGTGTCTTAGAAAATATGCCCATCTAAGAGTCCCCTTAATCTACACGGTTTGAGGTGGGGCTTATCGCTTTTTTGTCCAGCCCCAAACACCATGGCGGCACCGTCTGTCAGCAAGTCGGTTGCCTGTTTTATTGTACACATAACATTTCAATGTCACAGGCCACCCCATTTAAAATCTCGCGCAGTTGCGCCTCGATCCGACCTCGGGCCAGCGTCATGGACTGCAGTAGTATTTTGCCGGACAACGATTTAGCCTGAATGCGCACCATAACCCGCGCATCCGTGCTGTTTTGTCTATTGGTACGCAAACGCACATCAATGACAGCTTGGCCGGCAATCTGTCCATGATCTGCCTGCACAGCGACACGAACTGACAAAGCCCAAGTTGCGGGTATTGGCGTCAATATAACCTCGCCATGCCATGGCCCATCTTTCAAGGTCAGCAGCACAGACCATGTCAAAGGCGTTCCAACCCGCGTCTGCAAGGCGATACCTCGGGCAGATGCCAGAGTTTCGATCGTCTTTTGATCGGTAAGAAGCCGCCAAACATCGTCAAGAGAGGCGCCGCACGAAACCGAAGCCGTTAGATTCACCGGTCAATCCAACCTGTCCGCCAACCAGTTGCGCAACAAAAAATGCGCAATCGCGCCCTCGCGCGCTGGTTTCAGCCAATCCGATTTTCCAGCCATGGCATCGGCAAGCTCCTCGCGGGTCACCCAACGGGCATCTTCGAGTTCATTGGGATCGAGCGTTATGTCCCGCGACAGAGCCTCTCCCTGGCAGCCCAGCATAAGCGATGCAGGAAATGGCCATGGCTGACTGGCCAGATACCGCACACGGCCCACCGCAACACCCGCCTCTTCCATCGTTTCACGGCGAACAGCAGCCTCGATCGTCTCGCCCGGTTCCACAAATCCCGCGAGACATGAATACATGCCCTCTGGCCAATGTGGAGACCGCCCCAAAAGCGTCGAATTACCAAGTGTAACCAGCATGATCACAACCGGATCAGTTCGCGGGAAATGATGTGCCCCACAGCTGTCACAATCGCGTTGCCACCCCGCCATTGTCATTGTGGATTTTGCCCCACAGCGTGCACAAAACCGATGTGTTCTGTGCCATCCAAAGACGGCTTTGGCAGTTGCCGCCAATTCTGCATCGCGCGCTGATATCAAGGTCATCGCCAAGCGCAGTTCAACAAACACGGCTTGGGGTAATGCAGGATGCTGCTGTCGTGTGGGATCCGCAAAAACCTGCATTGCCGCAGCATCAAGGTCCTCTGGTTCCCAAGCCGAGATATCAGCGGCAAACAGGGCTTTGCCATCTTCGCGTCCCAATAGGATTGGCTCGTCCGCATCCATCAAGACAGGGTGGTCCATGGGTACCCGGGCTAGCGTGTCCGTTGTTTCAGAAGAAAACAACGGCTTCCCCCGCCAGAAAACAATGCACCGGGTGTCGGGGTGCGCCTCAAGTGCGGCAATCTTCGCACCATCGCTGCGAAGCTCAGCCGCCCGGTCCAGCGCCGATCCACCAAATATCACGTCTTCGGCGTGTCGCATTCAATGCCCTCCTGTCATATTAACCAAAGATGTCGCACGACCTGTCTGTGATTGCCAGAGCATGTGGTCTTTGAACCAACCTCTGCACGAAACCTATGCTTTAACAGTTGCGCCGCTTAGGCCAGACAACGCGAACATCTGGCATTCATCCAAAACTTTTTTGCCAGATCACAGATGGTGCGCGCTGCACCTCAAAGCAGCCCGTTAGTACCATCCTTTCCGATACAGATTGCAGCCCGCTTCGTAAGATCCGCAATTGCCTGAAACAGCAAAACTACACGCAAACTTGTCCTGTCAAAGAACGCAATACCGCATTTCAAAAATATGTTTTCTCTGGGTGACACACTGTCGGACACGGAGTGACGAAATTGAACACATTGCCCCGTTTTTCCAAAAGAGCCTGCCAGCATCAAATGGCAAAATTCCTTTCATGAGAGTGCGGCGTCACGCAGCTTAATTCCGCCGTGGTTCGAAATAAGCCATCTGACAATTCGCACATTTTCCCAGCACACCCATCAAGACTTGCCTAAATCAGAGGCAAGTGCCAGTGTGATAAGCGCTCGCCCTGCCGCCCGCTGGAATGACAGCCGTGGACGTAGACAGAATTGCGCGGATTACCTCTGCGACATATCGAAAGGACACACCTCATGTATATCCGAGCCGTAGCCACCGCCTCGACTCTTTTAGCCGCCTCGCTGGTTCATGCCGAAACCCAAGTAAACTTTGCATTGGACTGGAAATTCGAAGGCCCATCCGCGCCTTACTTTGCTGCAATCGACAACGGCCATTTCGCCCAAGCTGGCCTGAGTGTTGAAATCACCGCCGGGCAGGGTTCACTGGATGCTATACCAAAGGTCGCTACAGGCGCGTTTCCTGTGGGATTTGCCGACATCAACTCGCTCATCAAGTTTCTGGATCAGAACCCAGGTGCACCTGTCATTGCAGCAATGATGATTTATGACAAACCCGCGTTCGCAGTTGTGGGCCGTCACAGCCAGGGTATCAGCACGCCCGCTGATCTGGAAGGATCGGTGCTTGGTGCCCCGCCCCCTGATGGCGCGTGGGCTCAATTTCCCATTTTCGCTCAGGCCAACGGTCTGGACGTGAGCAAGATTACAGTTGAACCAGTGGGCTTTCCAACGCGCGAGCCCATGCTGGCAGAGGGTAAGGTCGATAGCATCACAGGCTTTTCGTTTTCAAGCTATCTGAACCTTGTCCGGCTTGGTGTTCCCGAAGATGACATTTCGACCATCCTGATGGCCGATTATGGCGTTGATCTTTATGGCAACGCAGTCATCATCAACACCGACTACGCGGCGGAAAATCCCGATGTCATCAAGGGATTTCTTGCAGGGGTCGCGGCAGGCTGGAAAGACGCAATCACAGAACCTGCAACGGCCGTAGAAAGCCTGATCAAACGCAATCCTGCTGCCGATGCAGGGCTTGAAACGCGCAGGCTTCAATTGGCGATCGATTCAAATGTTGTTACCGATTACACCACGGCAAACGGGATGGGCGATATCGATGATGCCCGTTTTGCAAGCTCGCTGGAACAAATCACGTTGACTTACGAGTTCAATAACGCTGCGGATCCTGCGTTGTATTTCACCGATGCCTACTTACCTGAGGGTGGCTTTGCATTGAACTAAAGCTTGTGACCATCCGGCATCAGACCGGATGGTCAACCACGCCGAAAGCGCCATGGAAAATTTGATTGACATCAAAGGCGTACGACACGCCTACAAAACAGCATCCGGCCCGTTGCCGGTGTTAGACGGGCTTGATATCTCGGTTCCCGAAGGAGGCTTTACCGCAGTGGTTGGCCCTTCTGGCTGCGGAAAATCCACGTTGACAAAACTAATCGCCGGATTGCTGTTTCCCGACGCAGGCGATGTATTTTTGCAAGGCAAGAAGGTCACATCCCCGCGGGCCACGGTTGGGATGGCGTTTCAAAATCCGGTTATGCTGGAATGGCGAACTGTCTTGAAAAACGTCATGCTCCCGCTCGAGATTGTACCCACACGGCTAAGCCGCGCTGAACAGGAAGACCGTGCAAGGTATCTGCTTTCGCTGGTGGGATTGGAAGGGTTCGAAGACAAGCGTCCTTCCGAATTATCGGGCGGAATGCGGCAAAGGGCGTCTCTTTGCAGGGCTTTGGTGCACCAGCCTGATGTTTTGATTTTAGACGAGCCTTTCGGCGCTTTGGACGCGTTCACCCGTGAAGACCTTTGGCAGATCATGCATCAGGTCAAACAAAAAGAGCCGTTCACAGGTGTTTTGATCACGCATGACCTAAGGGAGTCAATTTATCTTGCAGATCAGGTGGTTGTGTTATCAGGCCGCCCAGCCCGGACGCAATTTGTCTTGGATGTGATCACCGAAAATCGCGACATAGAGATGCTGTATACGCCGCAAACCGCAACCATGCTAAGCACGCTGCGCAAACAGATCGAGATTGCCCAAGGGCGAACACCCGCAGCAGGAGACGCCGCATGACACTGCGCCAATTTGTTGTGCCAACAGCCGCAATGGTCGTCTTTTTAATCCTGTGGGAAGCTTTGGTCTGGGTCATGGGTTGGCCAAATTACAAGATGGCCTCTCCCTCGGACCTTATTCCCGCATACGAACGCTACTGGTCGCTCTTTTTGGTTTATGGCTGGCAAACCCTGTGGCGCACCGTGGCCGGTCTGCTGCTTGCAGTGGTTGTGGGCACGGCGATTGGTATGGTGATGGGATTTTCCCGCACAATGCGAGATGCGTTGTACCCTTTGTTGGTCGGATTCAATGCCATTCCAAAGGCAACCGTCGTCCCCATAGTGGCGCTGATGTTTGTCGGGGCACATGATTTCAACACTATTCTCATCGCCTTTATGATTTCATTCTTCCCAATCGCTGTGTCCGTCTCGATCGGGTTATCAACACTGGAACCAGAATACCGCGATATCTTGAAATCTCTTGGAGCGTCCCAAACCACGATTTTCTGGAAAATCGCATTGCCCAAAACTTTGCCGGAATTTTTTGGGGCGCTCAAGGTATCCGTAACTTTGGCCTTTATCGGTACGAACCTTATGGAAATTGTCAGCCCGCATGGTCGTGGCTTGGGGCATCTGTTTGACAGCGGCAAAACCAATTCTGACTACCCGTTGATGTTCGCGGTGCTGATCGCCCTGGGGTTTTTGGGGATTGTGCTGTATTATGTGGTCGTTGCGTTGGAGAAAATCTTTGCGGGTTGGGCGGAACGCTCGGCAGAGTAAGTGACGACTGCGCCACGGTATTCAGGGCCAGCCTCATAATTCCTACTCAGGGGTGTTGCGAATCCGCTGCTGCGGACGTATGTCCAAAGTGAGAGGTTGGCGCGGGCAGGCACCTCGCCAACCCGGTCAGATCCGGAAGGAAGCAGCCGTAACGAGCCCCGCTTGGGTCGTTGTCCAGCCTCTCACCCCTATATAGTCACTTTTCAAAAGCCCATTTCATTTGGTCTGCGGTTTCTATCGCGCATGGACGGGTCGCTCGCAATCGGCCCAGCGCAGTTTGGCGGTCTTCTCCCGCCAATAGCATGAGACGCAATGCAATCATACCAGACCGCCCGCATCCACCGCGACAATGCACCAGAACGCGTCCACTATGGCCAAGACTGGTGCAAGCACGTTCGCTAAGCGCAGGCCATTTTGACATAAAATCCAAGGTTGGTGTTCCGAAATCAGGAATAGCAGCAAGCTGCCATCGGATACCCTGACTTTTCAGGTCTTTGCCCAGATCAGCAGCACCTGCCGCCTGCATCTCGGATATTTGTGTCAAAGAAATAACCAGATCAGGCTTCCAATGCACAATATCTGCCAAATCGGTTGCATAATCGCCCGCTGCCCCCGGAAGAGCCGAAATCGCAAGTTTGCCCTCTGCAACTGGAAGCACGTATAATTTCATCTGATCCCCATGCGTTCATTCAAAACTGCGCTGTGTGTGGGTGAAATGGTAGTTGGACTGGTGCACAGGCTTACGAGCGTCACCAAGGAACGCAAGCAATTCATCAGCAAAAGGCCGCGTACTCCATGCGTCAGGTGATGTGGCCAGGATGAACAGCTAGAAATCTCCAATGTTCGCAGATGGCCGCAGCGATATCTTTTTTGATTATGCTGCAAAGTTTTTGGTCCACGTTTGAGGATTTCATGGAAACCATCCCTCAGGTCTCTTTACTCGCGGCACAGAATCCAGTCTGATACCCGAATGTCACATGGCAAAGACCGTGGAAACATGTCCAACAAGGGGAAAACCATGAAACTTAAAATGCTAGCGACTGCTTCGGCGACCGCGATTATGCTGGCAAGCCCGGTGCTTGCGGAAAACGTCCTGCGCTGGACCAGTCAGGGTGATGCCCTGACACTGGACCCACATTCGCAGAACGAAGGCCCGACAAATGCAATGAACGGCCAGATATACGAGGCCCTCGTGACGCGGGATGCGTCTTTGGTGCTTCAGCCGGAATTGGCAGAAAGCTGGTCTGCCGGGTCTGACGGATGGACATTCAACTTGCGCAAAGGCGTGACATTCCACGATGGCTCTGCCCTGACAGCCGAGGATGTGGCGTTTTCGTTCGAGCGTGCTTTGCACGAAGCGTCTGATTTCAAAGAACAGGCCAAAAGCGTCACAATGGTCGAGGTAATTGACGACTATACCGTCAAGCTGAAAACTGATGGTGCCAACCCAATCCTGCCCAACCAGTTAACATCCATCTATATTATGGATAAAGGCTGGGCCGAAGCAAACAATGTGACATCGCCACAGGACTTCAAAGCCGAAGAAGAGACCTATGCCGTGCGCAATGCCAATGGCACCGGTCCTTTCGCTGTTGAAAGCCGCGCGCCGGACGAAATGACTGTGTTGACGCGCAATGCAGACTGGTGGGGCAACGATTTGTTCCCGGGCAACATTGACAGGATTGAATATCGCCCAATCACCAATGCTGCGACACGCGTGGCTGCGTTGCTTTCGGGTGAGGTAGATTTCGTACTGGATCCGCCCCTTCAGGATCTTGCACGGATTGATGCAGCCGACGGGCTTGGCATGGTCACCGTGGCCCAGATCAGGTCAATCTTCTTTGGTATGGATCAGGGGATTGATCAGCTCAGGTCGTCGAATGTAGAAGGCAACCCGTTCAAGGATGCACGCGTACGTGAGGCATTCAACCTGGCAATGGACCGTGACGCGATCCAAAGGGTCGTGATGGAAGGGCTGTCATTCCCAACCGGAATGATTACCCCTCCGGGCGTTTTGGGAAACACACCTGAAAATGACCCCCCCTACGGCTTTGACCCTGCACGCGCACGGGCCTTGTTAGCCGAAGCAGGCTATGGCGACGGGTTCTCAATCCAGTTGGATTGCCCGAACAACCGCTATAATAACGACGAAAAGATCTGTCAGGCTGCCGTTTCGATGTTGGCCAAGATCGGGATCGACGTCAAATTGGACGCCATCCCGAAAGCGCAGCACTTCCCCAAAATCCAAAAGCGCGAGACCGATTTCTACATGCTTGGATGGGGCGTACCAACGCTGGATAGCCACTACGTGTTCTCGTACCTTCTCGCTGGTGAAGGGTCTTGGAACGCAACAGGCTACAGCAATGATCGTGTCGATGAGATCACAGCAGCGATCACATCCGAGATCGACATTGATAAGCGCACCGCGATGATCGCAGAGGCATGGGATCTGGTAAAAGCCGACATGCCATATGTTCCGCTGCACCATCAGGTTCTTGCTTGGGGTATCTCGGACAATGTCGACATTCAAATTGCGGCCGATGACGCCTTTCGCCCGCGCTTTGCAGTCATGAAGTAAGCACGTTTGGGGTGGGCTAACCAGCCCACCCTCACCTATCTCGGCGTTCCCCATGTTCTTTTTTATTCTTCGGCGGCTTGGCCAGTCTCTCCTTGTGATGGCGATCGTATCGGCCGTGAGCTTTTCCTTGTTCAATTTTGTCGGTGACCCGGTCAACAATATGGTTGGACAGGATGCCACGCGTGAACAACGGATCGAAATCCGCCAACAGTTGGGGCTCGATGATCCGATACTGTCACAATACACGCGGTTTCTGGGCAATATGGTGCAGGGCGACTTCGGCCTGAGCTACCGTATAAAACGCCCTGTTGATGATCTGATCCTAGAACGATTGCCCGCAACGCTTGAACTTGTCTTTGTCAGCGCAGTCATTGCCCTGGTGGTTGGAATCACTTTGGGCATCTATACCGGAATACGACGTGGCACTTGGGCCAGTCGCGCAATTCTGTCGGTATCACTCGTCGGTGTCAGCCTACCGACTTTCATCATTGGAATCGCTTTAATCTATCTTTTCGCTGTCCATCTGCGATGGCTGCCGTCTTCTGGGCGCAGCGGCACAATCGACTTTGGCTGGTGGAAGACATCCTTGCTCACGGTTGACGGCTGGCGCGCTATCATTCTGCCTGCGATCACCCTATCACTTTTTCAGCTTACGCTGATTTTGCGGCTTGTCCGGGCCGAGATGCTTGAGGTGATACAAACAGATTTCATCAAATTCGCACGTGCGCGTGGTCTATCAGAACGTGCAGTTAACTTTCGGCACGCATTGCGCAATACGCTCGTGCCGGTCATCACAATCATCGGATTGAACACGGGCGGACTCATTGCGTTTT
Organism: Roseivivax sp.; assembly: GCA_038138625.1. Taxonomy (GTDB): domain Bacteria; phylum Pseudomonadota; class Alphaproteobacteria; order Rhodobacterales; family Rhodobacteraceae; genus JAQXDR01. Next base: position 28,870 of record JAYQEA010000013.1, read on the forward strand.
CGGTCATTACAGAAACCGTTTTTCAATGGCCCGGCACAGGTCTGATGTTCATTCAGGCCGTGGATTTTGTGGATGTGCCGATAATGGCAGCCTATCTGGTTTTTGTGGCGCTGCTCTTTGTCGTGATTAATCTCGTGGTCGATATCTTATATTTCATTGTCGACCCCCGAATCAGGTTGGGGGGCTGAATATGCAGAATACTGACAAGCCCATGTCACGCTGGCAGCGTTTTAAAGACAATGACATCGTATGGTCGTTTTTTCATTCCCCCGGTGCGGTCATTGCAGCGACCATTGCAACCGTGGTCATCCTCGCCTGTATTTTTGCACCGTTGATCGCACCTTTTGATCCATTCGATCCTGCACAAATCTCGCTTTGGGATGGCAAACTTCCGCCAGCTTGGGTGGATGGCGGTCAGCCACAATACCTGCTTGGAACCGACAATCAGGGCCGCGATATGCTGTCGACAATCCTGTACGGAGGCCGCCTGTCCATTCTTGTGGGGCTGGCGGCGGTTTGTCTTGGTATGGTGCTTGGGGTCACACTTGGTGTTGTCTCGGGATATGTGGGCGGTGTGACAGATGCAGTCATCATGCGGATAGCGGATGTTCAGCTGACCATCCCCGGGATCCTGCTGGCTATTTTGATCAATGGTATCGGCCGCGTGGTTTTGCCGTTGGATATGCGGGACGAATTCGCAGTCTACGTAGTGGTTCTGGCCATTGGTCTGACGGACTGGCCACAATTTGCCCGGGTGACACGCGGTGCGACACTGGTAGAGGCGAACAAAGAATACGTGCAGGCCGCGCGGATTATCGGGCTGCCCGGTTGGTTGATTATGCTGCGGCATATTTTGCCGAATACGCTGCGACCGGTCCTCGTGATCGCAACCATCGGCTTGGCTCTGGCAATCATCGCCGAGGCGACCCTGTCCTTTCTCGGCCAAGGAATTCCCCCGACAACACCATCGTTGGGAACTTTGATCCGTGTTGGTAACGAATATCTGTTCTCTGGTCTTTGGTGGATAACCTTCTTTCCAGCAATAGCGCTTGTTGTGCTGGTCTTTGCCGTCAACCTTTTGGGGGATTGGATGCGCGATGCTCTTAATCCAAAACTGCGATGACTGACCTTCTTCAGATCACGGGACTTGATGTGGAGTTCCCAACGAGGCGCGGTACAATCAGTGCGGCGCAAAACGTCCACCTGACCGTCAAGCCGGGCGAAGTGGTTGGTCTTGTCGGCGAATCGGGTGCTGGCAAATCCACGATTGGAAACGCCATCATTGGTCTGCTGGAATCGCCGGGGCGGGTCAGCGCGGGGTCAATTTTGTTCGAAGGCGATGACCTGTGTCTGAAAGACGATGCCGAGATGCGTGCGATCCGCGGCAACCGGATTGGAATGATTTTCCAAGACCCGCAAACGTCGTTGAACCCGTTGATGACAGTGGGTGCGCAACTGGTCGAAACGATTGAAAAGACCGAAGCCGCACGCGGCAAAGCCGCCGAGGCCCGCGCAATCGAACTGTTGGAACAGGTGGGCATCACAGAAGCCAAAGCACGACTGCGGGCCTATCCGCATCAGTTCTCCGGTGGCATGCGCCAGCGTGTTGTGATTGCTCTGGCCTTGGCTGGCGATCCGGATCTGATCATAGCAGACGAGCCAACCACCGCGCTGGATGTATCAATTCAGGCACAGATACTCGATCTTATCAAACACTTGTGCCGCGAACGCGATCTGGGGGTCATTATTGTCACCCATGATATAGGTGTTATTGCCAATGTGGCGGACCGTGTGGTCGTCATGTACCGTGGTGAAGTTGTGGAAACAGGCGATGTGGCACAGATTCTTGGTGCTCCCCGTCATCGGTACACACAGTCCCTGATTGCGGCCGTACCGCGCGCAGATTGCAAGTTGGAGCGGTTTTCGTCAGTAGATTATATCGAGGGCGGCACCAAGCCATTCAAACGGATTGATGTGCAGACACATTGGTTGGGCAAGGCACAATCCCACGCAAGGGGTGAAACCGCTATCGAAGCTGACCGTTTAAATTTATCGTTTGTACTGCAAAAAGCGGTGCTACCCCGCAATCGCAAAATGATAAAAGCCGTGGACGATGTCTCTTTCAAAGTGCCACAGGGACAAACATTCGGGCTGGTCGGAGAGTCGGGTTCAGGGAAATCCACTGTCGCACGGATCATCACGGGGCTTTATCCGCCCGATGCTGGCGTTGTGCGCGTGCTTGGGCAGGATGTGTCCTCAAATCCAAAATCATCCGACGCACGAAAGGCGCGTCGTGCAGTTCAGATGATTTTTCAGGATCCTTATTCGTCGCTGAATGCACGCATGAAAGTGATGGATATCGTCGCCGAGCCTATAAGGTTCTACCGGTTGACCAGCAGCGAGAGTGAAACCCGTAAAATCGTAGGGGATCTTTTGGACCACGTGGGTCTTGGCGCACAGGTGGCAACGCGGTATCCGCACGAATTCTCAGGTGGACAGCGACAGCGGATTTCGATCGCGCGGGCTTTGGCGTCGCGGCCGCGTATCCTGATCTGTGACGAGCCTACATCGGCACTAGATGTGTCTGTGCAAGCTACAATTCTGAATCTGTTGAAGGATCTGCAACAGGAATTGGGTTTGACCATGCTGTTCATCAGCCATGACTTGCCCGTGATCCGTCAAATGTGCGACCAAATTGCCGTGATGCGCAATGGACAACTGTGCGAGGTAGCCGAGGCCGAAACCCTGTTCAATGCTCCCAAGCATGACTATTCACGCCACCTTCTGGATCTGATGCCACGGATGGACCTGCTGGAAAGTGCCTCTGAATAATCACTGGATAGACTTTTCGGATGGAAAATTAATCACTGGCATTTGGGCACTCTATAACCCTGCCCTGTCGAAAACGCGCACCGGGTTTGCGCTATTCTGACAGGGCGAGCTCGGGCAGATTGCGATCTAAGGTGTACCTTTTGCAATACCAGACTCTTGGTCGCATAAATATAATGGCCATCCGATTGGTATGATCGAATGCTTGCAAGATCAAAAACAAGTCGCATAATTATGCAAACAGCCACACCAACGCATCCAGCCGCAAAGATACTCTGAACTCCGGTGTCCAAGGATAGTGGACATAAGAAAGTGTAATCTACATGACCGATCAAACCAATTCACGCCTGTCCGGATTGCGCTCTTTTTCGCCACAACAACGATTGCAAACCGTTGCCAAGGCTGCAGGTCACTCTGTCGACGCGCTTGGCGGCAATGTTCTTTCGGATCAGGTTGCAGATGGCATGATTGAAAATGTTATCGGGCATTTTGAACTGCCTTTGGGGATTGCGACAAACTTTGTGGTCAATGGCAAAGATTACCTGATCCCAATGGCTGTAGAGGAGCCATCGGTCGTAGCAGCAGCGTCATACATGGCCCGGATTGCACGTGACAATGGTGGTTTCACCACGGATGCCGATGATCCTGTGATGCGCGCGCAAATTCAGGTATTGCGCGTTGATGACCTACAGGCCGCAAAGGCACGGCTTTTGGATGCGCAATCCAGTCTGATTCAGGATGCCAATAAGGTTGATACAGTTTTGGTAAAACTGGGTGGTGGCTGCCGCGGAATCGAAATTCATCTTTTTGACGACACCCCAGCAGGCCCCATGCTGGTGGTGCACCTTTTGGTGGACGTGCGTGATGCCATGGGCGCCAATGCGGTCAACACTATGGCCGAACGGCTAGCCCCCACCATCGAAAAAATAGCCCAAGGCGACGTTCGTTTGCGTATTTTGTCAAATCTGGCCGACAAAAGGCTGGTGCGTGCCCGCGTCCAAATAGATCCAGAAACGCTCAATACGGACACGCTGGACGGTCATGAGGTGGCACAAGGGATCGTAGAGGCCTGTGCGTTAGCGCTGGTCGATCCCTACCGCGCGGCAACACACAACAAAGGCATCATGAACGGCATTGATCCGGTTGTTGTTGCCACAGGTAACGATTGGCGCGCGATCGAAGCGGGCGCCCACGCGTTTGCCGCACAAGGGGGGCGATACACATCCTTGACGCGTTGGGATATCCAAGACGGACACCTAGTGGGCCAGTTGGAACTGCCCATGGCCTTGGGTCTGGTCGGTGGCGCCACAAAAACGCATCCAGCAGCACAGGCCGCCGTCAAATTACTGAATGTCGGGTCTGCGCAAGAATTTGCACAGGTCGTGGCTGCGGTCGGCTTGGCCCAGAACATGGCCGCCCTGCGCGCTCTGGCAACCGAAGGAATACAAAGGGGTCACATGGCCTTGCATGCGCGCAATATAGCAATTGCGGCAGGTGCCACAGGCGAGGACATAGATCGGGTTGCGCGCGCCCTTGTGAACAGCAGCGATATCACCGTTGCCCACGCCACAGCGTTGCTGGACACCTCCTAATTTTGTCTTGGTCGTCCCATTGAAACGACCATCAAACACACATTAGTCGGTTTGCGCCCCCAAGTCCCAATAAAGGCCTGCCATTACTCCCAAAGCCTGTCGCGCAACAGCTATAAGCATATGTTCATTCGGAGCATGCTGATTGCACCCGCCATATGAATGCGGGATCCAGATCGTCGGCAGGCCCAATGTGTCCATAAAGACATGATTGGGCAATGATCCCCCCAAATTTGGTGCTAGATGTGGGGTTTGTCCGGTTGTTCTTTGCAAAGATGCCATAACTTTTTGCACCCAAGGGTTGGCAGGATCTGATCGCGTTGCGGCAAAGCGGCCGCGCTCTTGCTCAGTAACGTCGACATTGGAAAATCCATGCGCCACCAGATGTCTGCGCAACGCAGGCACGATATCGTCTGCATTCGTACCCGTCACAAAACGCAGCTGACATGTTGCACTGGCCACGCCTGAAATAGCATTCACCGGTGCCATGGGCTGGCCGCTTTGCATGGCCAACACTGTAAAGGAATTCCACCCATAGACACGTTCTTGCGGGCTTAGATCCGCATCCCCCCAATCGGGATCAATCTGGGGACCAACCGGCACTGGCAGTCGCTTGATTAGCGCGCGAATATCAGACGTCAGACTGTTTGGCCGCCATTCGGGAATAGAAATCTGACCGCGGGCGTCTGTAATTGTTGCAATTGCATGCGCCAAAATCACCGCAGGATCTGATAACAACCCACCCCAGTTTCCAGAATGGTGCGCACCATCGCGCAAATCCACAGTCAGCGTAAAGTTTATCGCGCCGCGAGCTCCTAAAAAGACCAATGGCACATCAGTGGACATACGAGGACCATCCGAAGCAATCAAAACATCCGCCTTCAACAGGTCACCGTTGGCTGCACAAAACGTATCCAATCCCGGAGAGCCTGTTTCCTCGCTCATTTCGATCAACCATGTGGCATTAAAGCCAAGTGCGCCGCGCGCTTTGATCACGGCTTCCATGGCCAGCAGATTGATCAAATGCTGCCCCTTGTTATCAGCCGTACCACGCCCGTACAGACGATCTTGTTTTTGCGTCAGAACGAATGGCGACATCCCGTCGTGCCAGTCACCATCCTGACCAAGGATCACATCGCCATGTCCATAGCCCAGAACAGTCGGCAGACGACTGTCTTCAAAACGGCGAGCTATAAGAAATGGATGCCCGGACGGGTTTGGATGTATCGAGCAGTCAAAACCCATCCGTTTAAATCTAGGGATCAGCATATCCGTCAGATAGATCTGCATTGCATCGGTCTGGTTTTCATTCTGGCTTTCTGTTTGACACGCAACCAGCCGTGCCAATTCATCAGAAAATACCCCAGACTCCACCATGCCAATGGCGTTTTTTACCAACACTGAACGATCTGACATAGATGTCTGCCCTTCCGTAAAATAACTGTTTGCGACCTGTGTCTGCTTAAGGCACGCGATAGGCCACCATCGTCAACAGTTCGTATTCAGCCACAATTGCAGCATCCTGATTGGTCAGGCGGACATGCCAGCGGACCTCTCCGTAATCATCGTTGCGCGGGGTCTTGTGTTTGACGGTCAATTGTGCGGCCAAGTGATCACCCGGCGACACGGGCTGCATGAATTTCAACCCATCAAGACCCGTGTTCGCCAGAACAGGGCCCTCGTCTGGATGCACAAACAGTCCCGCAGCAAAACTTAACAACAAATAGCCATGCGCGACCCGCCCCGGGAAAAACGGATTTCTCCGCGCGGCCTCTTCGTCCATATGAGCATAGAAGGTATCGCCTGTGAAATGCGCAAAATGTTCGATATCGTCCAGAGTGATACAGCGTGCGTCGGTGTACAGGGTCTCGCCAATCCGAAGGTCATGGAACGTCCGGCGAAAGGGGTGTTCTGGACCTTGTGATATGGCAGCCCCAGGCACCCAACGACCTGTAATAGCAGTCAGTATGTCGGGACTGCCTTGTATCGCTGTGCGCTGCATATAGTGCATGACACCGCGGATGCCGCCCATTTCTTCGCCACCGCCAGCGCGTCCGGGACCACCGTGCACCATATGCGGCATTGGGGCTCCGTGACCGGTGGCCTCTGCCATACTATCACGATTATTGAAATAGAGCCGTCCGTGATGCGCCGCAGCACCAAGCGTGACGGATCGTGCAACATCGGCATCACGGGTAATCACCGACGCGACAAGAGAACCACCCCCCCTATTCACCAGAGCCACCGCATGATCAAGATCGTCATACCCCATGACCGTTGACACAGGACCAAAGGCCTCTGTGTCATGGACGCCTTGCGCGGCATCTGGATCACCACAGTAAAACAGCATTGGGGGCACAAACGCGCCACCCTGGGCAGCCTCCCCATTTATGTGAAATGAATCTGGATCGCCGTGCACCCGCTCGGCGTCGTTTGCAATCACCGCCGCCTTGGCCAAAACATCACGACGCTGCGCTTTTGATACCAATGCCCCCATTGTCGTGCTATTGATCTGAGGATCACCAACCACCACGCCGGCCAGACGATCCTGCAATCCAGAAATGACCGCATCGACCTGGTCTTTGGGCACAAGAATACGTCGCACAGCCGTGCATTTCTGGCCAGCTTTCACCGTCATCTCGCGATAGACTTCTTTTATAAACAGATCAAATTCAGGTGTTCCCACCGCTGCATCCGGCCCCAAGATCGAGGCATTCAAACTATCCTGTTCTGCCAAAAACCGCGTCGCATTCTGCATCAGTGCGGGCGTTGCGCGCAATCGCTGCGCTGTATCGGCGGATCCGGTAAAGCTCAGCACATCCTGCCCCCCCAGATGATCAAGCATATCGCCCAAACCACCGGCAACCAGTTGCACCGCACCGCTTGGGACCAGCCCACTGTCCAGAATAAGACGTACGCAGGCCTCGGTCACGTAACAGGTTGCCGTTGCCGGTTTGACGATCGCTGGAACGCCTGCCAGCAACGTGGGCGCAAGCTTTTCCAACATCCCCCAAACGGGGAAGTTAAAGGCATTGATGTGGACGGCAACCCCCTGTAACGGCGTGCAAATATGCTGGCCTTGAAACATCCCAGTCCGTCCCAGAGGTTCTAACGCACCATCAACATAAACTTGCGAATCCGGCATTTCCCGCCGCCCCTTAGAGGCATAGACGAACATCGTGCCGATACCGCCATCGATATCAAACGCATGATCTTTAAGCGTCGCACCCGTGGCATAAGATATATCATAGAGCGCTTGTTTGTGCTGATGGAGGTGGCTCGCCACTGCCTTGAGCATACGGGCGCGTTGATGAAATGTCATCGTACGCAAGGCGGTCCCACCCTGACTGCGGGCATAGTCAAGCATCGCTTGGGTATCCAAGTCAGCCTGCCCAGCGCGCGCCAACACATGCCCCGTCACGGCATTTTCAATCACACGTGCCCCGTCATCGGGTGCAATCCAGCGTCCACAAGCAAAGCTTTCCACATTAATGAGCGACATTCGGCTCTCCTTTGAGTGAGCGCAGGCGGTGCATTTGCAGACCTTGGCGTAAAGCTAGATGACGCATGTCGCGCGATCATCAGAATACAGAAGCTCAACAGACGCTGACCTGCGTTTTAAAAACTGTTGAAAGTTCAGATTTCCCTTGGCCGTGATTTCGCCATCAGCCAAAGATGCTGGCTCATCCAATACCCGGACCCTGCAAATACGTGCGGCCGAACCTTTGGCCAAACGCGGGGTAAGACAGTCTCGAACGGCTGTCTCCAGACGCAGGCCATACAGCGCATCATGCGTTTTCTGATCAGCCAATGACCGGGCCTGTGGCGATGGCAGAATGAAAAGCCCGACTTGATCTCGGTCTGCTCCACAGATCACTACATCAGCGGCCAAACCTGAAAGTTCCACCAAAAGTTCCAGCCTGAGCGTTGCTGCCCGGACCCATGTCCCAGTATTCAATTTAAAATCTTCACTCAGGCGCCCGTCAAAAGCCAAGCCCTGGGCCGGATCCCCTGGCAGGACAAATCTCATGGCGTCGCCCGAGATGAAAAAGCCCTCTTCATCAAACGCGTCCGCAGTTTTAATGGGATCACGCCAATATCCGGAAAAAATATTCGGGCCCTTTGCACGTATTTCAAAGCGATCGTTATCCAGGGGGCGTAATTTGACCTCGGTGCCGGGCAACGGCACCCCCACAATACCAGAGCGATTGGTCAATTCATGCTGTAGCAAAACCGCAGGCGCCGTTTCAGTCAAACCCCAAGATGACGTGAACAGCGGCGCATGCCCACGAACAGAAATGGCCATATCATGCAGATCGGCCCAAACGTCTTGCGGTAAAGAGGCCCCGGCATAAAACAACATGTCCAAATCACGAAAATAAGCCTCTCTTAAATCTGCATCTGCGCGCATGGCGTCTCTTAAAAGGGCAAAACCAACCGGCACGTTAAAAGCGATTGTTGCAGACTTCTCTTGCAGGTTGGCGATGGTCTGGTCGATCAGGGGACGGACGGGTTTGCCGGAATCGATATGCAAACTGCCCCCATTGGCCAAAACAAGATTGACGTTATGCGATCCACCAAAAACATGGTTCCATGGGAGCCAATCCACCAGACGCGGGGGCTTTGCGCGCAAAAAGGGTAAAGCATCGGCAATCATCGACTGATTGCTGCACATCATCTGATGCGTGGTAAGAACCCCTTTGGGAAGAGATGTAGAACCAGACGTCATCAGTATTTTGGCAAGAGTATCGGGTCCCACCATCGCCTCACGGCAGCTCAATTCCGATGGATCATCCCCTGACAGCAGACTGTCCCATGAGGTTGCCCCATCACTGGCGTTTTGGGCGACCACCGCCTCTGTCTTTGCCAGTCCGGATAACGCCAGAGCGGATGCAAATTTACATCCATCCTCGGCATAAACCATAGCCGGTCGGGTAAGATCTATGATGTGGCCCAGCTGCCCGTGCGCCGCAGGGATCAAAGCGTATTGTTCGGCAATAGGGACTATCGGCACACCGATCATATGCGCAGCAAAGGTCAGAATGGCATGATTTATGCTATTTCCCGAAATGATCATTATGGGTGTGTCAGCATCCAAACCCCGTCCGATCAGGGACGTCGCTACTGAAATTGTCTGTTCCAAAACCTCGCAATAGCTGAGCTCGCGCCATGCCTCTCCGCTGCGCTCGCCCAGAAAAATTGCATCAGGCGTGTCATTGGCCCACATCCGCAGCCAATCTGTGGTGCGCCGGACCGAAGGGGTCAAGGGATCGGCGCTACGCAACAGGATCGAGCCATCCTCCCGAATGACCTGAACCACATTATGGGGGCGGTAGACGGGCTGCATGCTAGCGCGGAGGCAGCCGTGTTGCCCCATCCAGACGGATGGTTTCACCGTTCAGATATGGATTTTCCACGATCTGAGCAGCCATAAGAGCATATTCGTTCGGATCCCCCAATCGGGCTGGAAAGGGGATATTGGCCACAATCTTGGCGGTCACCTCATCAGGCAGACTTTCCATCATCGGTGTGTTGAACAGGCCCGGCGCAATTGCCATGACACGGATCCCTGATCGCGCCAATTCACGGGCTGCGGGTAAGCACATGGCCGCGATGCCGCCTTTCGATGCCGAATAAGCAGATTGTCCGACCTGTCCATCCTGATACGCGGCCGAGGCGGTATTGATAATGACACCCCGTTCCTCACCCAAAAGCGGGGCCGTCATCAACGCTTGCGAGGCATAGGACATCACGTTGTATGTGCCGATCAGGTTCACGCGGATAACGCGTTCGAAAAGCTCTGTCGACACATCACCGGCCCGGTTGATAATGCGCGCGGCCAGTCCGATACCCGCGCAATTGACAACAATGCGCGCTGGTGCGCCGTAGCGCGCGCCTGCGGCCGTAACAGCGGCTGCAACTTCGCCTGCGTCGCCAACATCCGCTTGCACGGAAAACCCACCAATTTCCGACGCAACCTGTGCCGCACGATCTGCGTCAAAATCCAGAATGGTCACATCTGCGCCGCGTTCTGCCAGACAGCGGGCCGTGGCCTCACCAAGCCCGCTTCCGCCACCCGTCACCAAAGCCGGTGTTCCTTCAATTTTCATAGACGCGTCCTTTGCACCGAGAGTGTATGCTTCCCACGGTAAAGGGCGTCATCCCATGAGCAAGACAATTTTTAGGCTTTGGTCAGATGAAAGCCACCTGTTCGGGCTGCATCCTCCAATCTCGGGCTAAGCTGCCATGCCAGCGCGTCTTCCTTTGCATAGCGGTTGATGCTGGCCATAATGCGATCCAGCCCGTGGACCTGAGCCCAGTGCATCAAACCGCCCCGCCAGCGTGGGAAGCCATAGCCATGGACCATTACCAGATCGATATCACTGGCCGAGGCTGCGATGCCTTGGTCCAGTAAATCCGCTGCTTCGTTGACCATGGCGCATAACAGGCGATCACAAATTTCAGAGGGCTCAAAATCCCGTCGGGTGATCCCGGCGAAATGTGCTTCTTCAATTGCCAGATCGGCAACGATTGGATCATCGACCTTTCCGGCACCACCCGGATAGCGATACCATCCTGCGCCTGTTTTTCGACCTAGTTTCCCAAGCTCGACCATACGATCTGCAATCGGAATATACCGTCGGGCCGGATCGCGCGTCGCATCCTGCCGCCGGCGTTGGGCAAAGGCGATATCCAGTCCGGACAGATCCTGCGCCTCATAAGGGCCCATTGCATACCCAAAGGCCACCATAGCCTCATCGATTTCCCAAGGGGTGGCCCCATCCATTAACACCGTATCAGCGGCCTCGCGATAGCGTGCCAGAATTCGGTTGCCAATAAATCCGTCACATACTCCGGCAGGCACAGGCACCTTGCGAAGCCGTTTCGCAAGAGCGTAGCCCGTTGCCATGGCACGCTCTGAGGTCTGGGCCCCCCGCACAATCTCGAGCAGTTTCATAATATGGGCAGGCGCAAAGAAATGCAGACCGATGACCCTCGACGGATCGGGAACACAGGCTGCAATTGCGTCAAGATCCAGATACGATGTATTTGTTGCTAAGATTGCATTCTCGGACATCACCTTGGACAAGTCTGCAAAAACGGATGCTTTTACGTCCATACTTTCAAAGGCAGCCTCAATCGCCAGCCCGGCATGTGCCCCGTCTGCATAGTCTTGTGTGATCTGCAATCTGGCCCGACGTTCCACGGCATCATCTGGTGTTATCAAACCTCGCGCCTCGCTCGCGGCCATGATCCGGTCAATATTGGACTGCGCACGCGCTGCACCGTCAGCATCAGCCTCGATCAACGTCACATTCAGATCAGCGGCCAAAAGCGCATAGGCAATACCAGATCCCATCATGCCACCACCCACTACCGCGACATGGCTTAGATCCGCGGGGGCCGCGACCAGATCGGCAGGAGCCCGCGCGCCACGCTCGGCAAAAAACACATGGCGCAAGGCACGTGCCTGATCGCCCTGACGCAAATCAAGAAACGCCGCACGCTCCTGCGCCAGCCCCACATCAAGAGGGTGCGTTGCACTGGCCTCGACCAGATCAATCGCCACCTGTGGCGCGCGCTGATGGGCCATCTTGCGCACGGCCATGGTGCGCGCATCGGCCAACGCCTGTTGGTGCAGGGTGGGCGGCGGCATATCACAGGGTGGAATTGACAATTCCAATGTTCCCAGATCAAGATGACGGGCGTATTCCATGGGATCGTCTGCGATGCCTTCGATCAATCCGAAACGCTCTGCGTCAACGGCAGAAATAGGACGTCCGGATGAAATCATTCTTACAGCCTTTGCCATACCGATCACGCGCGGCAGGCGTTGGGTGCCACCCGCACCGGGAATGACACCCAAGGTTACCTCGGGCAGGCCAATCATTGCCTTGGGCGACATGATCCGTACCCGACAACCCAAGGCCAATTCGCAACCGCCGCCCAAGGCAACGCCTGTAATCACCGCAACCCATGGAATGGCGCATGTTTCAATCCGGGAGATGATGTCAGGTAGATGCGGCGGTTGTGCTGGACCATCAAACTCTCGGGCATCTGCGCCGGCTGCGAACATTCGCCCGGCGCCGCTCAGGATAACACGGGTCAAATCATCTTCTTCCGCAATCCAGTCCAAAGCTTTTGACAAACCTTGCCGTACGGACAAACCGATTGCATTCACAGGGGGATTGTCCAAGGTGACGAATGCGGCTGAACCTTCGCGATAGAAAGTGACTGTCATAGATAAACTCCTTACGCTTTGGGCAGGGTAAAGCCCCGCGAAGCAATCAAATCCAATACTTTGGCCAGCGATTGATCCGGTGATGCGCCACTGGTATTCACGTGCATGTCTGATTGTGCATAAAGGGGTGTGCGCGCTTCCAAAAGCGCCCGCAGCTGCGCCATAGCCTCTGGATTACCGGCCATGGGCCGCGTGTCGCCTTGGGCTCGGACCCGATCCATATGCTCTTGCGGGGACGCCTTTAGCCAAAGAGTGTGATACCAGCTTTGCAAGGTAGCATAGGTTCCCGGATTGGACACAATTCCACCAGCTACGGCCAACACGACGCCTTGATGTTTGTCTGCCACACGTTGCAACGCATCTGCCTCAAGCGTGCGATACCCCTCAGCCCCGTAAAGCGCCATGATTTCGGCCACAGGCATTCCGCCCTGCCGCTCTATTTCGCGGTTAAGCTCGATAAAGGGCAACCCGACTGCCTGCCCGATCATTGCGCCCAATGTGGACTTTCCAGCGCCCCGCAAGCCAACCAGACACAATCGACGGGCCTTTTGATCTTGGCCGGCAGAACCTGATAGCAGACGTATCACCTGATCCCGCGTGTCCGGATCTGCCTTGTGAAATAACATTGCCATTTGGTAAGTCGTCTCGTCCTGAATAGCGTCAGATCCGACAAGCCGTTCCAACGGCAACGCCAAGGCCTGTGCCACCCGCTGGAGACGCGCAATCGAGATGTTGCCTTCACCCGCTTCGAGCTGGGCAAGATAACGCGCAGAGACACCCGAAAGTTCGCTTAGCGTCCGGCGCGGCAGTCTTTTATCAACGCGCGAATTGCGAACATGTTCGCCCATCCGGGTCAAAAGGGCGTTTGATCCAACGGCTGGGCTTGGGGATTGGCGGGTCATGCCGGCAGCTCTGATCGTGGAATATGTCGTTCTACCAATGCACGCATATCATCGGGAGGAGGTATCTTGGAGAAGGCCTCCGCGTCAATGAAAACAGACGTAAAAGCACCGCTGAAGCACAAGCAATCGTTTTGTAGCCCGTCCACGCGAAATGTAATAGACGTCTGGCCCAAACGCTTGGGCCAGACATGGCACAGCAGCCTATGGCGTGGCGTCACTGGATGCGAAAAATCCATTTCGATCCGGACAAAGGGCGTCCCTGTTCCATGATCCAGCTCCATCTGGTACCAACCGTAGCCCAGTTTTGTCTCCCACCACCCATTGATGGCATCCAAAGCAAACCAAGGCAGGCGTCCGGTGTATGCAATTCTTGCAGGGTCGCAGTCCCCCCAGGTTACACCAATTTCGTGAATATGCGCCGTGGCCGGCCGGTCAGCTGACATCTGCACGCAGACTGGCCAAAATGCCCTGCGCCCAAGGCCCAGCTATGTCTTCGGGCATATCCCCTGTAGAGGCATCATGGATCCCTCGTTCACCAACCATCGTCGCCCCGCGCGCACGCATTTTATCCATCAGTTGTTCCGAGCCCTGATTGAAAGTGGCCGAAAAGACCATGTCACCCAGCCCAAAAATGGCGAACCGCACGTGGCTTAGGTCAGGCTGGCTTGCATCCAATGCATCAGCAAACGGTTGTGCATTGGATGGCAAATCACCATTACCAAACGTTGAAGTCACGACCATGTAAAAGGTTCCAGCTTCCAAAGCGGACGGATCCACATCCGCAAGCACCGATATTTCGGTCTCCAGACTGTCATCATCCAGTGCCTCAATAATGTCTTCACAGAGGAACTCTGCGCTGCCGGTTTCGGTTCCATAGAGGAAATGCAGTTTCATCAGGGCCTCCCTTTCAGACTCTGAATGGACGAATTATGCGAAATGCAGTTTGACGTATTCAAAATCACCCGGCTGGTTGTTGATCCCAACCTTTGGAGGTGCAATCCAGCTGGCATACTCCCCGGGCTCGTAACACGGCACCATGAGCGATTGAATGTAGTCGCCATCCGCTTTTGTGGGCAGCCACCGGCCTTTGTTCGCGGCCCATTCGGCATCCGATAGAATGTTGCCTTCGGGATCGGCTTTGATCGCGGAGAACACTCCAATCTGGCGGTGGAACGCCTGATGAGGCAGCTTCAGCTCAAACTCGATACCATCGCGCTGGATCTGTTTGTTCCAACGTCTCAATCCACCTGATGCATCACGGATATAGTCATCGCGAAGGCGCATATTGATGGCCGTCAAGGCGGAAACCTCCTGATCAAGAATCTGACCGTTGACAACCGATTTAACCATATATGTATCGTGGGTCAGCTGATGATCATCGTCGATACGGTGTTCCATATAGCGGGCTTTGATCCCCGCATTGAACGCGTTTGCAGCATTGGTTGACACCTCCTGACCGAACAGATCGAGTGACAAAGAATAATGCAGGTTCAGTTTTTTCTGAATGGTCGGCAGATCAATGACCCCAAGATCCCGTATCCGTCCGATGTCGTAGGGATCCGTAATACCAGCCGCCTTCATCGCCAGGCAAGTGGCCTGCACAACGCGGCCTACTCCGGTTTCACCGACAAACATATGGTGGGCTTCTTCGGTCAGCATGAAACGACATGTCCGCGACAGAGGGTCAAAACCCGATTGCGCGAGGCTCTCCAACTGCATCTTTCCGTCACGATCCGTGAAATACGTGAACATGAAAAACGACAACCAGTCCGGCGTTTCTTCGTTAAAGGCGCCCAGCATACGCGGGGCTTCGTCACTACCAGAGGACCGGACAAGCAGTTCGTCGGCCTCTTCGCGGCCGTCTTTGCCAAAGTATTTCTGGAGCAGGTAGACCATGGCCCAAAGGTGACGTCCCTCTTCGACATTCACCTGGAACAGATTGCGCATATCATACAAAGATGGTGCGGTTAATCCGAGAAACCGCTGCTGTTCGACCGACCCGGGTTCGGTATCCCCTTGAATGATAATCAACCGCTTGAGCATATTGCGGTATTCGCCCGGCACCTCTTGCCACGCCGGTTGGCCTTTGTGCTCTCCGCAGGGAATTGTGCGATCTTCGACCTGCGGGGCAAGCAAAACGCCCCATTTGTACTCGGGCATCTTGACGTAATCGAACTTTGCCCAGCCTTTGGGGTCAACACTTACGGCCGTGCGCAGATACACCATGCTATCCTGAAAATTCTGAGGGATCAGGCGGTTCCACCAATCCAGATATCCAGGATGCCATTTTTGCAGTGCTTTGAGCACTTTACGGTCTTGGCTTAGTCCCACATTGTTGGGGATCTGCGTGTCATAGTCCACGTTGATATGGTCCAGCATCGTCTTTTTCCCATTGTCAGGGGCGGATCAAGCATCCACCACGATTTCATCCGTACCGGGCAAAACATTTCCCGGCGTTTTACTTAATTTTTAAGACACGTTCAGGGTCATATTTACCACGCAGTCCGGTTCCGTAGCGTTGCAGTGCACCTTAGGCGCCAACTGCATTGGGTCGGTTAAAAATCCAGTTTTGCCATGCTGTTAGACGACCGAAAATGCGTGTTTCCATTGTTTCAGGCCCAGCAAAACGCAAATTTGCCTCCATGCCCGTCATTGCATCAGGGCTGAAGCTTGAGCGTTCCTCTAGGAAAATACGGATTTCGTCTTCCCAATCGATATCATCAAGGATCATGGTTACCAGACCAAGGTCTTCGGCCTGTTCTGCCTCAAGCGGTGTCCCGATCGCAGCCTCGGCGTTTGTGACCGCTTCGGCATGTCCCAAAAATCGTGTTTGCAGACGGGTCAGATCGTTACCCATCGGATAGGATCCAAAATTTCCCCGTGTCATGTGAATGGCCGCAGTGGGACGATTGTCGCCCTCGAACTCGTCCTCCATCATATAGCTGCGATCAACAGACCACAGCAGTTCCGCCAGAACACCCGCAAAGCAAGATCCATGTTCAACCAAAGCAACCAGTGACCGAGAGGTTACATCCAACCGTTTGAGCACGCGCTTCCAATAATGCAGCACCTCATTTGCAAGCCAGTGATCGCGATTATCGAGCATTACAGCCTCGTGCGCTGCGACTGCAGCAGGATCCCCTTGTGTGCAGATCACCCAAAGACCCATCATGGCCTCATTGGATCGAAGATGCAGGATGGCATCTTCGAATTCCCGTGCCAAGCGCAGCAGATAAGTCTGATCCCCTTCAGCCTGAACCGCCGCCATATCGGTTGCGGCTGCAGTCTCGGGCCCTTTCAACGTTATAGTGACACGGCCACCACTCCGGTCCAAAGCAACCTCGACCAGACTGTAGCTTAGATCCCCCGTTTGCGAGACGCGGCGATCCAGAGGCTTCAGGACTATGCCATCGTCAACATCTTGTTTCGAAGAGGCGGCTGCAAACTCCACTGCTCTTTCGGACACGGTGGCGTCGAACCGAGAGTTCGGGATGACCTCGTCCACCAGACCCCATTTTCGGGCACGCTTGCCACGCACACCCTCTTCGGTTGCACAAAACACATCCGCCAAATCACGGCGCACCTGACGTTTGTCTGTCACACGGGTCAAACCGCCGGTACCCGGTAACACCGCCAACAACGGCACCTCGGGCAAAGAGACCGAGCTACTGCTGTCGTCGGTCAGCATCAAATAATTGCAGGCCAAAGCCAATTCGTAACCACCGCCCGCACAGGCCCCTTTGATCGCGGCGATATATTTCTGACCACTGTCGGCTTCGGCCGCCTCGTAGGTGTTGCGTGTTTCATTCGTAAACTTGCAAAAGTTCACCTTATGACTGTGCGCCGCACTACCTAGCATTCGGATGTTTGCACCAGCACAAAATACGCGATCCTTGCCCGACTGCATGACCACCACTTTGACCTCAGGGTGTTCAAAACGCATGCGCTGCACGATATCATTCAGTTCGATATCCACACCAAGGTCGTATGAATTCAACTTCAGTAAATAGCCATCAAACAGACCCGCAGTTTCATCCACATCCATGATAAGCTGCGCGACAGGACCATTGTATTCGATCCGCCAATGGCGATAGCGTGATGGATCCGTTTGAAAGTCGATGACCTGTGTCATGCCGAGCCTCTTTCTTTTACCATCGTGCAACATAATGCATTTATATAGTTGGTAAAGGCCCTATCTGTCAGGGCAATGGCAGAGTTAGCAATTATTGTGCATTATATTGCGCATTCAATGCTTTTAAAAATAGTTTTGTATGATCAAGTACAATTTCCGGTTGATCCTGATGTGGGGCATGACGACATGCGTCCAGAAGGTGAACACTCGCGTCACCTGGGCATAAATCTGCATACAACAACACTTGTTCTGCCGATCCATATTGATCCTGCTTTCCCTGCAACGCCAGTACAGGACAGGTGATATGACATGCAATGTGACGCTGATCCCAAGTCGCAAAGTCCGGATGTAGCCAAGCACCAGCCCACCCGCCAAAGGCAACATCAGGATCGCGGTGATGACGCGCCAGACGCTGTCGCAGATCCGTCTCGTAGACGGACTGCGCACGAGCAATTTCTTGCAAAGCGATTGCTTCTGCAAAAAGATGTGGAGCCAGCAAAATTATTGCCCGAATATTTTCTGCAGGCGCAAGGGCCGCGTGCAGCGCTGCAATCGTACCACCATCTGAATGACCAAACAGGATAACATCCGGGGCGGACAACGCTGTCAACACCTCGGGCAAAACAACCGTTGCCTCGCGGGTCATATAATCCACTGACCATGGCAGATCCTTGACGTCCGACTGGCCGTAACCCGCACGGCTGAAGGCAAAAACCCCACAGCCCGTCGCTTGTGCCAAGCGATCCGGAAAATCACGCCACAGGGACACGCTGCCCAGACCTTCATGCAATAAAACAATAGTTGGTGCTTTTGTCGGTGCCGGTCCAGCGACACGCCACTCCAGCCTATGTCCGCCCGCCTGACACCATCCTGATCCGGCCGCCCAATCTATCACGGCATATCCCGAAGCTTGAACCTTTGGATTTTACCTGTGGCCGTTTTTGGCAAATCAGAGACAATCTCGATCCAACGAGGATATTTCCATTTACCAATCCTGTCCTGAACCAGGCTCTTCAGTGCATCGGCAAGACCATCTGCTGCCTCTGCCTTTAGCACAACATACGCTTTCGGCTTTTCAAGACCGTCCTCATCGCGTGCCGATACGACTGCCGCTTCGAGCACCGCAGGATGGGTTACAAGGGCTTGTTCGACCTCGAACGGACTGACCCAAATGCCCGAGACCTTGAACATATCATCAGTTCGACCACAGTAGACATATCTGCCATCGTCACGGATCTCGTATTTATCGCCAGTCCTGGTCCATTCACCCTCAAATGTGGCGCGGCTTTTCGATCGTTGGTTCCAGTAACCATCTGCTGCACTCTCTCCGCGCACCAGCATTTCACCCACTTCTCCGGGAACAATTTGACGCCCGTCCTCGGTCAAGCACTTCAGTTCATATCCCGGCACAGCGCGCCCTGAGGTGCCATAGACAATATCGTTTGGATGGTTTGACAAAAAGATATGTAGCATCTCGGTCGATCCGACCCCATCCAGAATTTCTACCTCTGTCAGTCGTGACCAAGAGTGACCCACCTCGGCCGGCAGGGCCTCACCCGCCGAAATACATTGGCGCAAGCTGTGCGCAGGCATCTTTGCCTGTTCAATCTGCGCCACCATGGCCGCATAAAGCGTCGGCACACCGCAAAATATGGTGGCGTCCGTTTCAGAAATTATTTGCAGCGCCACATCCGGTGTGGGACGTCCGTTAAACAGTACCGATGTCGCCCCCACTGCCATGGGAAAAGTCATCGCGTTACCAAGCCCATAGGCGAAAAAAATCTTGGCTGCCGAAAATATGATATCGCCCTGTTGAATACCCAAAACCTGTGCGCCGTAAGTATCAGCCGTTGCGCGCAAAGCGCTGTGAACATGGCGCACCCCTTTTGGACGCCCTGTCGATCCGGATGAATAAAGCCAGAAGGCACAATCATCAGCCGTTACCTGTGCCATCGGCGCCGCGGGGGCGTCACTCATAAAATCATCCCAAGATTGGATGTCAGCGGGCCCATCCCCGATGATAATCACTTGTTTTAAATCCGGTTGGTTTGCAACGACAGGCCCCACAACAGGCCAAAGTTCCGCCGATACAATCAAAGCAGATGCTCGCGCATCGCGTAAAATCACGTCATAAATTTCGGACCCAAGAAGTGTATTCAAAAGTACTGGCACAACACCCGCTCGCAGCGCGCCCCAAAACAAGGCTGGATACTCTATCTGGTCCAATACGATACAAGCGACACGGTCTTCCTGTTTGAGACCAGCGCGACGGAGCGCGCCGGCAACCTGCACAGATTGATCTGCCAACTGTCCATACGTCAAATGACGTCTGGCGCCCGCTGCTTCGACAAAAGCGGTGCAGTTTTCACGCCCCTCGTCAATGTGCCGGTCAACAAACCAAAGTGCGGCATTGCCGTTCTGGGTCATGAGATCCTCCGCTTACAAGGTTGCTGGTTGGGGTCCAGCGCCCGTTTCTTACCGATCCTGCATCTTGCGGCACGAATTGCAAGATTGCTTCGTGTTTCCGGCGCACTACACCGCCTGTAACGACTGCATCTTCAATCAAGAAATATCTGAAATCATGTGTTTAATTATATTGTTACAGAAGTATCTGTAGGACTTTAACGATCCGGGATAGCCAATAAACGAAACAGACCACTAAAAGGCCGTCTATGTTTTCATAGCCAAACATGGCAGCACAACAGTTTCGGGCAGCGTTGGCGAAAGCCCTGCCAGCCTGACGCCAATTGCGTGGTCTGGCTAAAAAGGGGACGATCAGCGGCAAACGGGTAAGCGCCTTTGACAAATGCGGTCGCGCCGACCAACGGCACCATATTGAGCTATCTCGGGCGCGGAAGCCACAGAAGACGCTTAGGCAGATGGCCTTTGAGCGTCAGCGAGAGTAAATACGGATTTTTCGCGCGCGCCAGGAGTGACATAGCGTCTCTGACGAACCATCAGTTATGTTAAGTTGGATATCTCTATAAACCAACGCCACAGACCATTTGATGACGTATTTACCGAACCTAAACGTTCAATGCATAACGCAAAGGTTTTTGTCAAAGGTGAGAAAGGCCAGAATGGCAATGCCTCATTCCAATATGGCCTCTCCTATTCCCCTCGTCAGTCACGCAAACTTTTGGCAGAATCCTTAATGGCGTCGTACTGACCTGACGGGCGAAAACGCCACAGATAATCGGGCAGCACGGCTGCCATCGCTTTTGGACGTATATTAAGGTCGGCAAATGTTGCAAAGGCACTGCCAACAACATTATCGTGGCTCAAGGATTTAACTTGATCGCGTGTAATCATTCCGTTTTTCAGTACCCCGAATGTAGCTGTCTGCAAAAGATCAAAGGCCAACGC
The DNA here is from genome assembly GCA_038138625.1 of Roseivivax sp. Lineage (GTDB taxonomy): Bacteria > Pseudomonadota > Alphaproteobacteria > Rhodobacterales > Rhodobacteraceae > JAQXDR01. The sequence continues at coordinate 49,930 of JAYQEA010000013.1, forward strand.
CATTCCATGTCCCGCAAACATTGGTAGTCCAAGCACCAAACGCTTGCGACGAATAACGCCAAGCATGATTTGCATCAGATCCCGGAAACTGGCGATGTCCGGCCCACCCAGCTCGTAAATACCATGCGCGTGTCCACAGACACCCATCACGGCGGCTTGTGCGACATCGTCGACATAGACTGGTTGAAACCTTGTGCCTGCACCAACCAACGGCAAAACAGGTCCCATCCGGGTCATGGCCGCGAACCGGTTAAAGAACTGATCTTCAGCACCAAATATGATCGAAGGGCGCAGTATCATGGCGTTAGGCATGAACTCTAAAACAGCCGCCTCACCATGACCTTTGGTTTGAGCGTAGAGACTTTCACCATCCGGATCAGCGCCGATCGCCGATATGTGAACCATATCCGAGATGCCACGTTCTGCAGCCAGACGGGCGATTCGCGAGGCCCCCTCCATATGGATCGTGTCAAAACGATTTCGGCCGACTTCACTCAATACACCAACACAATTGACGACCGCATCCGCACCATCCATCGCCGCAGCAGTGCTGGCATCGTCTGTAATGTTGCATTGAACTGGTTCAACTTGACCAGCCACACCGTAAGGTCGGACAAAAATAGCTTCGTTTGGACGGCGGACGGCAACGCGCACGCGCCATCCCTCTTTGGCCATACGACGTGCGATGTAACGTCCGACAAATCCGGATCCACCGTAAATGGTAACGAGCTTGGACATGAGAAAGGCTCCATGAATTTGGGCTTTGGTGTACTTCGAGATTGCCCAAGCCTCAACCCGTCGATGAAAGGTTCAAAAACATCGTCTGTGGCCGTTGACAGAACATGGGTCAAGTCGTAAGTGGCTTACAGATCACCTGCCCAGGTGGCGGAATTGGTAGACGCGCTAGCTTCAGGTGCTAGTGTCTGTATG
>JAYQEA010000014.1:0-33886 GCA_038138625.1 Roseivivax sp.
GAATCGCTGTTTGCTGGATCAGAAACACATTGTTTGTTCACAGATCCAGACATAGTTAGTCTTGCCTGCTGAAACTGGTACCCAACAAAACGGTAACGTTTGCGGGGATTTATTGGGTAGCCTCCGGTGGGATTTCAATAGAAATTGCAGGCAGGATATCCAGCACCGACAGGTTCTTCATGTTGTCTTTCTTGAAACGGCCTGCTGTGATCAACTGAGCGTAACCATGCACAAAACTCCATAATGCAATTTGGCTTTTCCCCGTAACCACTTCGGAAGATCCGGTATGCCAACCAAGGTCTTTGGCCACATCAGCCAAGATCGAAAAACAGCCCCCTACTGCTCGCATGAGATCAGGATCGTCGTTGACCAAGCGATCACGGGCAAACATAAGCTCGTAAAGTGCGGGATTGGCCGTTGCGAAATCCACATAGCCAGCCAAAGCCGTTCTTCGACGTGTACAACGATCCGCACCGGCCGTTTCATCTGTAACCATGTAGTCTGCCAACTCGGCATACCCTTGGGTCACCAAAGCAGTCAACAATCCTGATATGCTGCCAAAGTGGTTTTTAGGAGCCGTGTGACTGACACCGATCTTTTCGGCGGTCTTTCTAAGCGACAATCCGGTCAGACCATCAGCCTCAAGAACCTCGCGTGCGGCTTCCAGAAAGGCTTCTTTCAAATTTCCATGGTGATATTTTCGCTGCCCGGTCAAAAAAACCTCCCCCTATATTTCCACTGTAAATTTTTACTTGACCCAGCACTTTAGCGGGCATAACAGAATATTTACAGTGGAAATATATCCGGAGACATGAGGATGAAAAAAGTGTTTACGTGGGGTCTGTCTGTCATTGCTGTCATCATCGGCGCCTTGGCATTTGTGTGGTATGCTAATCCTTTTGACATCAGAGATAGATTGCTGGTCAATCAAATTGTCAAGATGCGCGTAGCCCCTGCCCGACTGCAGAATGTCAAATCGCCGTCCGATTATGGCATGAACTTTACAAATGTAGATATCATTACAGCCGACGGCATCCGACTAAGTGCGTGGGAAATTCCCGCAAAGACCGCGTCGGACAAGACCGTCATCGTCAACCACCCTCTGACCACGACACGCTATGGCTCACTCGACGGGCTTGATGGTGTTGCAGCTGAATTTTTACCAATGGTCAAACACTTGAACGACGCAGGCTATAATATCGTGATGTATGATCACCGTGGTCAAGGCGACAGCGATGGCGGGGTCGGGTCCAAAGCCATTGGCAATGAAGCGCTTGTCGGGGCCGGTGTGACGGAGTGGCAGGACGTTGCTGCCTCGCTACGATATGTCCTTGAACATGCCGATTTTGCCGATGATCAAATCGTCTTTCTCAGCCAGTGCATGGGCGCGAATGCAACATTCCTTGCGTGGCAGAAAGAGCCAGAGCTGTTTTCCAATCCGCAGATCAAGGGAATTATCGCCAATCAGCCCACACTGTCTTATAATATGACTGACCGGTTCATCCGCGCTAAAACAGGCTTTGACCTTGTTGATCGTGTTTTGGAAACGCAGCGCAAAGTCTACGGGTTTGGGTTCGCACAGGCACTTGATTACGTACCTGACCTGACCGTACCCGTTCTGTACGCGCAGGTGGAAAAAGACATCTATACCTTTAACAAAGAGACTGGCCAGAACGATATTCAGGAAATCATGGATGCGACACCGACGCCAAATGATATCATCTGGATTGGTCCTGACCAAGCCACCCCCTTTGGCACAGGGCAAAGATTTGATGGCTATCAATATTTCAACAAGCACCCCGAAGCCTTGCTTGAGTTTTTGTCAAAACAGACAAGCTAACCGTCAAAGAAACCTCGCCCGCTTGGGCGGGGTTTCGATTGTCTGAAATCTGCGCGCCTAAGCATTTTATAAGGCCTTCTGGTCATAGCTGAGACGCGCTGCATCAATATCTGACAGGTGATTTAACGCCCATTCGCCCAAGGCCGTCACCGGGGCACGAAAGGAGTCGCCCAGTGTGGTCAAAGTATATTCCACCTTGGGGGGAATCGTCGGATGTTGCGTCCGGTTTACCAAGCCGTCCCGCTCTAGCTCTTTCAATGTTAGGCTAAGCATCCGCTGTGAAATACCCAGATTCCGCTTTAACTCATTGAAACGAAGTGTCCCGTATTCCGCCAAGGACACGATGACCAGCACGCTCCAGCGATCTCCAACCCGCGATAAAACATCATTAATTCGTTTGCAGTTCGGACATTGTGTATCAGCAGACATAGCAGTTCCAAAATTGTGACTAGGGATCAAGAATGTGCCTTCTTGCAGCACCAATCAGTTCCAAATAGGTAGCAAGTTACAAAACTATACCATAAATCCTGCTCTTGCAACAAAGGCTGAACAATGTCGCATAAATCACTGAATGACCACTTGAACTGGCGCTATGCCACCAAAAAAATGAACCCGGAGAAAGTGGTTCCCCAAGCAAAGGTCGATGCCATCGTTGATGCAATTCGCATGTCTCCAACATCCAGCGGCACACAGCCATTTGAACTGATTGTTGTCACGAATGCGGATGTACGAAAGAAAATCACCACAGCTGCTTCAGGGCAGGCACAGATCTCGGACGGGTCGCATCTTTTGGTATTTGCAGCATGGGACAATTACACCGAGGAACGGATTGATGAGGTTGTGGCCCTAAACGTCCAGGCCCGCGGCGATCTGCCAATGCTTCATGCCTATTATGACAATCTGAAAGCAAACTATCTGACACGCGACGCGGATATCAATTACGCGCATGCAGCGCGGCAGGCTTATATCGCACTGGGCGTTGCATTGCTGGCAGCAGCGGAACAAGAGGTCGACAGCACACCAATGGAGGGTTTTTCGTCAGATGCCGTGGACTCTATTCTGGGCCTGCGCGAGCGCGGATTGCGGTCCGTTGTGTTGATGCCACTGGGTTATCGCCAGACCGAGGCCGACTGGTTGCTGCCCATGCCAAAAGTCCGCAAGCCCCGTGACACAATCGTCACAACCGTTTCCTAGAGCGCAAGGAGATCCCCGATGAATTTCATACGAAGACTGTTCAAAGCCGCGCCTACCCCCACAGCGGATGGTGCCTACATACCATCGCCGCTGGCGCTGAAGCTGGCCACCTCTCCGACCACTGATTACGACGGAGGTCATTATCCAAAACGCACTTCCAGTGATCGGAACCGCATCCTGATGGTCTGCACCCAAGAACGCAATATGACCATGAAGAATGGAACCAAATTCTCGACCGGAAATCATCCGGTCGAAATGGGTCTGCCGATGCTGCATCTGTTGGCCGCAGGATTTGAAATCGACATCGTAACACCATCAGGGGCACCCGCCGTTATAGAAGATTGGGCGATGCCACACAAAGACAATGCCGTCACACAGCTATATCGCGATTACCGGCAGGCGTTTGAGAAGCCAGGCAGTCTGGCCGACTTTGTCGCAAATAATCTGACAGAGGACTCGCCCTATATTGCTGTCTATCTTCCCGGCGGCCATGGGGCGATGCTTGGTCTTCCTGACGACGTCAATCTTGGCAGGCTTTTGCATTGGGCACATAATAACGCCCTGTTCACTCTGGCTATCTGTCATGGACCGGCTGCTTTACTTGCTGCGAATACAGGGACTCCGTTCCTATATGCTGGCTACAAAATCGCAGCCTTCCCAGATTCGGTCGATAAACAAACACCAATGATCGGCTACATGCCCGGTCACATGCCCTGGCGTTTCGGAGAAAAGCTCAAGGCTCTGGGCGTCACGACAATAAACAGCAAGGCAGACGCAACCTGCCATGTCGATAGGCGCTTGATTTCTGGCGCCAGTCCAAAAGCGGCAAACGGGTTCGGACGACTGGCGGCCGAAACACTGCTGCAATCGGCTTCGTAACAAGATCGCGTGAGAACGTGGGCATTTGCATTGCGATTTTACATTTCGCAAATAATCTTGCGTTGCGGTCGCTGGGACTGCTGGCCGTTATGCTTTGCCCAAAAGCAACGGTGGCAGTCCCGATCCGCTGCTGGCATTTCTGAATTGGGTTGGGGGCAGTTTCCCCAATACCATGCCATAAAAACCGACAAAGCAGCCATCGTCGGGTATTGATCAAGCGGTCCACACGTCAAACCGAGTGACGGATCGCTGATCTAGCCGCCGACAGAAGTCTCGGATTCAGCCTGCGCACTCCGGCTGCCGCCCTTCGTTCCTGTCACGACACCCAGTGACTTTAACTTGCGGTGCAGGGCCGAGCGTTCCATTCCAACAAAATTAGCCGTCCTGCTGATATTGCCACCAAAGCGGTTGATCTGGGTCAACAAATATTCACGCTCGAATGCTTCCCGGGCTTCACGCAAAGGCATGGTGGCCAGCGTCCCAGACAGCACCACCCGATCATCATTAGATGGTCCAGCCCCATGCTCTTGCGGCAACTCAGCTGCGGTGATTTCGCCCTTTGACTCCCCGAGGATCAACACACGTTCGATCAGATTCTTAAGTTGCCGTACATTTCCCTGCCAAACCATCGTTTGCAGCAAATCGATTGCATCATCTGACAGGGGACGCAGCGGCAATCCCTGTGTCGCGTTAAAACGCTCTATGAAATGAGACACTAATTGCGGAATATCCTCGCGACGATCTGCCAGCGCTGGAACGGCAATCGGCACCACATTCAAGCGATGGTAAAGCTCTTCGCGGAAAGAACCCGAGGAAATGGCTTCGGTCAGATCACGGTTGGTCGACGACAGCACCCTTAAATCAACACGGACCTTGTCATGCCCGCCCACCCGCACAAATTGCTGGTCTACCAAGACGCGCAAGATCTTGGATTGTGTGCCCAAGGGCATGTCTGCCACTTCGTCAAAATAGATCACCCCACCGTGGGCTTGTTCCAATAGCCCGGGTTCCACACCGCGTTCAGCACTTTCGCGCCCAAACAGGACATCTTCCATGGTTTCTGGGGCCACGCCGGCACAGTTGACAGTCACAAACGGTCCCTGCGCCCGGTTGGAGCGGGCATGGATGTAACGGGCCGCCACCTCCTTGCCACATCCTGCGGGACCTGTCAGCAATACACGACCGTTCGATTTGGTGACCTTTTCAAGCTGTCCGATAAGCACTTTTAATGCTGTGCTTGCACCAATCATTTCAGAGTCGTTTGCGTCACGGCGGCGCAGTTTCTGATTTTCCCTGCGCAAACGCGATGCCTCCATCGCACGGCGGATCACAACCATCAACTGATCAATGTTAAATGGCTTTTCAATAAAATCGTAAGCGCCCTGCTTGATCGCCGCGACTGCAATCTCGATATTTCCATGACCAGAGATGATGACAACAGGTACGGCCGGGTTGTCCCGTTTGACCGCCTTTAGAATGTCAATCCCGTCCATCTTGCTATCTTTGAGCCATATATCAAGGATCAGCAGTGCCGGAGGCTCACTGTTGATTTCAGACATTGCTTCGGACGAGTTACCGGCAAGGCGCGTGGAATACCCTTCGTCTTCCAGAATATCTCCGATCAACTTACGGATATCACGCTCGTCGTCTACAATAAGGATATCGCTCATGGTGTCCCTCACGGCTTATTGGTCGTTTCACTGTCAGATGGCAAAACACGCGGCAGCCTGATCCGAGCTTGCGCACCCGGCTTTTCTGCACCACCAAAAAGCGGTGCGGCGTCCAAGTTCAAGCTGCCACCGTGTTCTTCAATGATTTTTTTGACAATGGGAAGGCCCAAACCGGTCCCTTTGTCGCGTGTTGTCACATAGGGTTCAAAAAGCCGCGCTCGGTCTGGTGGAAGCCCCGTTCCATTGTCTGAAATCAGTATCTCTGCCCATCCCTGATCAGCAGTGAGGCTGACGTTTATCTGTGGGCGGTGACTGTCTGGAGCCTCGCCATCTGCGTGCAGAGCCTCGATCGCCTCGCCTGCATTTTTCATTAGGTTGCTTACGGCTTGTCCGATCATTGTCGCATCGAACGGAGCCATAACAGGCGCGTCAGGCAGGTCTATATTGAAAAAAACATCCGGCTGACCTGTCTCTTGCAACAAGGTGACGCTGCGCATCAACTCCGCCAAATCGTCGGTGCGTCTTTGCGGCTGGGGCATGCGTGCAAATTGGGAGAACTCGTCCACAATACGGCGCAAATCACCCGTTTGGCGCACGATCACCTCGGTCATCTGATCCAGCCTTTCTGCGTCAGCTGCGGACAGAACACGGTGAAACTTTCGCTTGATCCGCTCAGCAGACAGTTGAATCGGGGTCAGAGGGTTTTTGATCTCATGCGCAATGCGACGGGCGACATCCCCCCAAGCTGCGGTGCGCTGCGCACTCACCAGATCGGTGACATCGTCGAAGGCGACCACGTAGCCTTCCAGGCCAGCATCACTGCGTCGTCGCGTGGAAATGCGCACCAACAAATTTTCCAGTCGCGCAGCACGAACGATGCGGATCTCTTCCTGTGCGGTCTCACGACCTGACGCACGCAGGCGATCAAACAGTGCGCCGAATTCCGGGACCGCTTCGTGAATTGGCAACAGTGCCTTGTCGGATTGCCAGTCTAATAGGCGTTCACCTGATCTGTTCACGAAATCGACACGACCGTTGTCGTCCAAGCCCAAAACACCCGACGTCACCGACCCAAGCACGGAGTCAAAAATCCGCTGTCGTTTCTCAATTTGCCGCGTGTTGTCCAAAAGTGTGTCACGCTGCAGTTTTAACTGACGGGTCATCTGGTTGAAATACCGACCCAACATCGCGATTTCATCGTCACCCTTTTCATGACGCACCTGCACATCAAGATCACCTGAACCGACACGCTGCGCGGCCCCGGCCAGTACTCCGACCGGGCCAGACAAACGCTCGGCAAACCACAATCCCAGCCAGATCGCCGCCATGATCAAAAGCAGCGCAAACCCCAAATACAGAAGCGCAAAGTCAAAAAGCCGGCGTCCCCTTTCACTTTCTTGTTGTTGGTAAAACTGTGCTGTTTGCTTGGTGTCATCCAAAAGGTTAAGCAGATCACCATCAACATCGCGACTGATATACAAGAACCGGTTGGCGAATCCGGACAAGGGAACCAATGCCCTGATTTCATCGTTGGACCAGTCTTCTATGATCAAAAGACCGTCTGTGCGCGCTGTCGCCAATTGCTGGGGATTGGGACGTTCGAAATCAAAAAGGTAGCTGCGTTCACCACGCGCACGTATATCGCCCGTACCATCTACAACAAATGCCTCTCTCAGACCACGTTGTACCCGAGCCTGCGCCAATCCAACAAGTTGACGCAACTCACCATCATCAACAAAGTTTGACTGACGCCGTGCAGCAGATATGGCCAAGGCCATACTGCGGGCATCCTTGCTCAAATCCACACGATGTTCGGCCTGATATGCTTCGGCCGCGGCAAGTGAGGCACCTACAACATTACGGACACGTTCAGAGAACCAAGTTTCAAGCCCGATATTGATTGTCAGAACACCAAAGACCGCGACCGATATGGTCGGCAACAAAGCCATGACTGCAAATACACCAGTCAGTCGCAAGTGCAGACGTGCACCAATGGCCTGAGTCCTCTCCAGCCCGATGACGCGAATCAAACGACGCAAAACCAACGTCGTCAGCACAAGCACATAGATCAAATCAGCCAGAACAATCAGACGCAGGCCCGGTGCATTGGCCTCAAGGTCATAGGGTCCAAGGATCAAAAAGGTTACAAACGCAAGCAAAGGCCCCAAGAGAACAAGCCCAAGGGTCATACTGGTCTGCACGCGACGTGTCCGCGCAAAGTCCACAACAGTATTTAAGCGACGTCCGACGGTCACCAATGGCCACCCAGTTTATGGCCCCACCGAAAAGGGGGGCTTCCAATACCGTCGCGACAAAGAAGCAACGGTGGTGTGGCTGTCTTACATCAACTTGCGTCGGCGTGTCACCTCTATATCCAAATCAGTAATCTTCTTGCGCAAAGTATTGCGGTTGATACCGAGAAGATCAGCACATTTTGCCTGATTACCACCAGTGGCATCCAGAGCAATTTCCAGCAATGGTGCTTCGATTTCCCGCAATATACGGGTGTACAGGCCAGGCGGCGGCAACATGTTGCCATGAAGGTCAAAATACCTGCGCAGATGCCGGGCAACGCTATCACCCAGCTTTTCCGATGATCCCCCCCTGAGGATCTGCCCCATTTCGGGTTGATTTCCCAAAACCGTTTCAACCTCTACGCGCGAAATCTCTTCGGCGCGCGAGGTCAAGCTCAGACGGCGCGCTGCGTTTTCCAACTGCCGGACATTGCCCGGCCAGCTATATGCACGGAATATTTTTTGCGCATCCTCCGAAAGCCAGCGTTTTGGTGCTCCGTCGCGCTCCGCACGCAGCATGAAATGTTCTGTCAACAAAGGTATATCGTCCACCCGTTCGCGCAGCGAAGGCACGGCGATCATTGCGCCACCCAAACGATAGAACAGATCCTGGCGCATTTCGCCTGCGTCCATTGCGCGCGACAGATCTACCTGACTGGTCGCCATAAACCGCGGAACATGTTCCCCGGGTGCGTCCATCATGCGCACGACCCGGGCCTGTAATTCGTCATCAATATCAGAAATTTCGTCGATCAGCAGGGTGCCACCTCGCACCCGAGCCAGTATCCGCGCAGGGCCTTCAAGGTCTGCCAGATCAGCCCCGTTTACTGTCACAAAAGGCAGCGTCCGACGATCAGAAAAATCATGTATCGCCCGGGCTATCAGCGATTTTCCCGTACCACTTTCACCTGAAATCAGCACAGGAAGGTCTGTATTCATGACACGCGCAACTAGCCGGTAAAGCGCTTGCATGGCCGCGGTTTTGCCGACCAAGGGCAATTCATCCAGCGTATCACCGCCCTGAACCGGTTCCTCCCGAGACGGCACCCTTTGCTTTCTATCCAATGCCTTGGCAGTGCGTTTCATCAAGTCGGGCAAATCAAAAGGCTTGGGCAGGTAGTCATATGCATCTGCCTCTGCGGCCTTGATCGCGGTCATTATCGTGTTCTGGGCGCTGATCACAATAACGGGCAGACCCGGGCGGTCTTGTTGTATTTTGGGCAGCATCTCTAGCCCGTTCCCATCAGGCATGACCACATCGGAAATCACCACGTCACCTTTTCCCTCTGCAACCCACCGCATCAGGGTTGTCAGTGACGATGTCGCATGAACTTTGCATCCGGCGCGCGATAAGGCCTGCGTCAGAACTGTGCGTATGGTGCGGTCATCATCCGCAACAAGGATTGTGCCATCCATCAATCAGTCTCCTTCGAAGGGGTCTCTCCGCGCGGAAGCCGCGGCAAAGACATGCGGAAATTTGTACAGCCAGGTTCTGATTCAACAGAAATCCAACCGTCATGGTCTGAAATAATCTTGCTGACCAATGCCAACCCAAGACCGGTCCCGTTTTCCTTGCCGGACACAAACGGGTCGAACACATCCCCCTTGATGTCCTGAGGCAGACCAGGACCGTCATCAATGATTTCGATTTGCAACGGAAGCGACTGGCCAGAACCATCTGCCCGGCGCAACCTGAAGCTGTGTTCGAAAAAGGTATGAAGCCGGATCGTTCCCCCTTTGGCCGGATCCGCCGCTTCGGACGCGTTTTTCAGCAAATTCAAGACGACCTGCAGCAATTGATCAGGATCCCCCCATGCCATCGGCAGTGACGGGTCATAATCTTCTATGATCTTCATATGACCACCAAACCCCAAAAGCGCAGACCGGCGGGCGCGATCAAGAACATCATGCACATTGACCTCACGCAGATCAGGCGATGTCAGGTTGCCAAACTGTTCGACTTGCTCAAGAAGCTTAACAATACGCCGTGTTTCTCCAACGATCAGATCCGTTAATTCCAGATCTTCGGGGCGCAGGTTCATGGACAAAAGCTGTGCAGCGCCCGCAATTCCGGCCAGTGGGTTTTTAATTTCATGCGCAAGCATTTCGGCCATGCCGATCGCCGATTTCGCTGCAGATTTAACAGAATGGTTCAGCGTCATACGCCCTGCCAATTCCCTTGGTGAGATCAGCAAGATCAGCCAGTCCGCCTGACCTGGCAAAGGGGCAAAGGACAAATTACACGTAACAGGTGCACGTATTCCTGTTCCAACATCTACATCATTTACGAACAGGGGGGTGCCCATTCGGCGGGCCCGAGCGATGCTTTCGTCCAGCTGTGCGTCCACAGAGATGCGGTCCCAGACTGCCTGCCCCATCAGCCATTTGGCTGAGTTGTTCATAAAACCCTCACCCGCAGTATTCAAATCTGCAATCCGGTCTTTATGATCAATCAGCACGGCCGGTATCGGCAAAGATGACCACAGCAGCATATCGGATGACGGGGGCATCATGCAGCGCTCCTATCTTGGGTTGCCAGAGCATCCAGCAACATCGACAGAACCCTGCCCGGGTCGTCCGAGACCAAAACCTCGCGACGCAACGCCTCGGGCGTTCCTGCACCGTCCATGTACCATCCAAGGTGTTTGCGAGCGACACGGCACCCAAGGTCTTTGCCGTAAAACCCAAGCATATCAACGTAATGATCGCTTACCATGGCCGCCAGATCAGCACCCTTAGGAATTATCGGAGCCGGACCGCCATGATTGGCTGCCGCGATTTGTGCCAGCAACCATGGCTTGCCCTGCGCACCGCGCCCGACCATCACGCCCGCCGCGCCAGACAACTGAACAGCCGCACGCGCATCCGAGGCTGATCTTATATCCCCATTGGCGATGACAGGGATAGATACGGCTTCAACCACCGGCTGAATCGCTTGCCAATCTGCACGGCCTTTATAGAACTGGCAACGCGTACGCCCGTGGATGGTGACCATCTTCACACCGGACTCTTGGGCTCTTTTGGCCAGTTCTGGGGCGTTGTGCAAATCGTCGTCCCAACCTAGCCGCGTCTTGAGGGTCACGGGGACATTGACCGCAGCAACCACTGCATCAATCAGGCGAACCGCATGGTCAAGATCGCGCAAGAGCGCCGAGCCAGAGTAACCGCCGACGACTTTTTTGGCGGGGCAGCCCATGTTAATATCTATCACGCGCGCGCCCATATCAGCGACCAGTCGCGCAGCTTCGGCCATAGGAGCTGCGGCACGACCTGCCAGTTGAACAGACGTATTGGCAATACCCGCACCCAATTCTGCTTTTTCCCGCGATCCCGGTCTAGCGGTCAGAAACTCTCCACTGGCGATCATCTCCGACACGACCAATCCCGCACCAAAACGGCTGACAAGACGTCGGAAGGGCAAGTCTGTAATCCCGGCCAAAGGAGCCAGAAGCACAGGTGGGTCAATGGAAATACCAGCAATGTCCAGCGTCACGCGTTCGGTTCCTTCCGCAGTCACCCCTATGCGCTACGTGGCACTGAGGGACGGATCAAGAAAAGGCGGGACGTTTCCGCCCTAATTCGACGCTATTGCCTAAAAATTAAGCAAATCCGCCCTCTGCGCGAGCCATACGAGACCATTCGACATTTAGCAAATGGTTGACGGTGCGATTAGACAAGAGCATAGCGGACACATCAAAGAGGGAGACGACCATGCAACCGCTATTCCGTATGATTGCAACGGTTGCGGGTGTGGGTCTGTTGCGGCCCGCGCCCGGCACTTGGGGATCCTTGATCGCCTTACCCCTTGCTTTTGTCTTGCATTGGGTGGGCCAACTTTCGTTTGGCGGATTTTCATTTCTTGTTCTGGCAACCGGTCTTGTCTTTGCGATGGGCTTGATTGCCATCAGAGGGCTCGACGGTCCCGCAGATGTGCCGGACCGTCCGGAATATGTAGTTGACGAAGTGGTGGGGCAATGGATTGCCCTTTGGCCGGTAAGCCTTGGCGCAGTGATGACAGGGTCACACGTTATTGCACTGTGGCCGGGCTGGATCGCCGCGTTCGTTTTGTTTCGCCTGTTCGACATTTGGAAACCCTCGATCATTGGACGCGCTGATCGACGGGGGGACGCTATGGGTGTCATGCTGGATGATGTTCTTGCAGGCGTTTTTGCGGCGATTGGTGTGATCCTTCTGGCTGTGGCAGCGCATGTGCCGGTTTTGTTATGAGCGTTGCCGCTGACATATTGGCCCATGCACGCGGTCGTACCGTGACCTGCGCCGAAAGCTGTACAGGTGGCATGGTAGCCGCAGCTATAACGGATATTGCAGGGTCTTCTGCCGTATTTCACAAGGGCTTTGTCACCTATTCCAATCTGGCGAAAACCGAAATGCTGGACGTCGGTTCCGATCTGATCGACGCATATGGCGCCGTGTCAGAACCCGTTGCCGTTGCTATGGCAAAAGGGGCTTTGCGTGCTGCGAAAGCCGACGTCGCAGTTGCCATTAGTGGAATCGCAGGCCCCGGTGGCTCGGAATTCAAACCAGAAGGACGGGTGTGCTTTGCCGTCGCGACAAGCCAGACGACGCGCGCGGAAACCATAGAGTTCGGTCCCCTGGGGCGGGCAATTGTGCGTCAGAAAGCGACGACGCATGCGCTTGAACTGATCTTGAAATCGCTAATTCATTCGTGATCACTTTTTACCCTTTGCGTGGATTTTTCGCCTATTTTTTAATCATTTTGAAAGTTGCACAACTATTACGCAATATAATCTGATCTTGCCACTTTTTTCCCCACTCAACATCCGATCTCAGCAGATCACTGACGACAGCTGACTCGGGAGAGGTTTAAAATGAACGGAGCGGATACCGCATGGATCATAGTTGCCACAGCATTGGTGCTATTTATGACACTACCAGGTCTGGCACTTTTCTATGGTGGTCTGGTACGCGCTAGAAATGTGCTCAGTGTTTTTATGCATTGCTACGCAATTGCCTGTTTAATGAGCGTTTTGTGGTTCGCTTTTGGATATTCAATAGCTTTTGGTGAGGGCAACGCAGTCTGGGGAGGTCTCGGTAAAATGTTCTTGTCCGGGGTTGATGCCGATACCCTGTCAGGAACCATACCTGAGGTTCTATTTTTTGCCTTTCAAATGACATTTGCCATCATCACACCCGCATTGATTGTAGGTGCCTACGTGGAACGTATCGGCTTTGGCTTTGTCTTGGTGTTTTCATCGCTTTGGATGCTGATTTGTTATGCGCCGGTGACACACTGGATCTGGGGTGGTGGATTTTTGGCAGATGGCGGCATTTTTGGAGACTTAGGGGTAAGAGATTTCGCCGGCGGTATTGTGGTTCATGAAACCGCAGGTCTGGCTGCATTGGTTGTTGCCGTCTTTCTGGGAGCCCGTAAAAACCAAACCACGCCACCGCATAATCCCGGCATGGTTATGATCGGTGCTGCAATGCTTTGGGTTGGGTGGTTCGGTTTTAACGGCGGATCGCAGCTTGCAGCTGACGGCGGCGCGGCAATGGCGCTGACTGTCACACATATTTCGGCTGCGACGGCGTCGTTGACATGGGTGCTGTGGGAACGGATCAAATTCGGCAAAGCATCCCTTGTCAGTATGGTCACAGGTACCATCGCCGGTTTGGCGTCAATCACACCTGCGTCTGGTTTTGTTGGCCCTGTCGAAGCCCTCATCATCGGCGCGATCGCAGGGGTCGTCTGCCAGGAGGCTGTCAACCTCATCCGCAATGTTTTGAGGATTGATGACACATTGGATGTTTTTGCGGTCCACGGTGTCGGAGGCATTTTCGGGACAATAATGATTGCTACATTTGGCGCCGGCAGCTTTGCAGCGCAGTTGGGATCCTTGGCAATCGTCGGGATTTACACGGTTGTTGTGACCATAGTGATCGTTTTGGTGACGCGGATCATCACACCACTTCGCGTGGATGAGGAAACCGAACAGGCTGGACTGGATCTGGCCGTCCATAGCGAGCGGGCTTACGATCACGCAAGCTAAGCGAACACAATAACACCAACACCACCACGTCCCCCGGATCGTACAGCAAACACCCCACTTTGCGCAGTGTCCCGGGCATAGATGTCGGTATCAAAACTTCGATTGGCCACAACGTGGCCAATCTACCCCTAGCAGGCCTTCGGGAGCGGCCTGTTTGTTCTTTTTTTTGAGAGACCGTTTTCAAAGGAGCGAGATTTTCGCCAGGCTTCGGGGGTCAAGCGCCGGTCGCCTTGGCATTGACATAAATTTCTGCCGTAACGCGAACGGCGGAAGGCTGGAGCTTCCCTTTTACCAAACCTATTCGGGCGGCTGACACCGCGCCACCGGCCAGTCTGATGCTGCGCGCAGCGGGCCTGCTCGGGCCAATCTCTTAGTGGTTTGACCTGTCGGCCTCGTGACAGCGGCCTTTTTAGCGGTGCATTCGGCAACATCTTGCAGATCGTTTCGACATCGCAAACACGCCTTTGATCGTTAATGAAACCGATCACAGAGTCGTTGGTTTGTAAAATCACGCCTGCACAAAGTAAGCCGATACCTCGCCAATTATTGCTACTGCTGGGCCCGGTTCATGGCTTTTTGATTTAGGGCCCTTACATAATCCTCTTGGTATCAGGGATTACAGTCAATCTTGGCTGTGAGACCCCTATTTTATCCGCTTGCAGCTCGTAGCACTGGTAATATTCAAAAATCGTTCGGGCCGCCTGAACGCTGACTTCTGGCAAGTTGCGGTTGTCATTTTGCTTTTGTTTCAACCAACCTCCTTACCTAAGCTGATGGTCTAAGGCATGCGCCAGGCACTCTGTTCCCTTGGGATAGAACGTCAAATTATGCACTTTTTCTTCGTTGGGAATCTCTTGTGTTGTCCTCTTGTCAGACAGCTTGATTGCTGGAATTGATCTTCGATCAAGGCATCAGCGCCTCACAAAAAGACCGCATAAAATATTCAGAGCAAAAAATTGACGCAATATGTGTTTTTCAAAGCATGCTCCGTTGACCATCTTTGATGCAAACAGGATCAGCCGCCGTTTGTAACAAAGCCCAGTTGATTGAGACATCCCAGATTTGCCCACATCAGACAAACCGCACCTTTCCGATAAAAGGCAGGTTTCGGTTGCGCTGCGCATAATCGATGCCATAGCCCACGACGAATTCATCTGGTATCTCGAAACCTATGTGATCGGCGCGAAAATCGACCTCGCGGCGGGACGGTTTATCCAAAAGGGCGATCGAACACAGTTTTGCAGGATTGCGGGATTTCAACAGACGGGTCACATGGGCGAGCGTGTGACCCGTATCAACAATATCTTCGACAACCAAAACATCACGTCCTTCGATACCGCCGCGCAGGTCCTTCAGGATTCGTACTTCTCTAGAGCTTTCCATCCCGTCCCCATAGGAGGACACCTCGAGAAAATCGACTTCGACTGGCAACTCGAGTTCACGCACAAGATCGGCGATAAAGACAAAAGATCCCCGTAAAAGACCCACCACAACAAGTTTTCGGGTATCTGCAAACTCGCCTGAAATTTCGCGTGATAAATCTTCTATCCGCGCGGCGATGGTCTTGGCCGAAATCATCTGATCAATCACGTAGGGCTGGGACATGGGGACCTCTTGCTTTTCGCGCGCTACCATACGACATCTTTGTGTAATGTCACGTCATTGAAGAGCCCCATGCCGACTCATTCTGAAACCCGCACCCTGCCCTATTCCGCACAACAAATGTATGATCTTGTCGCGGATGTCTCGAACTATCCAAAGTTTCTGCCTTGGACGGCAGCGGCACGTATCCGTACAACGGACGATAAGGGCGACCACCTTGTGGTGCTTGCAGATCTTGTCATCAGTTTCAAAGTCTTCCGGGAGCGATTTGGATCGCGCGTCGTGCTATGGCCCGACAAAAAGGTGATAGAAACCGAATATCTCGATGGACCCTTTCGACATTTGATTTCGAAATGGACATTCAAGGATGTCGATGGGGGGGTGGACGTATCATTTTTCGTCGATTTTGAATTCCGCAATCCGATCTTGCGCGGTGCGGCGGGAATGTTCTTTAACGAAGCCATGCAGCGGGTGGTACTGGCATTTGAACGTCGCGCGGCAGAGCTTTATTCATGAGCACAGCACGACTTATCGACTTGCTGCCGAAGGCGGCCACCGCAGACGCTCTGCACATCATGCGTTTGTCAATTCTGGACTGGCTTGCCTGTGGACGCGCCGGAGCAACGGAACCGGTTGCCAAGGCAGTGCGTGACATGGCGCAGGCCGAAGCAGGTGCGCCACAGGCAACTCCCTTTGGCGGTGGTCAGCTACCCGCACGCGCAACCGCTTTGGTCAATGGTGCAACCTCGCACGCACTGGATTATGACGACACTCACTTTGCCCATATCGGGCATCCTTCAGTTGCGGTGGTGTCCGCGGCCCTGGCTGTTGGCGAATGGACAAACGCCGACATGAACGATGTCGTGTTGGCTGCGTTGACTGGATGCGAATTGTCCATCCGCACAGGCGTGCTTTTGGGACGCACGCATTATCAGATCGGGTTTCACCAAACCGCAACCGCTGGTGCCTTTGGGGCTGCCTATGCGGCTGCGCTGCTGCTGCATAAATCGCCCGTGCATCATCATGCAGCCCTGTCCCTGGCAAGCACAAAGGCCGCAGGTCTGAAATCACAGTTTGGAACAATGGGCAAACCGTACAACGCCGGTATTGCGGCGTCAAACGGGGTCGAGGCTGCAATCTTAGCGGCCTCTTTAACCGCTGCAGAAGATCCATTCGAAGGTCCAAATGGTTTTTTGCAAACGCATCATGCCGATGGCACGTGGGATCAACCCGACGGCTGGATGATGCGCTCTGTCAGTCACAAGTTTCACGCCTGTTGTCATGGGCTTCACGCCAGTCTGGAAGCCATGGCAAAGCTGGATGTGCCCGCAGATAGGATAAACAAGATCACCGTTTTTACGCACCCCCGTTGGTTGACTGTATGTAATCTGGCAAATCCGTCGACTGCGCTTGAGGCGAAATTCAGTTATTCGCAGGTCCTCGCCATGGCGGCTTTAGGCTACGATACATCCGATCTTTCCAGTTTCACGGCGGATGTGACGCAACACCCCAAAGTGCGCGTGCTGCGCGAAAGTGTGGAGGTTAAGGCCGACAAAACTCTGTCAGAGACGGCTGCCCGGATCATAATCTCACAAGACGGAACCGAACCCGCATGCAGCCACCACGACCTGGCCCAAGCACTGGCGACAGACACCAAGACGTTCCGAGTTCAAAAAAAGGCGGCGGTTCTCATCGGGCTGGATAAAGCAGATCACTGCTGGTCTTTGTTAACATCACCAAATGCATCTGCGTCCGAGTTTGCGTCGCTTCTCATTTAATAACATATGTGGGATGCCAGCCCCGGCTGTTATGTGAATGCGCCACCAGACAGGCATGCAGGGTACCGGCGCGCATCTCGCGTAAGTATGGCGCGGGGCCTGACCTCTAACTCAACGCAAATTTTCTCATTCGTTTTGCGACGCTAAACGCCCATTTCGTGATATTTCTCTTCGAAATGAAGGGCGTTTCTAACACGCGCGCCACGCCAAACTGATGACACACAGGGGTGGCTGGGTGAACAAAACAGCACGATTGTGCCGTACCGCCGTAAGGGACTTTCAAGGTTTTCATGTCCGCCCGTCATCAGAATTTTAATCTCGTGGGGTTGCTTGCGGTTGGCAAGGGGGCGGTGTCTTGTCGCGCATTTGTTTTACGGGTCTGCACTCTGTGGGTGCGAGATAATCCAGGTATTGGTCCAGCCCTCACTTAGGGGTACGCGCCTGTATCGTGCAAAATCGTGTGGGCATTTTTCACCTTTATTCTAGAAACTTACGGTACAGACCCATGATGACAGCGACCGCAACCAACGCCATCCGACACCACCAGCCGCTGCTCGTTCAGTCACAATCCCAATTACAAAGCTTGCTCCGGAACTCGGACAAAAGGGGACGCCTGATTGTTACAGACCCGAGGTCATACGCAAATGTAAAACTGGTATGCACAGGTGCCTGGACGGCATGCGGTAAAGAGAGGCCTCAACTTCCAAAGAGATGTCTTTCCATCAACGCCACCGCCCGGCGTTTCGATAACAAAGGTACCGCCGGGTCCCATCACCAACCTGATCATCGCCATGCGACGTTACAATCGCACCGTTCGATCATTGAGCCGGATTTCAACCGGTCGCAGCCGGTGCGCCACCCTATGCACACCGCCGGTGGCTAGATGCGCTGGGAGCACACTTTTTAACCATTCCCACGATGATGTACGGCTGGTCTTTCTACTGATCTCGGGGCGCGCGCCTCGCAACCAGCACGGACCCGCATACCGAAGAACGGCGTAAGCAACATCCTCCGCATGAGCTGACTAAATTTTTTGGCACTGTTCGAACTGCCTCATAAAGCGCGGTGTGTTCAAACGACGTATGGAGCAGACCGTAGTAAGCCCATAGCTGTTTAATGATCAACCGTTTGTGACGCGATCTCGACAATCCCAGATTAACATTTCCAAAAATCAAGGAAAATCTGGACGCGTCAGGTTGTTCGAAAAGCCGTGGTGTCAACGCCGGATGCGCCGTTTACCTGAAACATCTACTTTGCAAGATCAAAGCCAATGATGCGCTGTCCTGTTTGCGTGCATATACCCCCTCCCAGATTGACACATCAGCATATCGTTTGGGCATACCGGCATCTTCCGCAAATTGCGATTTTTACCATCCAATAATTATGTTTATCGTTTCAAAACAAACGCCAGTTTTGCCTATAGCGGACAGTCATACACCAAAGCTTAACCTTAACACTGGCCCTGTCAAAGCTACACACCAACGCTTAGTCTTTGCGAACCTTGTTGTTCCATTCATTGGCGTAATTCACTAATAAATCAGCGGTATACGCGTCAGGCAGCGCGAAAGTGGCCTGTTGCAAGCTGGGCAATCCGTGCCCCGCAATCAGCAAAGCAGCACCTTGGCTCACGCCTGTTGTGCTATCCATAGCGATCACGGTCGAAGAGCTCGCCGCTCTCAGCATCCAAAGATATGGTTTATTTCGGGCAAAGGGGCCTTCAACGATTGCAGGACCGTCATGCCCGATCAGGCTCAGACTTCTGGCAGTAACCAGTGCAAGGTAGAAGCTGACGGCGACAGTCCGCTGTGCGGACCCAAGCGCAGGCTCTCCTCCACTCCACCGCGACGTCATATCCGCAAAGGGTCCCGTATTGGGCACCAGCGTTGGCAACAACATCCTTCGCCTGTTCAGGATATAAGCGATTTGAGTATCATCAGGCTGAACGGTGGTGTCACCCAAGGCCAGATCACGCTCGCGGCCGCCCATGAAACGCGCCGATGGCACAGCTTCACCAAAAGCGTTGACATTGACCAAGGTGTCCAAAGAAGGGTCCAAGGTAACGGGCTTGCCGCCAACCGACATGGCCACAACCCACGTGCCCGTTGATACGACGCTGAACGGTGGTTTGCGCGTGAATAAATGCGGCAAGAGGGACGCATTTGAATCATGAATACCGCAGTAAACAGGTGTGTCATCAGGCAATCCGGTCCGACTTGCAAGTTGAGGCAACAGCGACCCCAACACACCGCCGGGCCTACGAGGCTTCGCTATTTTGTTTTTTATCCCGAGAGTTTCAGGGAGTGATGAAAATTTTTCTTCGAACGGATTCCATAAATCGGTGTGGCACCCAAGCGACGTTCTGTCCGATGCAAAAACACCCGTTAATTTATGGGTCCAGAACTGGGGGTAGGTCACAACGCGATGGACACGTTTTTTTAAGCTTGGATCTTTCGTGAATTGCCAGTGGAGTTGTGCCCCAAGATTCAAACCCATTGCCAATCTTGGCGAGCCTGTCTCGGAAAAATCAGGCCTGATATCGTCATAGGCCGAGGCGGTTTCATCCAATCCCGTAAATTCGTAATCCAGAATTGGCGCCGCCAGCGATCCATCTTTGGCGAGCAAAGCGCCAGATGCCCCGTGGGACGTAACGGTTATCGCCTCAAATCCATGCTCTTTATACAGATGCGATAGCCCTTCGAGAATAAATTCCCAATGTCCCTCAACATCGAAATGCGGATACGGAGGCCCTTGCAGAACAGTGTTGGGGCGCGTGATAACAGCAAGCTCGGACAGGTCCGACAGGCAGACCACTACCAGCTTTACATTGGTCTTACCGATATCGATGATCGCAACGTTATGTGACCTCATGGCATGTAAAATACAGGTGTCAGCACAACCGAGACCGGCTCATTGTCCGCATGTGTCTCCATAATATCAGCCATATATGCCCACCATTTTTTCATGACAGGATGCGCTGGCAAATCGTCCATCGTGTGGTCAGGCTTGCGCCAAAGAACCCCGAACAAGGTGTTGGTCTCCTCGTCCAAATGAATCGAATAATCCGTTATTCCTGCTTGCTTCAAAAGCTCCGCCAATTCTGGCCAGATTTCATTATGCCGCTGGATGTAGACCTCTTTACAACCAGCACGCAACATCATCTTGAATGCAAACTTCTCCATGTTCAACCAGCCTTTTCACTCACCTTGAGCGCTATGACCTATATTTCTCCCACAGGCGGGGCAGCGCGATCACCCCAATCAATAATCCACCGATCACAATCGACATCACAATTCCCGGAACATTCAACAGACCAAGACCGAATGTCACAAGTCCCATCACGAAGGCTGCAATCACCACCCCGGGGATAGAACCGGACCCTCCGAGAATGCTAACGCCACCCAGAACCACCATCGTCACGACCTCCAGTTCCCAGCCAAAAGCAATAGAAGGTCGTGTTGAACCAAGTCGTGACGTCAGACAGATCGCAGCAACGCCCGCCATCAATCCTGTAAGCAGAAACAAGACGAATTTAACGCGTGCGACCCGAATGCCCGAGAACTCGGCGCCCACCGGATTATTTCCGATTGCATAGACTGCGCGACCGAAATTTGTTTTGTGCAAAACCACGGCATAGATAAGTGCGAGACACGCAAACAAGACCACTTCGAACGAGATCACCCAATACACATACCCCTGCCCAAAAAATGAAAAATCAGACGGATATCCGCGATACGCCTGATCACCCAAAACGATATAACTGATCCCGCGAAACAGGCTCATCGTGCCAATGGTCACGACAATAGACGGAAGACCCATTCGCGTCACCAGCACGCCATTAAAGGCCCCACAGAACACCCCCACCAATAGCCCGATCACTACCAGACCGGGCGTGCCAACCCCAAGCTGCACCGCAGCCCCCATCGCAGTTGAGGCAAGTGCGATAATCGACGCCACAGACAAATCAATCTCACCGGCAATAATCAAAAGGGCCATTGCAAAAGCGATCATTGCTTTTTCAGTAAAGTTGAACGTCGCATCGCTCAGGTTCCACGCGTCCAGAAAATACGGCGAGCTAAAACTGTTGATGACAAAAATTGCGACAGCCACCGCCAAAAGCAATGTCTCCCAGCTTTTGAGACTGCGCTCCAGCGACGACTGCAGACGGTCAGGTATTCTGCGAGGACTGGCAATCATGTGGCGTTCTCCGCACGTTTCAGGATAATTCGGCCCTTTGCCTGCGTCGCCTTGGCATTCAACGCCACGGCAATGATGATTGCACCGCCGGAAATGGCCAACTGCCAAAATGGAGAGATATCAACCACTGGCAACGCATTTTTGATCACACCAAGAAACAGCGCACCAAGCATAGCCCCGCCAACAGTGCCAATCCCGCCCATAATGGCAACGCCGCCGATGACACAGGCGGCCACGACATCCAGCTCGAACCCACCGGCAAGATCAACATAGGCCACCGCATAGCGCGAGACCCAGAGATATCCCGTCAATCCTGCGAGGGCTCCTGATATCGTAAAGGCCCAAAACTGGGTACGCCCCACATTGATCCCGACATAAGTGGCTGCATGGGGGTTACCGCCTGTTGCATAGAACGCCCGGCCAAGGGTGGTCCGCGCCATCACAATCGAAAATAGAATAACTGCAAAGATTGCGATCCAGCTCATTACCGGAAGACCAAGAATTACGGCCCGCGGAAAGGCCTTGAAGGCTGCACTGAATTCGTGACTGTTGACCCATGCACCGTCCGACAACAAAAAGATCGTTCCACGAAAAATAGTCATCGTTCCAAGCGTTACAACAATGGGAGGGATCGACAGAGCCCAAACCAAAACACCATTGATCATGCCAAGACAGGCACCAAAGCCGATGGCTATGGCAAGGATCACTCCAACCGGAAGACCCGGCAGAGCGACATTGATCATAGCGACGACCATGCCGGTCAAAGCAAGATTGGCCGCAACGCTCAGATCGATACAGCGCGTAAGGATCACAATCATCTGACCAATAGCCAGCAAGATCAGAGGCGATGTATCATTAAAGACATTGGCAAGGTTGGCCGGCGCAATAAAGGCGGGGAACCGAGACGCGACCAGAGCAAGCAGGACCAGAATGGCTCCGACCAAGAGAAACTCGCGCGACAATAACAGACGTTTGGACATGGATGACACCTCAAATCCCGGCCGCGTTGCGCACAAGGGTTTCCGGCGTCAGATCCGTGCCAGACAGTTCCGCCGCGATTCGCCCTTCACGCATGACGATCACCCGGTCAGACATTCCCAGAACCTCGGGTATTTCCGAGCTGACCATAATGACCGCCAGTCCCTGTGCTGCCAGCTCTGTCATAAATTCGTGCACAGCAGCTTTTGAACCGATGTCGATCCCTTTGGTCGGTTCATCAAGAATGATGACCTTTGGCTGTGTGGCAAGCCACTTTGCAATCACGACTTTTTGCTGATTTCCCCCAGACAGATTACCGACGTCGGTGTCCAGAGAGGCGGCCCGCAGATCAAGCCGTTCGGTATATTCTCGTGCGAGCCGAAACTCTTCTGCCAGTTTCAAAAAACCGTTGCGTGATGTGCGACCTAACGAGGGGAGCGTCACATTTGCAAAAATGGGCAAGGCAGTGATTGTGCCCTGCTTTCCACGATCCTCCGGCACATAGACAATTCCCTGCCCGACGGCATCAGCAGGGGATCGTATGACCGCAGAGGCACCATCGATCCTGACGTCTCCGGCAGAGGGTCGTGTGATCCCAAACAACGCCTGCATGAATTCGGATCGTCCCGCACCGACCAATCCGTAAAACCCAAGAATTTCACCGCGATGCAGCGTAAAGCTGATATCTGCGAATTCTGTAGGATGGTCATAGCCGTCGACAACCAACACTTCCTCGCCCACATCGGGCAGCCGGTCGGGAAAAATCTGGCTGACGTCACGGCCAACCATCATCTTGACCAACTCGGCCTCGGTCACATCGGCAATGGCCCCGTGCCCCGCCAAAGCGCCATCACGGAAAACCGTGTAATGGTCCGCGATACGAAAAATTTCGTCGAATTTATGACTGATGAACAGGATCGCCTTGCCTTGCGACTTCAGTTCTTCAACAAGGTCGTATAATTCGTCGATCTCTTTCTGACTAAGGGCAGCAGTTGGTTCATCCATGATCACGACACGCGCATCAATTGACAGCGCCCGGGCAATTGCAACAAGGTGTTTGTTGGCGATACCAAGGTCCTTGAGCTTGGCGTGGGGATCAATATTGGCACCAATCGCCAGGAGTATATCTTGCGCCCGTGCAACCATCGCCGCAGCGTCGATCAACCCAAATCGCCCGCGGGGTGCGTGACCCAAAAAAATATTTTCAGCAACCGACAGCTCGTCAAAAAGAACTGTTTCTTGATGGATCGCGGTCACACCTGCTGCATTTGCATCTTGTGCTGTTGGAAACCGGACCGCGTTTCCGTCAATCTCGATCTGCCCCCCGTCTGGCTGATAAATCCCTGTCAGTATTTTAACCACAGTCGATTTTCCAGCGCCATTTTCGCCAACCAATGCGGTCACCTGCCCCGGATACAGCTCTAATGAAACCTCGGACAAAGCCGTCACGCCGGGAAACGTTTTTGTTACGCGGTTCAGCGCCAAAATCGCCGGAGTGTCTGCGGTCATTTTGATGGCAGAGGAGGTGTCTAATTGCATGGGCAAAGGGTCTGGCAATCAAAAAATAGATTTGGCGCAGCGTCACCGCTGCGCCAGTGGGTGTGCTGATCAGAAAATGGACTTGAACTGGTCGATATTGGAGGCGTCATAGACGAACGGATCTGCCATAGCAGCCGAATTGCTATCATCCAAAGTGACCGAGCCCATGCGGCCCATCTGGATTTCCGCTCCCGGTGCCGCGTCGGCCCCATTCGCGATGGAATGCGCAAGCATTGTCGCCGAATAGCCAAGATCGATCGGGTTCCAAATCGCAAACGACTTCGACGCACCAGATTCAATCGCACCCGCCATTTCAGATGGCAAGCCAAGACCGGTCACATTGACCTGACCAATCTTGCCGGCATCCGCAACCGCCTGCGCAGCAGCCACAATACCAACAGATGTCGGCGCAATAATCGCATCAAGGTCTGGATAAGACTGCATCAGGCCCTGCGCCTCGCGGTAGGACTTGTCTGCGAGATCGTCCCCGTACACGGTCGAAACAACCTCGATCCCCGCATAGTTCGGCAGAACTTTGGTCATCTCATCAATCCAGATATTCTGGTTCGTCGCTGTCGCAGTAGCAGACAAGACGGCAACGTCACCGCCCTCGGGCAGGTGATCTGCTGCAAGTTTGATGATCATATTGCCGATCAAGGCATTGGATGACGGGTTCAAATGCATCTGGCGCCCCTCGGGCGCAACACCGGAATCCCATGAAATGACGGTGATCCCACGTTGCATGGCGCGCTTGAGTGCGGGAACCAAGGCATCTGGATCATTTGCCGAAATTGCGATTGCATCCACACGTTGTGCAATCAGCGCGTTGATCACCTCAATCTGACCTTCTGCGGTGGTATCTGTTGGTCCGGTGTAAATAATTTCAACATTACCCAGCTCTGCTGCGGCTTCTTCAGCTCCTTCCGCAGCAGCCTCGAAAAAGCCGATGCCAAGGGCTTTCACCACCAATGCGATGCGCATGTTGTCCTGCGCCATGGCGCTGGTCCCCATGAGACTAGCAGCAAGGCCCATCCCTGCAACCAGCGAAGTAAATATCCGACGTTTCATTTTTTATCCTCCCTAAACGGTAATCTTGCTTTGGCCTGTTTTACTAGGCGACTTCTTCATTCTGACCATTGCCCGCTTGAACAACAATCACTGTCACGTCCGCAGCGTCCAGTATAGAGGCCGCCTTGTCCGAGATCCCTTCATCAGTGATAAGTGTCGAGATACGCTCCAAGCCACACAGAATGAGACTGGAGCGGGTATCAAATTTCGTACTGTCAACCAGAACAACCAACTCGTCCGCCTGACTGATCAGCTTGGTCTCTGATTGAACCAGCAAGGGGTCTGCCTCCATCAGACCTAGCGCTCCGATGCCCTGTGCCCCCATAAACATACGACGCGCATAAAAATTTCGCGTCACGTCATTATCAAACGGCGACAGAATTATGTTTTGTTCTCTGTAGATCGCGCCACCCGACAGCATAATCGTATTCTTGGAATGCTTCAGAAGATGCTCGGCGATTGGAAAAGAATTTGTAAACACCTGACAGCGCCGTGTCGCCAAAGGGTGTACCATCTGAAATGTGGTGGTCCCACCATTGATGATAATCGGATCGCCGTCTTCGCACAGCTCCACCGCGGCCCGTGCGATTGCTTGTTTTTCTTTGATCCGAAGCATTTCGTTCACGGCAAATGTTCTGCCCGCAAGCCCCAGAAACTGCGGCGGGTGGAGGGCTTCCACACCGCCACGTACGCGCCGCACTTTTTGCCGCGCATCGAGCGACGAGATATCCCGACGTATCGTTGCCTCGGATGCACCCGTCAGATTGCACAGATCAATCACCGTGATCACGGCGCGATCTTCTACGGCTGACAAAATTACCCTGTGGCGTTCTGTCTCGTGCATAAAAAGCCCCCTATCACCCAGAGCGTGACCAGTTTCCGCGCTTCAGTCAATCAAAAACGATCACGTACCTGCATTTTTTGGCGCTTACTGATCATCCATGACCAATCTGGATTGACAAACAGTCGCAGCACAGCCAGTTTATTGTAGGTGAGTCAACACACAGGTCATTTTGCGCAGGAGCGAAGCATGCCGAAAACAGCGGAAAATCTGTTGCTGGAAAACCGGTGGAATGATGAAACCACCAAGGGCATGAGCGAACCAGAGCTGCTACTGTACCGGTCAAATATCCTTGGTGCAGACAAACGCGTTACAAATTATGGCGGTGGCAATACCTCTGCCAAGGTCACGGAAACAGATCCGCTCACAGGCGACCCTGTACAGGTGCTTTGGGTCAAGGGCTCGGGCGGCGACATTGGCTCTATCAAGATGGACGGGTTTTCGACCCTCTATATGGACAAACTTACCGCCTTGAAAAAACTGTACCGAGGCGACGCCTGCGAAGACGAAATGGTCGGGTATTTGCCCCATTGCACCTTTCGGCTCAATCCGCGTGCGGCATCTATTGACACCCCGCTGCATGCTTATGTGCCCCATGCACATGTCGATCACGTGCATGCAGATGCAATCATCGCTATTGCGGCTTCAAAAGAGTCGCGCGCACTGACAAAAGAGATTTTTGGCGAGCGCATCGGTTGGCTGCCCTGGAAACGGCCCGGATACGAGCTGGGTCTTTGGCTAGAGGCATTTTGCCAACAAAATCCTGATGCAGACGGTGTCATTTTGGAAAGCCATGGGCTGTTTACGTGGTCCGATACGGCCAAAAGCTGTTATGATAAAACCATAGAGGTCATCAATCATGCCACTGAATGGCTGCAAGAAAAGACCGCTGATATCCCCGCATTCGGAGGGCCAGGTTGCACATCGCTGACCGCCCCGCAACGTCGCGCCATAGCCGCTACATTGATGCCTGCGATACGCGGATTTGTGTCGGGCAGCCAACACATGGTCGGGCATTTCAATGATAACCCCGAAGTTCTGGAATTCGTGAACGCGAACGACCTGGAAGCGCTCGCAGCACTTGGAACCTCCTGCCCCGACCATTTTCTGCGGACAAAAATTCGCCCGTTGGTCATTGAATTTGATCCTGCCCAGCCGGATATAGAGGACGTGTTAAAGGGATTGCCGGCCCAAATCGCCGCATATCGCGATGATTACCGCGCCTATTACAATCGCTGCAAACGCGACAACAGCCCCCCGCTCAGAGATCCAAACGCAGTCGTCTACCTCGTGCCGGGGGTCGGCATGATCACTTTTGCAAAAGACAAAGCGACAGCACGCATTTCGGGCGAATTCTACGTCAATGCGATCAACGTCATGCGTGGTGCATCAGCTGTCAGCACCTATCAGGGTCTTCCCGAGCAAGAGGCATTTGACATTGAATACTGGCTTCTGGAGGAAGCAAAGCTGCAACGAATGCCGAAACCCAAGTCGCTTGCTGGCCGCGTGGCACTGGTCACCGGCGGCGCAGGCGGTATAGGCACCGCCATCGCAGCCCGATACCTGTCCGAGGGGGCCTGCGTGGTTCTGGCAGATATTGATAGTCAAGGTCTTGCCGCGGCGCACAAATCCCTTGCACAGCAGTTTGGACAGGACATGGTTCGATCTGTTGAGATGGATGTCACAAACGAAGCAGCCGTGGCCCAAGCAGTCGCAGAGACTGCAGTTGAATACGGCGGTACCGACATTTTGGTGTCAAATGCAGGTGTCGCCTCATCCGCACCTATCGAAGAAACAAGTCTCGAGCTTTGGAACAAAAACATGGAAATTTTATCCACGGGATATTTCCTTGTCAGCCGAGAAGCTTTCAAATTGATGCGGGTACAGGGCATGGGTGGGTCCATCGTTTTTGTCGCCTCAAAGAATGGCTTGGCTGCCTCGCCAAATGCTTCGGCCTATTGCACAGCCAAAGCCTCTGAGATCCATCTTGCGCGATGTCTTGCGCTGGAAGGTGCCGGGGCCGGCATTCGCGTCAACGTTGTAAATCCTGATGCCGTCCTGAGAGGATCAAAGATCTGGCAAGGTGAATGGCTGGAACAGCGTGCAGCAACCTATGGCACCGACAAACAGGGGCTAGAGGACATGTACCGGGAACGCTCTTTGTTAAAGCGGTCGGTTCTGCCCGAAGATATCGCCGAGGCCTGTTATTTCTTTGCCGCGGACGTTTCGGCAAAATCAACTGGAAACATTTTGAACGTGGACGCAGGAAACGTGCAGTCCTTTACGCGCTAAACGGCAATCATCAGCCGGGCGTCATTACAGACAAAGGAACGAAGTCATG
The DNA here is from genome assembly GCA_038138625.1 of Roseivivax sp. GTDB lineage: Bacteria > Pseudomonadota > Alphaproteobacteria > Rhodobacterales > Rhodobacteraceae > JAQXDR01. The sequence goes on from JAYQEA010000014.1 coordinate 28,248, forward strand.
GCGTATGAAACCGCGAAAATGGCATTCGCTGAATGGGGGATCGACACCGAAGCAGCGATATCAAAATTAGCCACTGTGCCAATCTCGATGCACTGCTGGCAGGGCGATGATGTTGTCGGTTTTGAAACCCAAAAAGAGGCCACCTCTGGCGGAGGCATTCAGGCAACCGGCAACCATCCTGGCCGCGCTCGAAATCCCGATGAGCTTCGTGCTGATCTTGAATTTGCCTATTCCATGATTCCGGGACATCACCGGCTAAACCTGCATGCCATGTATCTGGATACAGATGAAAATCCTGACCGTGACGCGATTGAATACAAGCATTTTTCTGCTTGGGTTGACTGGGCAAGACAGCAAGGCTTGGGTCTTGATTTTAATCCAAGCCTCTTTTCCCACCCCAAGGCCGACGACAACCTGACCCTGTCACATCCCGACCAAGGCATCCGGTCGTTCTGGATTGAACACTGTAGGCGCACGCGCGATATCGCGGCCCGTATCGGGGCGGAAATGGGCAGTCCTTGTGTGAACAACATCTGGGCACCTGACGGATATAAAGATACGCCAATTGACCGTATGGCTGCACGCGCGCGGTTAGAAGAGTCGCTGGATATGGCCCTTGCAACAAAGCATGACCCGGCGCACATGCTCGATGCCGTGGAATCCAAACTGTTCGGTATCGGTGTGGAAGCCTGCACCGTTGGCAGTCACGAGTTTTACTTGGGCTACGCGATCCGTAACCAGACGGTGCTGTGTCTGGACATGGGGCATTTTCATCCCACTGAAAATATTGCTGACAAACTTAGCGCGATCGCGTTGTCCCTGCCCCGGATCCTGTTACACGTATCGCGCCCTATGCGGTGGGACAGCGACCATGTCATCCTTCAAAACGATGATATCCTACATGTGGCGCATGAATTAGTGAGCGCGGATTTACTGGATCGGGCTTTCATTGGTTTGGATTTCTTTGATGCAACAATCAGTCGGACAGCTGCTTGGGTTATTGGAACACGCAATATGCAAAAAGCTCTGTTGCGCGCCCTTTTGACTCCTTGGGAGCGTCTTAGATCTGCCGAGGCGCAGCTGGATTTTACAACCCGTCTTACACTGACAGAAGAATTCAAGGATCTCCCCTTCGGGCAAGTCTGGTCGGAATTCTGCACGCGTTTGGATACACCTTCCGGTCTGCCACTTATCCGCGATCTGGAAACCTATCAATCACGCGTCGCTTCGCGCAGTTAGTCACGCATGAATACCTGATCACCGTTTATTTCAAACTGCGCGGCTGGTTTGCTCGGACTGCGCTGACCACACTTTATCCAGCGGATCAACATCAAGACGACACCTCCAAGCTTGGACGTAACGGGCTGATGCGACAGGCCCCGTTTACTCAAGGCCACCGTTAATTCTAAAGATTGAGATGACGGTTCTGGCGTGGTTCAGTCCATTTTGATCATTTATGTAAATTTCCGAAACAGCTTTGTTTGATCGAATGCATCCTCCAGCGCCGCGTTACGGCCTTTCACCTTGTCCCACATTGTCTCTTGCAAGGCCGCGATGGTGCATTCTACGAGCATGAGGAGAGGTGAACAACTGTCCCATGCGGACGGGACTGCGATACGCCCGGTAAATGTCAGCGTCGCAATTCGATGAATTGGGGAACGCCATTGGTCGGTGAGCAACACAATTTCCGCCCCCTTGTTTTGGCACATCTGCGTAAGTTGAAGTGTCGTATTTTCATAACGACGCACGTCAAAGGCCACGACCACGTCGCCTGCCTGCAGATCCAACAAATCATGCGGCCAAGCCCCGCCATCCGCGACCAGCCGTACGTTGGGGCGGATCATTTGCAGATGAAGGTAGAGATAGCGCGCCAGTGTCCCCGTGATACGACCACCGGTGATGAAAATCGTCCGCTGTGTATCGCCAAGCATCTGGCATAACGCATCAAAGTCGGTCGGATCGATGTCATCCATGCTGCGTTGCTGATTTTCGATCGCTTGCCGAAAATACCGGGTAAGTATGTGTTCGTCCGGAAAGTCGCTTTGCCAATGTTGCCGTTTTGATACCGGGTCGGAGATCATTTCTTTCAGTTCTGAACGCAGGGCTGCTTGAAATTGCGGAAACCCAACAAACCCGATCTTTTGCAACATGCGCGCTACAGTGGTCGTCGAGACAGACGCCGTTTGCGCCAGTTCGGTAATACTGCCCAGGCCGACAATTGGATAGTCATCCAGCAAGGTGCTGACAAGTTGCCGTTCCGATGGTGTCATCTCGTTGCGGTGCAGGAGTAATTTTTCGGAAACGGTCATTTTTTGGCCTTTCACCGCTGATTTGTCAAAATTTCGACACTGCGGAAGCAGGGTGAAAATTTTGATACGAAAAATTATTGACAGGCGATCGACTTATGTCAATGATCTTTCCAATTCCAGCGCGTTGGGGCTCGAACGTTTCATTGACTTGTCCACGATCTCATCCGTCTTTTGCAATATCGCACCATGATCCGGCGCCGCATGTCTTGGTCGTATGCGAACACGCATCCTCATATATCCCGCCGGAATATGACCAACTTGGCCTATCGGATCACGCGGCCAAGAGCCATGTTGCCTGGGATCCGGGGGCTCTGCCGGTTGCGCAAAGGGTGGCCGCGGGACTTGATGCCGCGTGTGTCTATGGCACCATGTCGCGTCTGCTTTACGACTGCAATCGCCCGCCTGAATCGTCCAGTGCAATTCCCGTGCGAAGCGAGGTGTTTGATATCCCGGGCAATACAAATCTGTCGCAGGCCGAACGAGATCTGCGGATAGCCAATATATATGCAACCTTTTCAAAGGCTTTGTCAGAAGAAATTTCACGTCACCGCGCCACGCTGCGGCTCATGGTGACGATCCATAGCTTTACGCCCGTCTTCAACGGCGTCACACGCGAGGTTGAAATCGGTATCCTGCATGGCAAAGATGCACAGTTTGCACAGGCTATGATGCATGCCAAACCCCACAACACCCCGTACTGTATTCGTCTGAACGAACCATATGCGGCAGTCGACGGGGTCGCGCATACACTCGATACTCAGGGGGCCGCGAATGCATTACCGAATGTTATGATAGAGGTACGCAACGATCTGATTGCTACAGATAAAGATCAAAACACCATGGCGACATATCTAACCGATTGGGTGAAACGGACACTGGATCAATTTCCCCAGCACGAGGATGCCGCATGACCGTCCTGCTTCGCTTCTCTCGTGCCATTGATGGCCTGAACCGCCTAATTGGCCTCGTCGTCATGTATAGTGTTTTTGTCCTGATGGGCATCCTGCTGTGGTCCTCAATCTCCAAGACGTTTTTTCTACCGGTGCTTTGGACATTGGAAACAGCGCAGTTTGCGATGGTTGCATATTTTATGCTGGGCGGGCCCTACGCGCTTTTGTCGGGGGGGCATGTGCGCATGGACTTGTTTTATGGGGAGTGGTCGTTGCGCCGAAAGGCTACTGTTGACGTCATCACCGTGTTGTTTTTGATCTTCTACATCTGTGTCCTTCTCTATGGCGCGCTTGGGTCGACCGCGTATTCACTTGGCTACTGGGGCAAAGCGCCGCTTGAGTTCTTCACAGGGCTCATCACCGGAACAGAACAGATCGGGCGTCTTGAACGATCCTCGTCTGCCTGGCGCCCGTATCTCTGGCCGATCAAGTCAATCATGATCACAGGGCTGTTCCTGATGCTCTTGCAATCGCTGTCGGAGCTGATCAAAGACATTGCCCGCGCCTCCGGCCGTCCGGTCCCAGAGGTCAACACATGAGCCAGGAATACATCGCCCTATTCATGTTCGGGTCTATGATGCTGATGCTGTTCACAGGCCAGCGCGTCTTTGGCGCGATTGGAGCCATAGCAGCGATTGCCGCCCTGGCGCTTTACGGAACGGGCGGTCAGGACATTCCGTTTTCAGCAGCGATGAAGCTCATGAAATGGTATCCTCTGCTGACACTTCCGATGTTCATTTTCATGGGCTATGTGCTGAGCGAAAGTAAGCTGGCCGACGATCTATACCGCATGTTCCATGTCTGGTTTGGCAATGTGAATGGCGGTTTGGCGATGGGGACCATCGGGTTGATGGTCTTGATTTCGGCCATGAACGGTCTGTCTGTCGCGGGAATGGCTATTGGGGCGACGATTGCACTGCCGGAACTGCTGCGCCGCGGCTATGACAAGCAAATGGTGACAGGTGTGATTCAGGCTGGGTCGTCGTTAGGCATTCTTGTGCCGCCCTCTGTGGTGCTGGTACTTTATGCAATGATCGCACGCCAGCCGGTCGGGCAACTGTGGCTTGCAGGAATTATCCCCGGCCTGATGATGGCAGCCATGTTCATCGTCTATATCTGGATAAGATGCCGGATGAACCCCGCACTTGGTCCCGTCGCTGACGATCTGGACGAAGTGACGCCCGCCGAGAAACGAAAGCTGCTTTGGGCCGGTGCGCTGCCGCTGATCATCTTTGCCGCTATGATGGTGCCCTTTGTGAACGGGTGGACATCTTTGGTAGAAAGCTCGGCCATTGGGGCTTTGGCGGCTCTGGCCGCATCTATCCTGAAACGGCGAATGAGCTGGGCGGTCTTTCATACCTGCACGAAACAAACGCTCGTAATTTCATGCATGTTCATGTGGATTATCCTTGCTGCCCTCGGCTTTGGCGCGGTGTTTGACGGTCTGGGCGCGGTCAAGGCCATCGACACCCTGTTCACCGAACAACTGGGGTTATCCCCGTGGGTCATCCTGATCCTGATGCAACTCAGCTTTATCCTGATGGGCACATTTTTGGATGATACAGCGATGCTGGTGATCGTAGCACCGCTCTATGTGCCTTTGGTCGGCAGTTTGGGCTTTGATCTTATCTGGTATGGCGTCCTTTATACAATCACGACGCAGATTGCGTATATGACGCCCCCCTTTGGCTACAACCTGTTCCTGATGCGGGCGATGGCCCCGCCAGAGATATCACTGCGCGACATATACCGGTCAATCATCCCCTTTGTGGGTGTAATGGTCATGGCACTCGCCATCATCATGACCTTCCCGGAAATCGCACTTTGGTTGCCGGGGTACGTCTACGGAAATTAATTTTAAGGCTCCCGAAATGGGATTGGATCAACAAGGAGAAGGAGTAAGATCATGACAACAAGACGTAAGTTCCTAACCTCAGCAGCCGTCGGCGCGGTCGCTGCACCACTGGCCACACCTGCACTCGCGCAGTCGACGATCAAGTGGCGCATGCAGACCTATGCTGGCCCTGCATTGGCCGCACATGTCATCGACCCGGCGATTAAAATGTTCAACAAGGTCGCAGGCGACCGGATGCAGATCGAATTGTTCTACGCTGACCAGCTGGTACCGACCGGAGAGTTGTTCCGCGCGATGCAGCAAGGTACGATTGACGCGGTTCAATCGGATGATGACTCCATGGCATCGCCCACAGATGTGACTGTGTTTGGTGGCTATTTCCCCTTTGCGTCACGCTATTCGCTCGATGTGCCAGTGTTGTTTAATCAATACGGCCTGAACGAGATCTGGGACGAGCAGTATTCGGCAGTAGGCGTCAAACATATCAGCGCGGGTGCTTGGGATCCTTGCCATTTTGCTACCAAA
>JAYQEA010000014.1:33896-48873 GCA_038138625.1 Roseivivax sp.
GCCTTGCTGACCTCAAAGGCAAGCGCGTCTTTACCTTCCCGACTGCGGGTCGCTTCCTCAGCCAATTCGGCGTCGTGCCGGTATCGCTGCCTTGGGAGGACATCGAGGTTGCCGTTCAAACTGGCGAACTTGACGGTATCGCATGGTCGGGCATCACCGAGGACTATACCGTCGGCTGGGCGGATGTGACCAACTATTTCCTTACAAACAACATCTCGGGCGCTTGGGCGGGATCGTTCTTTGCCAACATGGACCGTTGGAACGACCTGCCCGAGGATCTCCAAACGCTGTTCCGTATGTGCTGTGACCAGTCACACTACTATCGTCAGTGGTGGTACTGGGGTGGCGAAGCCAATCTGCGCGTCAATGGCACCAAGATGCAACTGACTTCTATCCCGGACGACGAGTGGGCGCAGGTGGAAAATGCCGCTGTTGCATTCTGGGATGAAATCGCCGCCGAGGGTCCCGTTCAGGCAAAAGTGGTTGAGATCTTCCGCAGATATAATGCTGATATGCAAAAGGCTGGGCGGCCTTACCGCTACGGCTAACGCAACAACGCGTCCCGGGTCACGCCCGGGACGCACGCCTGACATTTGGGAGCGGACCCTTTCGTATGACTTTTGAAGAGATCAAATCGCAGATCGCCGCGGGTGAAATAGATACTGTGCTAACCTGCATGGTTGACATGCAAGGGCGCTTAATGGGCAAACGTTTCCACGCCGAAGCTTTCCTTGAGATGGCCGGTGATGAAACCCATTGTTGTAACTACCTGCTTGCAACCGATTTGGAGATGGCCACTCCTGACGGCTATGCATCGACCTCGTGGGAGGCAGGGTATGGCGACTACATCATGAAGCCGGACCTTACCACGATCCGCCCGGTTCCTTGGCTTGAGGGGACCGCAATGGTTCTTTGCGATGTCCTCGATCATCACACACATGCCCCGGTTCCCTTTGCGCCACGCGAGGTATTGAAACGCCAGATCGCGCGGGCCAAAGCACTTGGGTTTGACCCAATCATGGCAACGGAATTAGAGTTTTTTCTGTTCCAGGGCACCCATGACGAAATTGCGGCCAACGGGTTCGTATTAAGGCCGATCAGCCGCTATAATGAGGACTACCACATCTTCCAAACCTCTAAGGAAGAGCCCGTGATGCGGCCGATCCGCAATCATCTGCGCGCCATGGGAATCCCGGTTGAAGGATCGAAAGGCGAAGCTGAAGCCGGTCAAGAAGAATTGAATATCAAATACGCTGATGCCCTTGCGGCCGCTGATCATCACACGATTGCCAAACACGGCATCAAGGAGATCGCGCATCAGGCCGGATATGCCGCAACTTTCCTGCCAAAATGGCACAAAGACCGTGTCGGTTCGGCCGCGCATGTACATCAATCCTTGTGGAAAGACGGTGCGAACGCTTTTTTTGATGACGGTGCATCTTTGGGTAAATCGAAACTCATGGATCACTACATGGCGGGTCTATTGACATACGCCTCTGACATAACAGTGTTTCTGGCTCCCTATATCAATAGCTACAAACGGTTTGCCAAGGGCAGTTTTGCCCCCACAAAAGTGGTCTGGTCTATCGACAACCGAACCGCCGCATTCCGACTTTGCGGTGACGGAACCAAGGGCGTACGCGTCGAATGCCGCACGCCCGGATCAGACATGAACCCCTATCTCGGCATGGCCGCAATGCTTGCGGCTGGTCTGAAAGGGATTGAAGAGGAACTGGAGCTTCCAGCGCCCTTCAACGGAGACGCCTATTCGGGCGATAAAGCCGCCTACATTCCACGCACACTGCGCGATGCGCGTGATGCGTTGCTGGCCTCTGATATGTTGAAAAACGCATTTGGCGAGGAAACCGTCGCCCACTATGCCCGTGCAGCCGAATGGGAAATCGAAGAGTTCAATCAGGTTGTCACAAACTACGAAATCGCCAGAGGTTTTGAAAAAGCATGACAACACTCGCCTGTATTTCCCCGATTGATGGATCAGTTTTTGCAACAAGGGACACACTGGACGCCGAGGCTGCTGGGGCTCTCGTCAGCAGGGCGCGCGCGGCACAAGTGGCCTGGGCTGCGCGGCCTTTGCGTGAACGTATTGAATTGGTCATGGCCGGTGTGGCCGCTGTCGGGGCGATGAACGAGGAAATTGTGCCCGAGCTGGCTCATATGATGGGTCGCCCTGTCCGGTATGGTGGCGAATTTGGCGGCTTTGAAGAGCGCGCGCGCCATATGGCCAATATCGCCCAAGACAGCCTTGCAGACATCGCAGTCGGCGAAGATGCGGTCTTCAAACGGTACATAAAACGGGTGCCACATGGCGTCGTTTTTGTTGTAGCGCCTTGGAACTACCCCTACATGACCGCGATTAACACTGTTGCCCCTGCCCTGATCGCCGGAAATACAGTCCTTTTGAAACATGCAACACAAACCCTGCTGGTCGGTGAACGGATGGCGCGGGCTTTCCATGGGGCCGGTATACCGGAGGACGTGTTCCAGAACCTGTTCCTCGACCATGACACGACATCCGCATTGATCGAAGGCAACGCCTTTGACTTTATCAACTTCACTGGTTCTGTCGGGGGCGGTGCCGCGATGGAACGCGCGGCAGCGGGCACCTTTACCGGCGTTGGCACAGAGCTTGGCGGCAAAGACCCCGGCTATGTCATGGACGACGCGGATCTGGATGCAGCCGTCGATACGTTGATCGACGGGGCAATGTTCAATTCTGGTCAATGCTGTTGCGGCATCGAACGGATCTATGTGCACGAAAGCCTTTTCGACGATTTTGTGGAAAAAGCAGTCGCTCTGGTCAGCAGTTATAAGCTGGGAAATCCACTAGAGCCCGAGACAACACTTGGACCCATGGCGCATAAACGCTTTGCCAACGAGGTGCGTTCACAGATCGCCGAGGCCATAGCAGCAGGCGCTACCGCCCATATCGCAAAGTTTGCCGAAGATGATGACGGCGCCTATCTCGGCCCGCAAATTCTGACGGGCGTCACCCACGATATGCGCGTCATGCGCGACGAAAGTTTTGGCCCCGTGGTTGGCATAATGTCCGTCAAGAATGATGACGAAGCAATCCGCCTGATGAATGACAGTCAATTTGGACTTACAGCCAGCCTCTGGACTGCAGATATCGACCGGGCAGCAGCCGTTGGGGATCAAATCGAAACCGGGACTGTTTTCTTGAACCGTGCCGATTACCTTGATCCAGGGTTGTGCTGGACCGGATGTAAGAACACAGGCCGCGGCGGTGGCTTGTCCGTGATCGGCTACCACAACCTCACACGCCCCAAATCCTATCATTTGAAGAAGGTCACATCATGAGCCCCTCTGCCAATTGGTCCTACCCTACTGCCGTGCGTTTTGGTGCAGGCCGCATTTCCGAGTTAGCTGATGCCTGCAAGGCCGCTGGAATATCAAAGCCTTTGCTTGTGACAGATCGTGGCCTTGCCTCACTGCCAATAACCAACCGCGCCTTGGATGTGCTGGAGGACCATGGTCTGGGCCGCGCCTCTTTTTCGGATGTAGACCCCAACCCGAATGAGAAAAACCTCGCGGCCGGAGTCGCGGCATTCAAAGAAGGCGGACATGACGGGGTGGTGGCGTTTGGCGGTGGCTCCGGTCTTGATCTGGGCAAAATGGTCGCCTTCATGGCGGGGCAAACCCGCCCTATTTGGGATTTTGAGGATGTGGGCGACTGGTGGACCCGTGCAGATGCGAATGCGATCTATCCCAATATTGCCGTGCCCACCACTGCTGGCACAGGATCAGAGGTCGGACGCGCGAGTGTCATTACCAATTCGGAAACGCAAGAGAAGAAAATTATCTTTCATCCCAAAGTGCTACCGTCCGTTGTGATTTGCGACCCGGAATTGACCGTAGGCATGCCCGCTTTCATAACCGCAGGCACTGGTCTTGACGCCTTTGCTCATTGCGTTGAGGCGTTCTCGTCACCGCATTACCACCCGATGAGTCAGGGCATAGCACTGGAAGGCATGCGTCTGGTGATAGAAAACTTGCCTGTTGTGTACCAAACGCCAGATAATCTGGAGGCTCGCGCCAATATGATGTCAGCGGCATTGATGGGCGCCACGGCATTTCAGAAGGGCCTTGGCGCGATCCATGCACTTAGCCATCCGATCGGCGCCATGCACCACACGCACCACGGCACGACCAACGCGGTTTGCATGCCTGCCGTTCTGAAGCTCAACGCACCTGCCATCCGGAGCAGATTTGATCGGGCTGCCGGTTATCTGGGGATCGACGGTGGTTTTGACGGTTTCAGTGCGTTTGTCGACAGGTTCAATGACGCACTTGCCATCCCCAAAAGGCTGTCTGATATGGGTGTCAGCAATCCGGACATAGACCGATTGGTGCTAAGCGCTTTGGCCGACCCTAGCTGCGGTGGCAATCCTGTGGAATTGACCAAAACCAATCTAAGAGATCTTTTTACAGACGTACTCTAGCGCCCTTCGATCTTATTGTTTGAAATTGGCAAAACCAGGCTGATTGCAGGGATCATGCGTTTTATTGCGGCTACTTACTCAGCAAGCAGCACCCTTGGCTTTTGATGGTTTTCCCTCAATATTCCTTGTCGCCGTCGATGTTAATGCGCCCTGCCCGAAACCAGATCCTCTGGCAGCCCCCCATGCATGATTTTGTGTGTCATCTCCTTAGGGAGACTGAAGTATGTCAACGGCGTGGCCGCACGTACTTCGGGCGCGGGATCAGGACCAGATTGTGGAAGGCGGGGCAGCTGTCGCCGGCCAAGCAAGCGCGACGAGCGCGTGCCATCTGTCTCGCGCGCGAAGGCTGCGCCGCGGGGCAACCGAAAAACAAAGCTGGTCAGACCCGTGTCAGAGCTTTTGTGCGGAGACTATCGAGCAAGATGCTGACATCACAATAGACGGGTTGGATGCGGCCCTTTTGATGCAACGCGCGTACAGGCACCCCAAAACACAGGCGTAAGAGTCCTTTGCAAACTGGTTTGCGCGTTGGAAAAATCGCTGGTCGCTACCAAGCACCGCCACACCAAGGTAAAGCGAATGCACCAGAATTGGGTCAAGCGCCACACTTCAACTGCATCAAAGTACCAAGAACGCGTTGTCGTTATTGATGGGGCATTAATGAGGACAAAATGACAAAGCCGAAGGGATAAACTCCTCGCAGAAAGCGCCCGATTATGGACACTGGCTTCGCTTCATGGGGCCCTCTGGCCTTATCTGGCCGCAATGGCCGGACTTATTATGAACGCCATGATCGCCCCAGTGGGTGATCAAAGGGACCATGGATCGCGGTGCTATAGCTGGCTTTTGGTGAAGGGTTGGGATGCAGGATCTCTTACCAGCAACCGTGATCATTCTGGATACCCTTGCAAAGCGGAAACAGCCATACGTGAGGCTGGATGCTGGTTCCTTTTCTTGCCACCCTACAGTTCCGACCTCGACGCCATCGAAACAATGTTTGGAAAGCTCAAAATACAGCTGTGCTGCATCGAAGCACGAACATTTACCACTATCTTCAACACAATCTCACAGACATGCGATCTCAACCCACCGCAAGAATGCCGGATATATTTTAATGAGGCTGGATATTTCGCAGGTAAATAGTGCGATGCCTTAGCAGTAATAATAGCTCGCGACGCGAAAATCATGTGCGGCAAAGCCGTCCTGCAGCCGATGCACGCGCAAGCCTTATGAAGGACAGTCTTAAATTGTTAAGCACACGTATTTTTAGAAAGAGTCCCCCGAAAAGCAAATGACATAAGTTAATGAACGTGTTTGTTACCGCTACATCTGCCTATGCGTACACGTCTCATAGCGGACAAGACAAAAAAGGCGTGGTTATCACAACTTGGGTAAATCGTCTTTGCTATTTTCATTGGAGATAGAATACTCCTTTTGCAAATATTTCGCACGCTCTCGTCTTTGAATAGGTCGAATAGTTAAAAGCAACGCCGCCCGCGCAGATGATAAGCTGTAGCCGCTAAAATGACGCGCAATCATGCAGGATCTATGACACCTTTCGAAGTTTTGGATAGCAGCCCGACCCTGACCAATTGGGGCTTGGACGATCTATTATCGACCATTTTAGGTCATCACGAAACAAATAGTCAGAATATATGAGCAGTTTCCGAGATGGTATTGAGCGCCCTCCCAAATACGTAAAAACAATTACAATTGAGACTGCGAAGTTGCGTGTCCATGATCCGCAGCCGACGCCGACACACGTTACACGCACCTGTTTGCTAAGCTTAGTCACACGTTTTATGACAACAAGTCCAAGAAACCGGCCAAGGAAGATTGATAGCTGACCCCTGAAGGGTGTGGATCCGGTTTCAAGAATCCTGAGTGGCGAAAAAGAGCCGAAAATCGCACACGCATAGATAGCATAAAACCGGCCTGGAATGCCCATGAGAAGAAGGCTCTATGGCTGATCAAGCACTATCACCAGCCCGATTTCGCCCCAGAACCACGCTGAATCAATGCGGGCCTGCGGTAGCGTCCTGGGACATACCTGCCTTCCGCGGATCCTTGAAAAGATCACATTTTGTTATGCAATACGAGTGTCTGCACGGTTTGCACGAAAAAAATTCTGCCGCGACACACAGCATTCGACACAAACATTCTGTGAAGGTATCGGTAAATGATGCACATATACTTATGTATATATCAATGCATTATTTAGTATATTTGCTACCTTATTTAATAGTTGGCTTTCTAAATTTTGACGGTCAAATTACGCCGTTAGCAACCTTAGCATTAATTGCTAAAATTAATGATCTACTTTTAGCATATAGGATCAGTTAACCAGCACCGAATCAAAACGAACGAGGGCCACTATGAAAAATTGAGTGTATTCCTAATACATTGACGACACATCAATTTTTGGTAATTTGCGCCGATGGACACTTATAGCAATAATGACCTTTTATCGGTTTTAAATACAATTGAAGACGCGATCGTTGTTTATGACAGCAACGGTGGGTTGTCATTTTGGAATAATCGTTTCCAAGAACTCTATAGCTACAAGGACGAGGATCTTTTTCAAGGACAACATTATTCAAGGTTAGGTGAAATTGATATCGCCAATGGCAATGTCGTTGTTGGAGACGAATTCGGCACCGGTGATGATTATCTCAAAAGAAAAAAAGAATACCGTTCAAAACTGAAAGGAACGTTCACTGTTCAGTTAAAAGACGGGCGCTGGATCAAAACCACTGATAGAGCTATGCCGAGCGGCGGTTTTGTAAGCGTACAAAGTGATGTCACAGCATTTTACAACCTCCAGACCCGCCTTGAAAAACAGGTCGCCGCCGAGGTCGAATTCCGTGACCAGATCCAGGATCAACGGCAGCAGTTGGACAATATCCTCAACAGTGCACGCAGCACGATCTATGGCCTTGATTTGGACGGCAGGATCGTATTCGCCAATGATCAGGCTACGCAATATCTACAACTTCCGCCTGATTTACCTGCGCACTGGCCAAGCGATCTGACGCTGCGAGATCACCACAGTGGACTGCTTCTCGAAGGGGCCAACAGTCCGCTGAAGCGCGCCCTCTCGGGCGAAACGATCAAAGGCGACGTGTTTCGACTGCATCGCGCGGAACTGGACAGCACCCGTTACATTCGGCTGACCTGTGCTCCGATTGCGACGCCGATGCGCAATGGGCCGGTGACCATCCTGTTTTTTGACGACATTACCGAGCAAGAACACACACGACTTCAGCTTGAGCGCAAAAGTCGTCTCGATGCTCTTGGGCAGTTAACGGGTGGAATTTCTCACGAGTTCAATAACTTATTGACAACGATACATTACGCTATGATCCTTGCGGCTGAGGAGACTGATCCAAAGGAACGCAAGGCAGTGCTAGATCTAGCCGCTTCGTCAGTGGCGCGTGGATCTGACCTGACCAAACGCCTGCTTGCTTTTGCGAAAAGCCAACCTGGTCAGGCTGTCTCATTTTCACTGGCAGAGTTCATGGTCGATTTTGAGAAACTGGTTCGACCGACAATAGAGAAGTATATCTCTTTGTCTTTTATTCTGGAAGCCGACGACCTTTGGGTACAGTGTGACGCCACCCAGCTTCAGAATGCACTGTTAAATCTGATCCTCAATAGCCGCGATGCCATTATCGGATACAAGACAGGTGGTCATATTTCCGTAAGGGTCACTGCCAACCCGTCAATGATCCCGGTATTGAGTCACAACATGCCCGCCTCCAAACTGACGGAGGATCCTTCCCCGGCTCAGACGTCGGCGACCGGTGATTGCCGGAATGAGTATCTCGGTTTTGTCGTTGAAGATGATGGGCCGGGCATGAGCGACGAGGTTCGCCGCCGGGCGACTGACCCCTTTTTCACCACCAAGGAACCAAACTCGGGGACGGGTCTGGGACTATCCATGGTCTACGGATTTGTGGAGCAATCCGCAGGAGAAATGCGATTATCATCAAACGGAAAGCAGGGCACGTCTGTCGAATTGCTTTTGCCCAGAGGACAGCCGACTGCACCACACAAAGCTGTTCAACCGACACAATCCCAAGACACAGGCACCGGCCAGACCGTTCTTGTTGTCGAAGATGAGGAGGATCTGTGCATTTTAACCGAGCGAATGCTTCGGACGTTGGGGTACCACGCGATCTCCGCACGATCCGGGGCGGATGCCCTTGATATCTTGAATACAACCAAAGGGATCCAACTGGTGCTCACCGACATCATGATGCCCGGCGGTATGGACGGATTTCAGCTGGCAAAACGCATACGCGCGCAGACGCCAGATTTGCCGCTTATCTACATGACCGGTGGGCTTAATCACCCTGTAAAGGGTATCGGTGACGAAGAAAAGCTCATACTGCGAAAACCAATCCGACCAAAAGTTCTGGCAGACAGTATCCGCAACGCATTACAGGCCAGTTAACTCCAGTCCCACAATACCCTAACCTCAGGGGCCCGAAAACGCAAAGCCGTGATCCGCGCCCCTCAGTTGCCTACCTCGTGAGAAGGTATCGGTACCGCCAAAATGATCAATGCGTTTGCGTCTTCGGCACGTTTTATTCGCATCACACCGCGTTGTGGGACAAAACCAAGCAGTCAACCGATGAAGAAGCAGCCTACCAGCTGACTTGCCTGCCAAGTGTTGCTGCGGCCCCCTGTTGTGCGTCCTTGCCACTTCAAAAGCGCGTTCGCATTCCAGGGGTCGTCCAGTCAGTCACTTCAGCCAACGGCCCAACCAGCGTCGACGTCTGGTAGTTTGTGTCCTTCCTGCGCAGCGTCGCAACATTCATTCGGCGCGGGCCGCAATCAAGTCCGCAGATAGGTTTGTCATCCATGCAGGCCTCCCGTAAAAGACGAAAAACACGTCATATTGTTAACCAGATAAACCATGGCTTTCTTTGTCTTAGGGTGAATTCATGACGGCCAGACCTCCGGCTAACCAAGGCAGCCGTTGAAAACAGGACATCAAAGATGATCTGCGTGGCTGTCATGGAAATCTGATGGAATAGTGAAGTCCGAACCTTTTTTTTCGGACCCAAACCGGCTTCGCAGAGAAATGAAAGGTATACCGCAAGCGTCGAGGCCTTGAAGGCAAGCGCTTAACTTGGTTCTGCTGCGGGCATGCGATCAAAATACCAACATCTGAAACGTCGGGACCCTGTCAGGCGCTGCGGGTGACCTAGGACCTGCAGACGAAAAGGGGATCGTGTTTTACACACGTCGTGCACAAATAAAATATAATGGACGCAAGGAGGACGTTGCTGTGACATTTGCAAATCAGTCTCGGATCAAACATTACTCCCCTAGATGCTCATGCGCTCAAAGGCGCGTCATCCCCAACAGTCCCCACGCAAAACTACGCTCACATATCTTGAATGGCACAGAGCCGATCACAGGACTTTCAATCATCTTTTGCAAACATGTTGCGTCACGGCTACGCGGCTTTATCCGATAACCACCGGTGTTCGGCCTCTTCAGAAAAAGCGCATCTGCGACACACAAAATTTGAATACAGGGCGCTAATTCCAAGCCTTTACGAGCAATAGTATTTGTAGATTTTCCCAAGGTTTTGCGCCACGCCTCACCAGTCTTTGTAAGACGCCGAGGCATCCTCGGGACAAACCCGCTGAAAAAGGCACCGTCACCATCGGCCGTTTTGCTGCCGCGCCTGAGATCGTAGATCATATCTAGTCTCACAAAATGGTTTTGAACGCATTTCCCCGTTTTTCTTTCCGGGCAGGACTGACGTTCTTGCGCCGAAATAATTTGGGTGCAACGACGAATAGGTTATTGAGCTTCTAGTAACTAGAAGCTTTATATCAGTAACGAGGCTGGCATAGGAATACGGTGAATGACCAAGACCACTTTGAACGTGGAAGGTATGTCCTGCGGGGGCTGCGTTGCACGGGTCAAGACTTTGCTGAATGAACTTGACGGTGTCTCGGACATCACGGTGAACCTTGCTTCAGAAACAGCGCATTTTTCGATAGACCACTCGGGTCGCTTGCCTGACATTGCACGGTCTCTTGAACAGCGAGGCTACCCCGCCCGCAGTGCACGTGTCACTTTAAACATTGCCTCCATGTCATGCGCATCCTGCGTTGGAAAGGTTGAAAAGGCGCTGATTAATGTTCCGGGGGTCCTGTCGGTTAACGTCAACCTTGTGGCTGGAACGGTAGATGTTGAATACCTTCAAGGTGTCGTTGCACCATCAGATTTCATAGCAGCAACCTCGAAAATAGGTCATTCCGCTGATGTTGCGCAGGCGCAGGCGGACCTGTCGCGGATGGAACAGAAATCTCAGGATGGCAAAAATCTGCGCCATGTTGCTGTTTTGGCGGCAATCCTGACACTTCCCGTTTTTATCCTGGAAATGGGGGCCCATTTAGTCCCCTCCTTTCATATCTTTATAAACAGCACGATCGGGACCCAAACCTCTTGGATTGTTCAGTTTTTCTTGACGAGTCTTGTGCTTTTTGGACCCGGCAGGGTATTTTTCCTGCGGGGCATTCCTGCCTTGCTGCGCGCCGAACCGGACATGAACAGCCTGGTGGCACTCGGTACAGGGGCTGCATGGATATATTCAACTGTTGCCACGTTTCAGCCAGTCCTGATCCCCGAAGACGCGCGTGGTGTCTATTTCGAAGCAGCAGCGATGATTGTCGTCTTTATTTTGATCGGTCGGTGGCTTGAAGCCCGTGCCAAGGGGCGAACAGGTGCCACGATCGAAGCGCTTCTTGGGTTGCAGGTACGCAATGCACGGATTTTACGAGGGGGTGAAATCCTCGAGATCCATGCCGATTCACTTGCCTTGGGCGACACGGTCATTGTGCGCCCCGGCGAGCGGATTGCAACGGATGGCGTGATCACGGACGGTACCAGTCATGTTGACGAAAGTATGATAAGCGGCGAGCCGATACCTGTGAGAAAGTCACAAGGCGACATAATAACCGGAGGCACAGTCAACGGCACGGGCAGCCTGATGTTTCAGGCAACGCGCGTGGGTGCAGACACCACACTAGGCCAGATCATTCGCATGGTAGAGGAGGCACAGACCGCCAAGTTGCCAATCCAGGGTCTGGTAGACAAAGTGACCTTGTGGTTTGTGCCTGTGATTATCGTTTTGGCGGTTTTGACGACATTTATTTGGCTGTTGGTTGGTGCGGATCTAAGCCATGCCATGGTTACGGGCGTCGCAGTTTTGATCATTGCCTGTCCCTGCGCAATGGGGTTGGCCACTCCAACATCCATCATGGTGGGGACTGGACGCGCCGCCGAAATGGGCGTTCTGTTTCGCAAGGGGGATGCTCTTCAACAGCTTTCTGCTGTTGATGTCATCGCTTTCGACAAAACTGGGACCCTCACTGAAGGCACTCCGACATTGACAGATCTGGTCGTTACAGACCAATTCGACCGCGAGTTTGTTCTAGGCATGATCGCCGCTATAGAGGATCATTCAGAGCATCCCATTGCAAAAGCTATCGTCCAAAGCGCCCAAGACGAAGGGATCGATGTCCACATCGCATCGGACGTTCTCTCGGTCCCGGGGCGCGGGCTTTTGGGCCACGTCGGTGATCGACAGATCTTAATCGGCACCGGGGTGTACATGTCCGAGCAAGGTATCGATATCACCTCCCTGCTACAAAAAGAAATCGATTTGGCCACACTCGGCCGCACGCCGTTCTACGCGGCAATCGACGGCCAAATTGCAGCCCTGATCGCCGTATCCGACCCCGTGAAACAAGACAGTGTCAAAGTGATCGCAGCCTTGCAAAAACAAGGCGTGCAAGTTGCTATGATAACGGGAGACAAACCCGAAACTGCGAACGCCATCGCAGGCATGCTCGGGATTGAACATGTTTACGCAGGCGTTTTACCGGACGGTAAGGTCGCAACAGTCGATCTTCTCAGAGATGGTGGACACACAGTCGCCTTTGTCGGAGATGGCATTAACGACGCGCCCGCGCTTGCCCATGCAGATATCGGGATTGCCATAGGAACAGGCACAGACGTGGCAATTGAGTCTGCTGATTTGGTTCTTGTCTCAGGCCATCTGCAGGGCGTCCTGAATGCCGTGCAGATTTCACGCCTGACCATGACCAATATTCGCCAAAACCTTGTCTGGGCTTTTGGGTACAACATCGCCTTGATCCCTATCGCCGCAGGTGTTCTTTTTCCCGCTTTCGGGCTTTTGTTGTCGCCTGTTTTTGCGGCCGCAGCAATGGCGCTATCGTCTGTGTCCGTTTTGAGCAATTCATTGCGGCTGCGTCATATCTCACCCGCCCCAGATCAACAAAACTGACCCGAAACGCCTTTCGGCAAACCCCGCATCCAAACCGCACAGTAAGAGGACTACTCATGAATATTGGTGAAGTCGCTGAACATACTGGAATCCCCACCAAAACGATCCGCTATTATGAAGAGATCGGATTGGTCCACCCAACCCGTCGCCCGAATGGCTATCGGGCATTTCGTGATGCCGATATTCACAAGCTGACCTTTTTGGGCCGTGCAAGGGCACTGGGATTTACCATTGAGGATTGCCGAAACCTGCTGGCGCTTTACGAGGACGAAAGCCGGGAAAGCTCTCAGGTGAGGGCAATCGCATCAGACCATTTGAAAAAAATCGTTCAAAAAATCGTACAGCTGGAAAGTATGCACAAAACCCTTTCTGATCTGGTCGATGCCTGCAAAGGTGATCACAGGCCGGACTGTCCAATTTTATCTGATCTGTCGAGTAGCCTCTAACGCCGCCAGCTTCGTGTGTTCAATTGCGACCTTTAAAGGAACAAGCCATTCAGGATGATTTGAAGCACTGGTCATAAACGACTTGCCAAAGCGTATCTACCTGTTCGTTGCCAAAGTTTGTGGAAGTATAACGAGCAGATCGACTGAGATGTAGTAAAACACCAATCTTATTTATCGGCATCACAAAGTGCCAGATATGAAAGGATCTCAAACAGTTTGCGAGAAACAGGATTTTTCAAGCAGAGCAAAGTTTCTGATATAGATCCTACAAGGACCATTTTTAGCTGTGGAACGTCTGATTTTATCCGACGCATCCCTCAGCGCTGTTTACAGAGAATGATGGTGTTGTCTGCCTTATTGGTCTGCACGGGCGGCTTGCCAGAATAGTCTTTGCAGAGGGTGGCTGCTGCTCGGTGTACTAGGCGAGCCATGCGTCCAGAACAACCTGCAAAGCCTCAACCGACCGATACACTCTTTCGACAGACGATGGCTTCTGGAACAGCCGGACCACATACGACACCAAGGCCTCTTTACGCTGACGCGCCCACGCCGCCCGTTTTGACCCAATATCAAGGGGCGATGGCCAACTCGATTATGGCCTTCTCAGCATGGCTAGGACGCGGGTCTTGAAGATGGGCCTGCGGCGAACCAGATCCGCAAGGGCATGTTAGCTGCGCTGCGCATATGGCCCTTTGATACGATAAAACCTGTTGCGCGACTATCGTGTCACCTTGCGGAGGCAAGATACCCGACCGGACTGTTTGGACAGCTCTAAAAAGCCCCGGCTTCGGCTTAATGCTCTTGAGTGCTTGCTTGACAGGAAACGATACCAATTGTTTGCACTTCAAAAGAGCCAAAATGTCAGATCAACTTGCGTGATCTGCAATCAAGTCATACCTGCCATTCGCCATGGCACTTTTTCTGCCGTCGATGTGTTACAGACTGTATCGATGAGCAACCTGTGCCCCTGAATTTAGGGCCAATCGCATATTTTCCAGGCCTACACTGACACTGCTCTGATCTGGCAAAGTAACCGCCTTAACGTCCACGCCCCATGTGATGAAGATGCGACGCTTCACTAATGTTGATTGTTTTTACATGCAGATGTTGAACCTAGTATGATCACGTGTCCACCGAGATGCGTCACGCACCTGCTGCTATGGGCAATTGAATCAGTTCCCCCATCCGGCTCTGGTCAGCTCTCCGCAAAGAACGGTGTCTATGTCCCCGGTGCGGTGTCATATTATCGGCCTTAGCCTCCAAAGCATGACCTAGGCCACGAAATTCCTGACTATTTACCAACCGAGGATTCCAAGCATACCGCAGGTCACTTTCACGGGTCATTTCGAATTCTACCAGATCACCCGACTCGAACGCAGCGCCGTCTAAGGGGCTTTGTTCCTTAGTAGAGTAATAAGCTAGATCACCGTGGTCCTCGCACCATATGACTGCCTTACAAGCGGTTTTATCCGCCCACAGAACAACACCAATCATGTTTTGCCCATTCATGGTTATCTTCCTCTATACACAACCATTAGATTGTGCCGCATCACTAAAAATGCCGATACGGTTATTAGGGCGTCGAACCCTTGTGTTTTGTGTTCAATGGTATAAAAATTGCCGCTAATTAACATCACCACTGACGCCAATTGGCATCATAGCATTCTTCTTGATAAAATATGGCGGCAAAAACCGACGCCTGAAGGCACCTAAAC
>JAYQEA010000014.1:48883-49873 GCA_038138625.1 Roseivivax sp.
CACCTAAACTTTGAAAAGTAACGGGAAACTTAAACAAAATGCTAAACCCTAACGAGAAAAAAAAGGCTTCTCCGGCGGATTTGAGGCAAATGTTTGGTGCGAATCTGCGTCAATTGTCGTCTCGGTCCAAATCTGTGTCACAACTCTGTCGGGAACTCGGAATCAACAGAACGCAATATAACCGTTACCTCGCTGGAGAAAGCTTTCCCCGCCCGGATGTTCTACACAAGATCTGTGAATATTTCGGTGTCGATGCCAGAATTCTGCTGGAACCCGTAGCAGAAATTGATACTGCCATGGACAATGTTTTCCTTAATCCGATCACCCGCAACTTTTTAGGAACCGCCAGTCGACCAGTTCCCGAGGACATGTTTCCATCGGGACTGTACCGCTTCACCCGCCGCAGTTTTATGCAAGAGGGTATATACGTGGTCAGTATCGCCAAGATTTATCGATCAGGTACGCACACATATGTTCGTGGATACGAATTGAAAGAGGCGATGCGTCAGCAAGGGTTGGGAAACACGGGCGAAATGCGGGAATATCGGGGTGTTGTATTGCCCCAAGAGGGTGGCGTTGCTATGCTTCTCAGTCGCAGGCGTGCGCTGAGCGTTTCTTTTAGTTTCGCGGCACCGCAGGTCTCTTTCGAACACAACTATTTCGTTGGATTTACCGCATTGAATGTTCGTGAAAGTCCCGGCACACAACGGATCTCAAGGTTGGTGCTGGAGCATCTGACACCAAATTGGAAAACCTATATGGAAGCCGCGCGATCTACAGGTTTTCGGAAAACGGAAGAAGTCCCCGCCTATCATCGCGCACAGTTACAGATTGACCGCCCGTTTCAGTAATTGGACACAGGATGTCAGATTTCACGTGAGATGCGAGCAGGCGCATTTTGAACGGTAAGATCCGATGCAGCTCAAAATACCGTTCTTGTCCTTTGCAGATCCAGTGTGCCCGTCCGTTGCACCCGCCTTTTGCGTTTTT
>JAYQEA010000015.1:0-19228 GCA_038138625.1 Roseivivax sp.
TCACGTGACAGAACGTCGTAAGCCGGAAGCGAGTTGGGTAGTTTTATCGGCATGTCACCAACCTTGGATCGAGAGTTATGAAATAGACGCTAAAAGGTCTGGCAACGCGCGCCAAGTGCAGCAGTAATGACTGCGTCAAAATCTTTGGCATCACAAACTGCCGCCATATCATCCGCATCAACCGTAATTCCCCAGTTTTGAGCCATTTGCTGATAGAGCGGCTGGCGATGTGACAACGCCTGAGCAAACGTCCATCGCACAAAAGCATCCGGATCTACTGTTTCCGCAGCCTGGCCTGGCTGTGCCAGATAGTTTGTCCACATTCTGTCCAGAAACGCGGGCTGATAGGCCATTGGTTTGGGATTGGCATCAAATCGCTTAACCAGCTCTTGGGTATGCGCATCCGATCCTTTGATCCAAACAAGCAGGCAATGTCGCGACAACTCTGTCAGGAGGGGATCCTCCGGATTTTCGGGGTCAACCCATTCGCAAATAGACCCGCCTGTGTCGCAAATGAAATGCGGATAGCGATATAGATCCTGCGCTCGCTCAACAAAGTGCCCGGTGTCCATAAGCGCGCGAATTTCTGCCTGGCGGAATTGGTTTTGACGGCGGCGATATTCTTCAATTGGCAAACCGCCTTTTGATGGGTCACCGGGTTTGCCGAGATAGGTCGAGACCGGATCAAGATTGTCAAAAGTGATGTTCGAGCCGATATAGATGCTGTCGGACATCAAAAGGTCCCTTAAAAACGGCACCTTCATGGCTTCGCGTTTGGCGTTATCGGCAATGAATTCGCCCATGTAACGGGTGCCAATGCGGTAATCTATGGAATAGTGAAACCAGTCCCCCCCGTCACGCAGCAGGTTTGAGACATAGGTTTTGCCCAGACCGGACATTGCAAAAAACAAAACCCGCTTGGTTTTTGCAGCTTGCCAGTCGGCAGGAGAGGAATAGAGCATTTTGCAAAGCCCCTTTTTCGAGTGCCGCCGAGACGGAATTAGGTCAACGAGCAGCAGAGGTCAAACGGTTCACCAGTCGCCCATCAAGAACCACAAGACCCAGAGCCAGGCAACCAAAGCCTGCATAGGCGTGTACAGGCAGGGTTTCGGCCCGGACCCATGCGCCAAGGACAATCGCAATCGGGGGAATGATCAGGGTCACGAGCATCAGGTTTGCGCTGCCTGCAACCGCGAGCACCCGGTAAAATAACAAATATGCAAACGCCGTGGCAATAATGGCAACATATCCGACCGCGATCCACGCCTGTGAGGGAAGGGCCAGCACGGGCATGCCCTCGGTCAGCAGAACCAAAGGAGCCATAACAATGCTCGATCCCGTCAACATCCCGGCAGCGGCCACCTCGGGGGCGACACCTGCAAGCGAACGCCGCGCCCAAACGCCTGCACTGGCGTAGCTGATGGCGCCTGTCACCACGGCCAACTGCGCCAGTGACGTGGCATCGAGGTGCAAAAGCGCCTTGGGACCTATTGCAATGATCACGCCAGCAAAGCCAAGACCTACGCCCGCCAATTTGCGTCGTGTCAGTCGTTCATCTGCAAAGACCATGGCCCCGAGAAGCACTGCGAAAACGGCTGTGGTGGCGTTGAAGATGGAAGTCAGGCCGGTTCCGATAAATTGTTGCCCCCACGCCATGAGCGTAAACGGGATCACGTTGTTCAACAGCCCCATCACAAAAAAGGCACGCCACAGCCCTTTGCCACGCGGTATTGGATGGCCGCGCCAAAGCACAACGGCCCAAAGCACCAACATCCCCCAAAAGGTCCGGTGCAAAACTGTGGTCATTGGCCCCATGTGATCCAGCGCGAGGCGAATTGATAAAAACGACCCGCCCCAGATACATCCAAGCAGGAACAATTCGGCCCAAGCGCGCGACGAGAGACTCTTTTGGATCATTGCATTACCTTAGCCGTAGGTTTTCGAGACACGATTCCGATCGTATATATTGAAACAAAAAAGCCCCACCGTCAGGTGGGGCAGTCTACTTATGTTTGTCAGGGTTTGACTTAAAAACCGACTTCAACCTTTAGTCCAAATGACAAGGAGGAATTCCCGGTGAAGTCGGCTCTATTCCCGCCTACATCTGCCTGGGCGTCGCCCAATTTTGAATAGTTCACCCCGCCAGAGATAATAGCCTCTCCGACTGTGTAACGTGCTCCGACGCTAATACCCATGAGGCCATTTGTCGGACCCAAAGGAGAAACAAGCTCATCACCCTCGGGTTCATAGCTTAGCGTGACTGATCCAGATAAGTCATCACTAAAGCGCCGTCCGACACCTAAGGTGAAGCGTTGCGCGTCGTTTAGGTTTACGAGGTCGCTAGCTAAAACGTTTGGCACAACATCCAAATCGCTGTAATTGGAGCGTCTGTAAGACGCCGTCAAAAGAGTATCTGCCGCGATACCTGTCTGAAAGTCGAGGTTAAACGCCGAAGGTGTTACAAAATCAACCGTGCCCGGCACGTCTGCCACGACGCCGGCAATTGTTTCTGTTGTGTTCGCAGAATGTTCAACTTCGGTAAAGTAGGTCGCGGACACCCGCAGAGCGATATCTGGTATTTCATAGGCCGCGCCAATCAACCAACCACTTGACGAGCTTTTTTCGATCGTCGCGTCGTAATCGCCACCTATTGATCCGTTATAAAATATGCCGTCCAAGCTTACTTCGGCTTCCACGCTTTGGCGTCGCAGGCCAGCATGTACACTAACGGCTTCGTTAATATCGTATTTGCCGATGATTGAAAGCGCTTGAGATTCCAACTCTGCGCCGGTTCCTCCTAAAGAACTTGCCAACGGATCCCCGTTGTAAAGCACGCTCGCGCCGTAAGGCTGATCTACGATCAAGCCCAGGGTCAGACCATCACTGATTTCGTTTGTATATGTGAAGGTGGTCATCGTGTAACTTTTGCCGACATCGTATTCTGTAGCGGCAACCGTTCCGACACCCGTTACACTTGGATTTATGGTCGCGTAGCTCAGGCCAACCGTACCGTCTGCACTATAGATTGACGAAACGCTCTGACCCGATCGGTCCAACCCGGCGCCCATGCTCATGCTAGCGCTTAAGGCCAAAGCCGATACGCTAATTGCTAGTGTCTTCATTTTCTTCCTCCCCGACGACCAGACTACACTTTGGTCATACCTACAAACTCTCCCACTGAGAACAGGGTGCGATTTAAAGCCGTGCGGGTCAATCTCTGACCCAAGGTCAATAGATCGTGAAGCGACGTAGCGTTACGAAATTGAGACAACTCATTAGGTTTTGCGGGTTTCGTGCCAGATATTAACGTAATTTCCTGCAAAAATCACGGCTGCACCCAGCAAAACCATAGGATCAACCGCCTCTGAATAGACGACGGCGCCAACGACGACGATGACGGGCAAGCGTGTGAAATCCACAGGGATCACAACTGTGGCCGGGGCGATGGATAATGCTTTTGTCAGACAAAAATGTGCCAGCAGACCGGCGCAGGATACAACAACCACCCAAGGAAGCACGCGAACCGTGGGTAATGCAATTTGGCCGTCGTACCCAGCACAGACCACGCCAAGCGCGGCTTGAAAGATCACCAGCCAAAACAGAACGCAGGTGGTTGTTTCGGTTCGTGTCAGTTTACGGGTGTAGACGACCGATCCGGCAAAGCCTATTGCGGCGCCGGCGGCGTAGAGCAGATTGGGATCAAGAGCCCCCGCCACCGGGCGCGCAACGATCAAAACCCCGACAAAGCCGGAAAGGGCCGCCAAAACCCGATATCGCGTGAGGCGTTCGTGTAGGATAAAGGGCGATATGAGCAGCACCCAAAGAGGCATGGTGAATTCCAGCGCAAACACCTGCGCCAGCGGCAAAACAGTGATCGCATAAAACCACAGATTTTGTCCGGCAAAATGCGAAACGTTGCGAATGGCATGCATTGACATGTGGCGGGTCGAAACCTCGCGCAGCGCGCCCGTAAGCCCACCAATCACCACGATCAGCCCAATGCCAATAAAGCTGCGGTACATCATCAGTTCGAATGTATCGAGTTCGATCGCAACTGCGCGTCCTGCCACAGCCATAGACGTAAACGACACGATCGCCCCAATCATCCAAACGCAAGCAGCAAGGATCGGGTTCATTGTGCGACCTCACAACACCCAGTGAGCAAGATCGGCGTCTGGCCGCGTTGGGTCAGGACCTGAGTTTCGTAGGGGGCCGTGCCGCAGGTACGGTCATGAATGACGACGATTGCAGTATCACGATCACCAACGAATGTCAGGGCCAGTGGTGTCAGCCGGCCCTCGGCCACAGTTGACAGCATCAGGTTCATTCGTGTCGTGATGAGATGGTCCAATAGGGCCGTTTCATCCTCTATTTTCAGGACCCACTCCGGGTTTTGTCCCGAGCACACCATCTGTTGTGGCAGATCAGCCG
Organism: Roseivivax sp.; assembly: GCA_038138625.1. GTDB lineage: Bacteria > Pseudomonadota > Alphaproteobacteria > Rhodobacterales > Rhodobacteraceae > JAQXDR01. Next base: position 4,432 of record JAYQEA010000015.1, read on the forward strand.
ATGCCAGACCGGGAAAGAAAAACAAAACAAAAAAGCTTGAACGGATCATTCCCTCAACTGCTCAGATTTTGGTCTTTGACACAAGAGCGCATTCGTGAAGCCATGCATTCTGGAAAGGCGCATGCCGCGCCCGCCGTCAGTAAAAAGTGGTGCGTACAGCGAAACTTTAGGCGTGGTTTGATTTTTGGCATAATGGTGAGTTGTGTTCCAGGCTTGGGATGGTTGAGCGGTCTTTTCAAAACACAAGGGGCGCTTGTTATAAGGTCTTGATGTGGTGCAGGCGTTGGTGGTTATGCTTTGGCTGATCGGTGTTTAGCTCAATTGTTCAGGCCGCTTTTTTGGCAGCCTTCAAGGCTTGATAGAAAGTCTCCTCGGCTTCTCGTGGTGTGATGTCACCTGTGTTCGAATATTTGCGTTTGGGTTTGTACCAGTTTACCCATTTCAGCCTTTCCCATGCGACGTGCCCAACAGATATCCACGGCCCCATGACGTCAATACCCTGGGTCTTGAACTGGCCGATTGTGTTCTCCGCGCGCGCGTTGTCGTAGCTGTCGCCGGCTCGTGTGACCGAGAGATCGATGCCCGTCCCGGCCGGCCGTTCGGTGTATTTGATCGATGAATACCGGCTGCGCCGGTCGCTGTGGTGAACACTTTATCCGCCCGTGAAGTTGCGCGCTGGCAGATGGTCTGGTTCAGCGCATCCAAGACGGCGCCAGTAGTCATAGATACTGCGCGGTTTTGGGGATGGTTTTTGGGATTGTCTTGCCGTCGTTTAAACCTGTCGCGTCCTTTTTGCTGATGGTTTTGTCGGGCGGGTCCTCGGAGCGACTTTCGCATAACCGGTTCTTTTATTGTAATTCGTTGGAAGTTTGCGTGCCGCCGGGCTCGCAACACGACCATGAATACACAGCTTGGTCTTGATCGATTAAGTTAGTGTCAGACGCCTGCCCAAGAAGTGCTTACGCTATTTTTTTTACGCAACTTTATAAGAATGAAGAAGGTATCCGTGACAATTCTGCACGGGGCGTCAGTCCTGCGTTATGTGGTTTTCAAGGGATTATGCCGGAATTTGTTGTCAATAACGGTGTCCGTTTGTGGTGCCGGACCTTTAATAATTTCAACCGCGCAAATGTGGCGATGGCCCGTGATGCGAATGTGATCGTTGCGGTATGGGCAGTGAGCAGGCCCGCAGATACCAACGTTATGGGAAACGTCGGTGGTGACTCAATGGGCTCGAATTATCCGGGCCACGAATTTTTATGCCCTTCAGATAATGGATTCACTTGACTGCTCTCATAACTGCGACCCATGCGCCGGAACCCTCATTCTTCGTGCATGAGGCGTAAAGGCGACAAAGAGGACAGACTGTTTTCAACGTCCAGCGTGATTTCTGGATGACACTTTGTTGGGGAACGTTGATTTGTATCCCCTGTTTTAAAGGGGATACAGCTTTTCAATAAACTCTTTTAGCGCCGTGGATTTGGACAATGCCATCATGTTTTACAAGTGGGCGTTGGTTTCTTAATCCCAATTCACAGCAGCTACAAACCCATGCTCGCTTGGTTCACGAGCACGGGTAATTGGTTTGAACCGCAACCACAATGGCGGGCTCAGGCTAGGGCGGTTTTTTTCTCAGGCTGCCGCCTGTCTCGCCGTTCGCCCAGGATCAGCATTGCGGGCGTCACAACTAATGTCAGCACAGTGGCAATCACCAAGCCGCCTACGATGGCAGATGACAATTCTGTCCACCACTGCGTCGATGGCGCACCATAGATTATCTCTCGGCTGAAGAAGTTAAGGTTCACCCCAATGACCATGGGCATCAGGCCAAGGGCTGTTGTGACCGAGGTCAGAATGACAGGTCGTAGTCGTTGTGCCCCAGTACGAAGGGCGGCCTCGAGAGGCGACTGACCGGAACGCTTCAGATCGTTATAGGTATCGATCAAAACGATATTGTTATTAACCACAATTCCAGCCAGGGCGATAACCCCGATGCCCCCCATGACGATCCCAAAGGGTCGTCCCGTGACGATCAGCCCCAACAAGACGCCTGCGATGGAAAAGATGATGGCGCTCATCACGATAAAAGCCTGAAAGAAGTTATTGAACTGAAGCACAAGAATGACAAACATCAAGAAGATGGCCGCGATGAATGCGCCGACCAGAAAGATCAGGCTTTCCTGTTGATCTTCGGCCTCTCCTGCAAAGCTGAATTCCACACCCTCGGGCAGATCTGCCTCTGCCAGCGCCGCCTGAAGAGCAACAACCTGGTCGTTGACCAGATAGCCCGGGGCGACGTTCGCTTCGATCGTAGCGACGCGTTTTTCGTCAATCCGGCGAATTACACCTGTACGGGGTGAGGGGGCAAAGGTTACAAAATTGGCGATCGGCACCAAACCCGAGCTTGTGGGAACCCGCAGGCTGCCCAACTCAGCAAGAGACCGGTCCTCTCTTGGGAAACGGACGCGGATATCCAATGACCCATCGACGTCATCGGGGCGATAATCTGCGACTGTGATCCCCTGGGTCAGCAATTGAACGGCTTGTCCCAACAGGCTGACATCGGCTCCGAAGCGTGCTGCTTCGGACCTGTTGACCAAGATAGACAGTTCCACCCCGGGAACGGCGCGTGTATCCGTCACATCTGTAAAGCCGCCCAGCCGGGCCATTATATCCCGAACCTGTGCCACGGCTTCTGTCTGCACATCAGAGTTTCGAGTTGAGACCTGAAGGTTCACTGGCTTGCCTGCTGCCGGTCCACCGCTTTCGGTTTGGACTTGGACGTCAACACCTGCGATGTCCGATACATTTGCGCGAATATCGACACCGATCTCGGCGGCAGTCCTGCGTGTGTCCCAAGGCGTCAGTTCAAGTTGCAGTGTACCAATCGTTTCTTCGTCCCCTTGGCCGGCTGACATCATGGATCTTGCGTAAATGCTTGCAATTTCGTCGTAGGTCATCAGTCGGGATTCAACTTCGCGGACCAGTGCATCACGTTCAAAGATCGAGAAATTATCCCGTGCACGCACCTGCACCTGCATGAACTCAGGTTCGACCGAGGGAAAGAAACTGACGCCTCTGCCAAACTGGCCATACGCCCCAAAGGCACCCAGCAGCATGGCCAAGGCCAGCAAAAGTGTGGTGAGGGGTCTGAGGATTGCCCATTGCAAAACGCGGACATAACGGCCTGTGAACCCGGTCATTTCGCGTGGATCGCCGATCTCTGCGACGTACAGAGCGGCCTTTTGCTTTTCTGATTGCGGTTGGCGTTTTCCGATCAAGCCGCCCATGACAGGAATGAACACCAAGGCCATGAACAGCGATGCAAACAATGTCAGGATAACTGTAATGGGCAGGAATTTCATGAACTCTCCGACCATCCCGGACCAGAACAAAAGCGGGAAAAACACGCTGAGGGTCGTCGCAGTTGATGCGATGATCGGCCAAGACATCCGTTTTGCAGCAAACGCATATGCGTCTTTAGGCGACGCGCCTTCTTGCAGTTTACGATCTGCGAGCTCGGTTGTGACAATTGCGCCGTCGACCAGCATCCCGACCACAAGTATCAGGGAAAACAAGACAAAGTTGTTCATTGTGTAGCCCATCGACCACAGCGCAAACACCCCGGCGAGGGACGCTCCGGGGATGGCAAGGCCAACCAGAATGGCGGATCGCAACCCTAAGGCCAAAACAATAACAATCATGACCAGAATGACCGCAGCGATCACATTGGCCTCAAGATCGCTGAGCATATCTTTGACCTGCTTTGATTGGTCTTGAAGATAGGTGACCTTGACGGTTTCTGGCCAATCTATGCGGATGGTTTCGATAACCGCACGAACGCCGGCGACTGTTTCGATAAGCTTGGCACCGGATCGGTTGGTGACCGCCACGGCGCGTGCGGGGCGTCCGTTGATACGTGCAAACGAGGTCGGATCGTCCAATGTGCGGCGAATGGTTGCGACATCCCCAAAGGTGACAACGGCATTGCCGCGCACTTTGATGGGCATTGACATAACGTCTTCAAGGTCTTCGATCAGACCGGGGACCTTGAGCACAATGCGACCCGCGCCTGTTTCAATAGCACCAGCCGCAATCAGCCGGTTATTACGTTGGATCTGACCAATCAATTCGTCAAACGACAGGTTGTACGTCTGAAATACGGTTGGATCTATCAACACCTCAAGAAATTCAAACCGTTGGCCGCCTATTTGCACCTCCAGAACACCTTCGAGGCTCGCAATGGCTTCCTGCGCGCTCTCGGCAATATTATTCAAGGTGCGTTCTGGAACAGGGCCAGAGATTATTGCGGTTATGATTGGGAACAGGGCGGTGTTGATTTCGGTGATGGTGATATCGCGCGCGTCTTCTGGCAGGTTGCTTTGCGCGCGGTCTGCGGCTTCGCGGACTTTGTCCAGAGCTTCGTCGTTGTCGCCTCCGGGGGTGAATTCCAACTGGATACTGACAAAGCCTTCGGTCGCGTCCGAACTCATGCTGTCCAGACCCTGAATTGATCCGAATTCGGTTTCCATCGGTTCCAGCAAAAGACGTTCGGCATCGTCCGGGCTGATCCCCTCAAGCCCGGTTGAGACATAAAACAAGGGCAAAGGAATTTCGGGATTGGCTTCTTTGGGGATCGAGACATACGCAAATGTGCCCACGGTCAACACCATGACCAAAGCCATCACAACCACACGAGATCGGGAAAATGCTGCGTTTATGAGGCTGTTCATTGGGTTACATCCCCGATCACGGGTGCCACTGTGTCACCGATGTTAACAAAGCCCTGTCCCACTGTGATCACGTCAACAGTATCAGGCAACCCTGTGACCCAAATCCCGTCAATCTGTGCTTTGACGACCGCAATCGGATAAAAGGTCACGATATTTTCGCTGTCCACGGTTTTGATCCCCAAAGACCCTTGGGTATCCAAAGATACGATTGAGGGTGGCAGAAAATGGGCGGTCACCTCACCTGTTGGTATAATCACCTCGGCAGAAATTCCTGCTGGAATAGCACTGTCTTCATTGGCGACTTCTATTTCCGCAAGGAACGTCCGTGTTTCTGCCGCCGCCGATGTGCCGACAAAGGTGACTGTCCCGTTGCGCTCTTCGCCTGTGATAAACGCAACACGCGCCTTTTGACCAACCTTCAGGCGTGTCAGGGATTGCTGCGGAACCTGAATGGCAATGGTCAAAGGAGATATGTCAACCAAGCGGCCGACTTCGCTTCCGGCAGAGACAAACTCGCCACTGTCAAGGTCAAGCGTTTCGATACGTCCGTCAAATGGTGCCGTTATGGTCAGGGTTTCGGCCGCCTGTTCAATCGCGATAACCTGCGCCTCTGCCGAGGCCAAGGCTGCTCTTGCCTGGGTCAATCTGTCTTGTGTGGCAAAGCCGCGTTCCAACAACTGTTGGGCATTCGAAAATTCACGTAGCGCTTGCGCCAAGGCCTCGGCTGCGCGATTGGCCTCTGCGATATTGGTAGAAGGGTCCAGTCGCGCAATGATGTCCCCGGTAGAGACGTCTTGCCCCTTGGAAATCAAAACTTCGGCAACGTCGCCCGAGTTGCTGGCACGCAGCATTGTATCCCTATCGGGCAACGCCTGCCCTTCGGCTTGGTAGAACTGGGTGACGCGTTCTGCTTTTGACGCAGCAACCGCGACAGCAGTCGGCTCTGGCGTTTCAAGCGTGATATTCTGCGCTTGTTCAGGTGAGGGCAGAATAAAGCCGCTGACCATCCAGCCCACAATCAAGACAACAAACAACGCCGCGATCCAGGTGGATCTGGACGCACCGGGATCAGATTTAAAGGTCAGCGCTTGCGGCTGAAGGGCGGAATCGGTGTTCGGGACATCCGCGGTGGCGGGGGCATTATTTGTATCGGTCAAGGCATTTCACCATTTGCGTTTATTTTCTTGGTATCTTGTCATTGCACTGGAACGCGTGCGCCATGTCAGTTGTCCAATGCGTCGTTCGGAGAGCCATGTAGGGTGTGTTCGCCCGACCCCGACCTGATAAGGCCGCAGGCTCGTCATACGATTTTATATCGCCAAAGTTGCGCTCTGTGAACATAACACCCTTTTATGTTATTTCCACCCAGCAAAAAAAGGTTTATATTTCATTCCGTCGCGTAGCGGAACCACACTCAGAGCGCTAATTCAAGGGGACAATTCTACCCTAAAGGTGGATATTTGGGCCTGCTCGTCTTCTCTGTTCTACATGATGGAAATTCTTGAACGACAACCATCGTTCAAGTGGCTGGGTGTCCTTTTGTTTGCAGTTGTTCCAGGCCGGTTCAACTCAGGACCTCTGACCCGTCTACGGTTTTCCAAAGAGGTGTTTAGCGCGATGTCCTAGACAAAAGGGCCCGATCGCCAAACACTAAGGCAGTGGGGTCAACTGCTGGGCGGGCCTTCTCCATTGGTCGCAGTCAATTGTCGTCCGAGCATTCTCGAAACAACTTGAAGTCTGTCAGATTGACTTGGTCCATACAATTGCCTGTCGCGCATATGGTGACATCAAAGAGGTTCTATCCATTGCAATCGTCCAGCTTGGGTACATCGAAGGGATGATAAAGCGGACACCGCACGAAGGTCTGCCAATACTCCCCGCCGCCGCGTCATTCAAAACAGGCGTTCGCGGTGGACCGGAACAGGTCACAGATGTGCCAGAGAAAGACGCTGCGATCAAAAATGTCTCTGATTTATACCTCTATCCTAGCGTGGTATGGGCGTCGCCTTTCACGGGTCGGCAGATCAGGGATTGGTTGGAACGGTCTGCTGGACTCTTTCGTCGGGTTGCGACGGGCGAACAGGATGTCGTTTTTTCGAACCCGTCGTTTCCAAGGTGCAACTTTGACGTAATTGATGGCGTGAACTAGCGGAGTATTCTGTCAGCGGAATTCATCATCGCGATCAATAATTGTCGTGTGGGTGGGGGCGCGCTGTCCCGGGGCATCATCTGGCACTGCGGTTTCCGAAGATTCAGATCCAAATCGTGGCGTTATTTTGCGCGAGTTAGTTAAAAAATAACAATCAGCCCGCGTGCCGACATCAACTGGTGTTTTGCTCAAATGCCGGGGGTAGCGGTTCTGTTTTACACAGGGCCTGCCGCAGTGGTCGTTCTTGATGAGGTCGGTGTGAGTTCGCAGCGGCTGGGGACAGCCCGAACGGATTTGCACGGTCCCCATGCCCATTTTCACAAAAACCGGAAATGACCTGTGATGGTTCAAGATGCCCACGCTTCTGGCCGTGCCAGAGGCGGGTGCCCTATTCTGTATCGGGTGGCGTGTTATTTTTAACGACCACCCAACGCAGCACCGATGCGATCAGGGAACTGTGGTCGCTATATGTGGACCCTGAGGGTGGTTTCAAACGCTTAGGGTGAAATATACATGTCGCATTGGGCCTAGCATAAGACAGACCCTTTACCGAAAAAGATCTGTCTTGTGCGTTGAGGCACGTGAAAGTGTCAATTTACAAGAAAACGGATGTTAGCCGGCCTGTGATGCAATCTGGCTTGCGAAGGTGCAAATTAACGTCAAAGCTTTGGCAAAGGCGTCATCGTCGACAGTCATAGCAACCCGGATGTGTCCGGCCGCGGACGCGCCAAAGCTTTCACCCGGCATAACGCCGATGCCATGGGTATCCAACAAGGCATTCGCAAAGCCTTCGCCGGTCATACCTGTGCCACGAATGTCCAAAAACAGATACATTGCTCCGCCGGAGGGGATAAGGCCAACGACGTCTTGCTGTTGTAGTATGTCATGGGCGAGGTGGCGCCGGCGCCGGAATGGGGCTGCGACTGTTGCCTCGGGCTCTTTGCCTTGTTCCAACGCAAATACCGCAGCGTCCTGGATGTAGCCGGGCACTCCATAGGTGGTGGATGTTGCCAGATCGATCATGGCGGCGATGGCGTCGTGCGGACCTACGACCCAGCCAACGCGGCTTCCGGTCATTGCGTGGCTTTTGGACATGGACCCCACAACCAATGTCCGGTGCTCCATATCCGGCAGACTGCGCAGGCTTATATGCGTGCCCGACCAGATCTGAGTGTCATAAACCTCGTCCGAAATGACCCATAGATCGCGGCGCCGGGCGACGTCTGCGATCTGCTCAAGAACGGCGCGGGGATAGACCGCTCCGGTTGGGTTATTGGGAGTATTGATCAACACAGATCGCGCCTGCGTGCGTTTGGCAAGCGCGTCCAAGGCGGCGGCGTCCGGAAAGAAATCGTCTTCGGCGCGCGTTTGTAGCGCATGGGCTAAAGCGCCGGTGCCTCGAATGGATCCCGGATAAGTGGCGTAATACGGCTCGATATACAGGCCCGCCTCACCCGGCTGCAACGCTGCCATATGGGCCGCGAACAATGCCGCCTGACCACCGGGTGTAATCATGACATTATCGCGGTCTGTGGGAATTCCTGTGCGTTGGCTGACCCGGGCGGCCACTGTGTCGCGCAGGGCATCGGTTCCTGGCACCATGGCGTAGCCCGTGTGCCCGGAAAGAGCGGCTTCATGCATGAAATTCAGGATTGCCGGATCTGTGCCGATATCATGCTCACCAATTGTCAATTCGGTAACCTCTGCACCGGACATCTTTAGGCGACGCGCACGATAAAACACGTCCCATCCGTCAGAATCTGTGTCGTTCAACGTTGTAATTCGCTTGGAGAGCTGGGGCATTGGAGGGACTCGGTCGTAGGGGTTCGCAAATCTGCGCAAAAGGCTGGTCGTCAGCCATTGCTCCCTCTTCTACAAGGCAGTCTGCAACAGGTTCAAGAACTGCTTTTGTTTGCGATTCAATATTTCGTGCAGAGTTTTGTGGGCCAGACAGCGGACGGATGATCTATGTCAATCTGCCGACAGCGCGTTTGCTTGCGTGGCGTGTTTCATTCACGTTTGGACATGACCAACTGCCTCAGCCGGTTTTTGTAGGCGGTTTTACAGGCCCGCACTGTAGTTTATCGGTCATCTCTTTGGCGAGTTTTCCAAGCCGTGTTGGAGAGGTCAAAGGGCTTGGCAGCTTGGATGGCATGTGCTAGGCGCTCTGCATGATCGTACTTTGTTGTAATACAGACATAATTCTCCGCTGACCTTTTGGCGGGACGATCATCTATATTCTTAACAGATTTGGTCGTCCCACCGCGTGACAAAGCCCGCAAGGACCTCATCCCGATGACAATTCAACTGCACAACACTCTGACCCGGCGCAAAGAGGTTTTCTCGCCGATCGACCCTGCCAATGTGCGGATGTATGTCTGTGGACCCACCGTGTATGATCGGGCGCATTTGGGCAACGCACGGCCTGCCATCGTTTTTGATGTCCTGTTTCGCCTGTTAAGGCTGACCTACGGCGAAGAAAAGGTGACCTACGTTCGGAACTTCACCGATGTGGATGACAAGATCAATGCGCGCGCAGCCCGTGACAATAAGCCGATTTCAGATATCACCGAGGAAACGATCGCATGGTATCTGGATGATATGGCAGCCGTTGGCGTCGGTTTGCCGACCTATATGCCGCGAGCAACGGAATACATCGCACAAATGCGCGACATGATAGCAGATCTGATTGCTAAGGGGCATGCGTATACGGCCCAAGGGCATGCTCTTTTTGCGGTCGACAGCTATGCGGACTACGGTGGTTTGTCCGGTCGATCCGTGGAAGATATGATCGCAGGCGCGCGGGTCGAAGTGGCCCCATACAAGCGCAACCCGATGGATTTCGTGCTATGGAAGCCGGCAGAGGATCATGAACCGGGCTGGGACAGCCCCTGGGGGCGGGGGCGTCCGGGTTGGCATATCGAATGCTCGGCCATGGCGCGAGATCTTCTGGGGGACGCTTTTGATATCCATGGCGGGGGCAATGACCTGATGTTTCCGCACCATGAAAACGAGATCGCGCAAAGCCGTTGCGCCCATCCCGAATGCGGTTTTGCCAATATTTGGATGCACAACGAAATGCTTCAGGTCGAAGGCAAGAAGATGTCAAAATCGCTTGGCAACTTTTTTACTGTGCGGGATCTGCTAGACACAGGCGTCCCCGGAGAGGTGATCCGCTTTGTCATGTTGATGACGCATTATCGCAAGCCTATGGATTGGACTGCGAGCAAGGCCAGCGATGCGCAGTCGACGCTGCGTAAATGGCACAGTCTGGACAGACCAAGCCTGCCTGCTGGCCAACCGCGCGCCGATATTGTCAAGGCGCTGTCAAATGATCTCAACACATCGCTGGTGCTGACCCTTTTGACGCAATGGGCGGATACGCTTCGAAAACGATCGCACGACATGGTCGAAGCACAAGAGGTTGCAGATTTCTTTGCCTCTGCCCGTTTGATTGGTCTGCTTGACGACACAACGAGCATGGGCGCATGGGTGGCCGCAAGCGCTGTGGGTGATCTTTCTTATGATGCAGATCTGAACATTCTGGGGGACCGGTTGCGGGACTTGCGCATTGAGGCAATGCAGACCAAGAATTTTAACGCCGTTGATGATCTGAAAGCAAGGCTGATTGCGGCAGGGATCGAGGTGCGCATTTCCAAGGCTGGCGTCGATCTGATGCCAGCAGACGGGTTTGATCCTGTGAAATTGAAAGGTTTGATGTGATGGAACGCGACCGCTTGTATCTGTTTGACACCACACTTCGAGACGGTCAGCAAACACAGGGCGTACAATTTTCCACAGCAGAAAAACTTCGCATTGCCAAGGCGCTCGACGCGCTTGGAGTTGACTATATCGAAGGAGGCTGGCCGGGTGCAAACCCCACCGACAGCGCCTTTTTTGACGCCGCACCAAAATCACGTGCAACCATGACGGCGTTTGGCATGACAAAGCGCGCAGGTCGGTCTGCTGCCAATGATGAAGTGTTGGCGGCCGTTATCAATGCAGCAACACCCGCAGTGTGTCTCGTGGGTAAAAGCCATGACTTTCATGTCACCCGTGCGCTGGGCATTTCGCTTGCAGAAAACCTCGACAATATTCGCGACAGTATTGCGCATTTGCTGGACCGGGGACGCGAACCCTTGTTTGATGCAGAGCATTTTTTTGACGGTTACAAGGCCAACCCGGACTATGCAGTATCTTGTTTGAACACGGCACTTGAGGCGGGTGCGCGGTGGGTTGTGCTGTGCGACACCAATGGAGGAACGCTTCCTGACGAGATCGGCCGCATAACGTCTGATGTGATTGCGGCGGGGATCCCCGGATCCCATTTAGGTATTCATACGCATAACGATACCGAAACGGCCGTGGCCGGAACACTGGCGGCGGTTCTTGCCGGTGCCCGGCAGGTCCAGGGGACCTTGAATGGTTTGGGCGAACGCTGCGGAAATGCCAATCTCACCGCTATCATTCCGACGCTTTTGCTCAAGGCACCGTTTCGTGATCGGTTCGAAATTGGCGTCAGCGAAGAGGCACTTGCTGGTCTGACCAAAACCAGCCGTATGCTGGATGATATTTTGAACCGTGTTGCAATGAAGCAGGCTGCCTATGTCGGTGCCAGCGCCTTTGCGCATAAGGCGGGACTGCATGCCAGTGCGATTTTGAAAGATCCAACCACCTATGAACACATCGCACCGGCCTGTGTTGGTAACGACCGGATAATCCCAATGTCAAATCAGGCGGGTCAGTCCAATTTGCGTCAAAGACTGAGCGACGCTGGGTTGCAGGTGTCTCAGAAAGACCCGGCTTTGACACGTATTCTGGACCGGATCAAGCAGCGCGAGGCGCAGGGCTATTCCTATGATACTGCGCAAGCCAGCTTTGAACTTTTGGCACGAGAAGAACTGGGCGTGCTACCAAAGTTCTTTGAGGTCAAGCGATATCGCGTCATGGTGGAAAGACGTAAGAATAAATACAACCAGATTGTCAGCCTGTCCGAGGCCATGGTTGTGGTCAAAGTCGATGGCGAAAAGAAGATGTCGGTCAGCGAAAGCATGGATGCTGAGGGATGTGATCGTGGGCCAGTGAATGCGCTTTCAAAGGCTTTGTCCAAAGATCTGGGACAGTATCAGGATGCAATTGCAGACATGCGTTTGGTTGATTTCAAGGTGCGTATCACACAAGGCGGAACTGAGGCTGTGACGCGGGTGATTATCGATAGCGAAGATGCCGCGCACAGGCGTTGGTCGACTGTTGGGGTCAGTGCCAATATTGTTGATGCCAGTTTTGAGGCGCTATTGGACGCCGTCCGCTGGAAATTGGTCCGCGACGGGGCAGGGACATGAACGGCGCTCTGTCCCCGTCTTATTCAAATGTCTTACAAGACGGGCTGACCACAGGGGTTGCTTCGACAGAGCGTCTGCAAACGGGCTTGCAGTCGAATAATGACTGGCAGGGCAAATCAGTCTTTGTGATTGATACCTCGTGTGCATGACCTTGATTACAGGTGATCTTGCAGCCTGCATGGCAATTGTCGAGCGTGGCGATCCGGACAGGTTTCTTGCTCTGATGGCCATGCCGTTGGCCGCCCGTGCGCAGCTTGCTCCGCTTTTTGCGATGAATGTCGAAGTGGCGCGTGCGCCTTGGGCCTCGTCCGAGGCAATGATTTGCGAAATGCGGCTTCAATGGTGGCGCGATGTCTTGGAAGAGATCGCAGGCGGAGATGCCGTGCGACGGCACGAGGTGGCCACACCGCTTGCAACGGTGTTGCCTGCGCAACAGGCGCAATCGTTGGATGGTCTGGTTGCAGCACGGCGTTGGGACATCTATCGCGATGCCTTTGAAGACGAGGCGGCGCTTAAGATCTATCTGGGTCAGACGGGCGGTATTTTGATGTCTGCGGCGGTTGCCGTTTTGGGCGGTAAACCCGCCGCCGCCGCGCATCATTTCGGAACGGCACTGGCCGTCGCGGGTTTTTTGCAGGCTATACCAGAACTTGAATCCCGCGGGCGGGTTCCCATGGTGGACGGGCGCCCTGCCGCCGTCAGGTCATTGGCGCAGTGGGGTCTTGACCAGATTGCACAGGCGCGGCGAGAGGGAACAGGAAAAAGGGGCCGTGTTGCGGTTTTGACCGCATGGCAGGCAGAACCGCTGTTGCAGATGGCGCGACGTCATCCCGAACATGTTGCAAATGGCACTTTGCACCTCTCGGAGGTTTCGCGCCGCTGGCGGTTGCTGGCTGCTGGTATCACGCGCAGGGTCTGATCCGAGATCACGATGTTAGAAGACCTGCCGGAGGTATTTATCTGACCGCAAGACACGAAATCTGACACAAGCGCGCGCGGCAAGATCAAGTGTTCTGTCGTGATTTCAGCATCAACCAGAGCAAAGATCCTCCCGCCAGAACAAGAAAGGGGGCCATTGCCATGTTGACTGCGGTCCATCCGGCCTGTGGTGCGCCGCCGGTACAGTTCATCAACCCGCCCGATGCGACCGATGCCACAGTCACTCCGCCAAAAACAATCAGATCGTTCATACCCTGAATGCGGCCGCGCTCTTGCGCAGAATGCGACGCGGCCAGCATGGACGTTGCACCGATAAAGCCAAAGTTCCAGCCCAGTCCCAATAAGATCAGCGCAATAAAGAAATTCCCCAAGGTGATCCCTGCCAGCGCAACAACGCCTGATAGACCCAAGATCACAAGTCCTGCGCCGATGACCCTTTCTACGCCAAACCTGTTGATCAGATGTCCTGTAAAGAAAGACGGAGCAAACATCGCAAGGACATGGCCTGTCACAACGAAGCCTGCGATGGCTTGAAATTGTTCTCGTAAATCACCCGGTGCCAGCCGCTCGGCCAAACCAGCTGGCAGCGTGGTTGCACCGCTTAGCCCGCAACCGACAACGGCAAGTGGCGTTGAGGTCATAACCAAATTCATCAGCGCGTAAGACACCATCGCACAGACTATGGCCACCGCAATGCGCGGTGTGGTCAGCAGTTCAAGTCGTGTTCGGCCCTTGGGAGCGCCCTTTTCCTGTGCAGGCGGTGTTGGAATATCCAAGAAGAAAAACAAACCGGCACCAAAAATATTCAAAAGAGCAACCGCAATGTATGTGCCGAAAAAGGGAAAGGGAGAGATCGAAAAAGAGGTCGCTGTCGCAAGCTGTGGGCCAATGACTGCCGACAGCAATCCTCCGGCCATAACGTAGGAAATCGCCTTGGCGCGATAGGTGTCTGATGCGGTATCGGTGGCCGCAAACCGATAAAAGCCTTGGGCGGACATATATACGCCGGTAAATAAGCTGCCCAGTAGGAATATGGCGAAAGACCCTTGGTAGATCCCAAAAGCACTGAGACTGGCCCCAAATGCACCACCGGTTGCACCAACAAGAAAACCTGTTCTGCGTCCATACCGTTGCATGATGTTCGACAATGGCGTTGCCGTGATCATGCTGCCCAGCACCACCAGAGAAATAGGCAGCGTTGCAAAACACAAGTTGGATGCCAGCGACTGGCCTGCCAGTCCACCAACGGTAAAAATCATCGGCATTTGTGCGCCAAGGACGGCTTGGATCATGACCAAAACACGAACGTTTTTACGGGCGCGGGTATCGTCGGGTAGGGAGGCGGTATCACTCATACTGAATGCGTAAGCCCGGGTGCTCGGCTCGGCAAGGGTGGCCGAAGTCATATTTCCAAAACTCTTCGATGGGAGCCCTGAAAAATGACGAATTTTTGGTGTCACGTCTCCCTTGGGGCTGTGCTGTCTTGGGTTAGGCCTTTGCATGCATTCAACGTGTTGTTTGTCGGTCAGCAGGTCCATGCCTGCAAACACGCGCCTTTGTTGCTTTCGAATCGTATTTGCAGATACGCGGCGGCTATGACTAAGGGCAAAGAAATGATAGCGATAGCGCAGGCA